>NZ_JAIOSW010000051.1 GCF_021107415.1 Desulfobacula sp.
CTTTATGATCCCATTGATGAAATTGCTGACTTTTGCAGCGAAAAAAGGATATGGTTTCATATTGACGGTGCCCATGGCGGAGGTGCACTTTTTTCCAATAAATACAAACCATATCTTAATGGCATCCAAAAAGCGGATTCCATGATCATTGACGCTCACAAGATGCTGAGAACCCCTTCTATATGTGCCGCTTTTCTGGTAAAAAATGCTGCTGCCCTGGAACATACGTTCGAACATAAGGCAAGCTACTTATTTCATGAAAAAAAGCAACCCGGATTTGATTTTATCGGGCAGGCAATTGAATGCACAAAGACAGGGCTTGGTTTAAAATTTTATATGACCCTTGCAGCCATTGGTGAAAAAAAGATAGAACGCTATATTGATACTGCATATGATCTTACACAGCAGGCTTTTGAGCATATTAGCGCACAACCTGATTTTGAAGTACCCTGTAACCCTGAAAGCAATATTCTGTGTTTCAGGTTTGATGCAACCGATGATGTCCAGATCATGTTGCGGGATCATTTAATTGAAGAGGGCAGCTTTTATATTTCCTGCACCGAGTTAAATGCTAAGAGATATCTTAGAATTGTCATTATGAATCCTGAATCAAAATTAAATGACATTAAGGACTTGGTAACGTCAATCCGGCAGGTATTTGCAAAGCATTTTTCTAAATAATTTTTGACTAGTCATATATCTTAATGTATACTTGCGTCATATATTGAACTTGATATTTTTTCATTTGATCACGGATTCAATAATAGCTTTCATAATTTAGCGTTTTAAAGTAAAAAAAACTTTTTTATACAACACCTGACGTTTATCAAAAGAAAGGATCAGCCATGAAGGATCAGTCCTCACAGGTATTTCTTCAACGGGCAAGGGTGATAAATTTTATCAGAAAAATGGCATTTATCTGTTTTATTATCGCTCTTTTTTACTCTTTGGCTGCTGTTGTTTATTCAACCAAGGTTATTTATAAGGTCAAACTCAACTATGCGGTTATCCTTGAGCAGTTTGGCGGGCAACGGCAGGCGGTAACAGATGTTGGGTGGCATTACAGGCTTCCCTTTTTCACAAAGCTTGAGAAAGAAGTCCCTTTAATGAATCAGAATTTATATCTTGGCGGGAGTTCCGCCCCCATAAAAATCATTTCCCAGGAAAGTATCGCCCTTTGGACGTCTGCTTTAATGACATTTAAAATAAAAGATTTAAAGGTTTGGGGGATTGAGAACCTTTCTCCTGAAATTCTTCTCCAGGGAGATTTTGACGGTATTGCCAAAGACACCCTGCAGGCCCAGGAAGTCAATAAGCTCATTAGTGAAAGGGAAAAAATAAAAGAAGAAATTTTCCAGGCCCTGAAAAATCGCCCCATCAATAAAAACGGCCCGACCATTGAAGACAAATTTGGTATTGAAGTGGTCAGTTTTGTGCTCAATGAAACCCGGTTTGGCGATAAACTGATTGAAGCAACAGAGGAAAAAAAGCGACGTCAGCTTATCGCGGAAGCTGATAATTATGCGGCAGACCAGGAAGCCGATCGGATCAAAAAGCTGTATAAAGCATATCTTGAGGGTATCCGATCCCTTCACCTTGCTTTGGGTGGATCTGACAAACTAAGTGTAAACCCGGCATTGTTTGAATTTTTATCCCAGCAAAAATGGGCCACTGCCTATGAAAAGAACCAATCGGAGCAAAAAACCTTTGTCCTTCATGGAGCAGGCCGACCACCCTCTCTAACGCTGCCTCCCCTGTTCCGAAAAAAAATAAACACCCCCTTTGATAAACAATTGATAAACAATAAGGATAAGACTTCATCACAGGCTGTTTTGAAAACACCTTAACTGCAAGCTGATTTTATCTTGCCCCGGGAGTTGGGTATGGCAAAAAGAACCACAAAAGAAAAAACATTTATCAGGCTTCCTGAAGAATCCATAAGAAAGACAGAGGCTCTTGTGAAGACAAGGAGCTATAACACCAAAGCCTTTGTCAGATCCCGCCTGAACCAGTACAAACAGCCGCATCCCGTAATTTCATTCCTGAAAGAATCCTTTTTTCTTCTCTTTTTTATGAGAAGAAAAAAAAGAAAAATGAATGTATTAAACAACCCTGAAATCCTCAGGGACTGGAAAAAACGATTTTTATACTCCGGTGAAACCAATCCCGGGGCCTCTTGGAATGCCATTATTGAAAAAGAATTGACAAAACCCGAATATCACTACCTGATCGCCGTACTGGACAAGGAACTGACAGATCTTCATGTTCCCATTGAACTTGAAAAAACTTTTGAAAAAATATACCGGGCACATATCAGGAAAGAACATATTGAGGACCCTGATGTTCCCAAAGCCCCGATTGTCCTTATAGAAGGCACTTCGGGCAGTGGCAAGAGCGCTACAGTAAGGGAAATTCTGGAAAAGGTGGTGTTCAGGAATGAAATCATCCCCATGGTTGACTGGAAAAAGAAAAAAGAAAAAATCCTTGCCAGGCACAGTCTTTTTACAAATCTGGAAGAGGTTGACCCCGAGTTTGCCATGAAGATTGCAAGAAAAAGAAAACAGGCATTTTACAACCGTCTTGCCCGAATTCCGATTTTAAGACGCATATTTAAAAAACGAATCATGAAAAACCTGACTTATTTTGAAGAAAGGGGGATCATTGTTGATTCCTCTATTATTACACCCAATGATTATCAGACCGCTTTAGCGGGGGAACCGGGCAACTATTTCAAACGTGCCATGGGCCACCCCAAAGTAACGTCCATCCGGCACATTGAAGAAGCCCATTCCGCCTTTGGAAAATCAGAGGCCAGCTATGGCAGCGGGGGGGCGGAAAAACAGCAGAGAACCCTGATTGACACTTCCAATATTGTGCTGGATGAGATAATTGAGGGCAGAAGGGATTGCTTTATCTTTGCTACCACAGATCAGACCCACAGGTTTGATTCTGCCATATACAGACGATTTGTGGAAAAAGGGTGTATCATTGATATATCCAAGTTTTGGATGAATGCGGATAATCTTAAAAAAATCATATTTCTTGAGATTAAACGCCACCAGATTCCCACAAAATATCATCAGGATTCCAAAAGCCTTGATGAAGCTGCAAAAATAATATATGCCATTTTCAAAGAAAAAAGCCTTAAAATCAGCCCTGCCTATGTCAGAAAACTCATTGAATCCATTATTAACATCCGGGGAGATTTCATCCTTGCTTTCCTGGATAACAGCATTCTGATCAGGAGTGCTTTTCAACTGGTGGCC
>NZ_JAIOSW010000128.1 GCF_021107415.1 Desulfobacula sp.
AACAACATCGCAACAGAAGATGAAAAAGCACAGGTTGCCGCCTCATTTCAAGAAGCCGTCATTGATGTACTTTCACAAAAACTGATTAATGCAGCTTTATATAAAAGATGTCAACGCATTGGTATTGCAGGCGGTGTATCTGCCAACAAAACCTTTGTGGAAAAATTATCCGGCAAAGCAAAAGCCAAAAACATCAAAGTTTTTTCTCCCCCCATTGAACTTTGCGGAGACAATGCTGCCATGATCGCAGCAAGAGGATACACCATGATTCAACAAGGCAACACATGCAGGCTTGACCATGATGTGTTTTCAAGAAACAAATAGATTAAACCATGATTAAACCGGGTCCGTCAGGTATTTTTTCTTAACCCTTAATATTCTTTCAAGCGATTCTTTTCCCATTTTATAAAGATTTTCTTCCCCATTGAGCAGTCTTATGATTTCATGATAAGCAAGATCAATATCGGGTCCCTTGTGGCAGATCAGGGCCATATCAATTCCTGATTTCAAAATCTGCCGGATACAGGTGTTCATATCATGCTCAATGGCTTTCATGTCCAGATCGTCGGTCATCACAAGACCATCATATCCCATTTGATTGCGTAACAACTCGTTGACAATAAAGGGAGACAAACTTGCCTGCCACTGGCTGTCAAGCTGGGGGTATAAAATATGAGACAACATTATCCCTGCAACGCCCTCGTCTTTTGCATCCACAAACGGAACCAGGTCTGATTGCCTGAGAGTCTCAAGATCAATATCCAGCACGGGAAGATGAAAATGGGAATCTTTAATGGTTCTGCCAATACCCGGAAAATGCTTGGCCACAGCCATGATGCCTTTTTCCTGAAGGGTATGGATCACTTCCATACCAAGGGTTGAAACATTTTCTGCTTTTCCCTTAAACACCCGGTCTTTCATAATGCTGTCCTTCCCAACGGGTGCAATATCCAGAACCGGGGCAAAATTCATGTTAATTCCGGCCTGTTTTAGTTCATCTGCTGTGATGGAAGCAAAATTGCCGGCATCCCGAACAGATTCAATATAGGGATTCCCCTTGAACACTGTAAAAGGTTCCTTAAGTCTTGCAACTACCCCGCCTTCCTGGTCTACAGCAATAAACAGAGGGGGAATGCCGCATGATTTTGCATAATCCCGGCAGGCTTCACAAAGGGATGCCACCTGTTCCGGGGTCTCAATATTTCTTTTAAATAGTATGATACCACAGGCTTTGATATCACCAATGATATGTTTTAAATCCCCGTTCAGTTCAATGCCGTCAAATCCCAGCATTAATCGCTGCCCGGCCATTTCTTTTTGAGAAATTATGCCTCTATCCATGTTATTTCCTTGACGAACCATAGTTTTAAATATTAAAAAGTGTTTTTTTTACATATATTTGGATACCATGAAATCTATCACTTTTAAATCAGATTTTATATTAATATTTGTTGCAATCATCTGGGGTCTGGCCTTTGTTGCACAAAGAATCGGAATGGATCATATCGGTCCGTTTACCTTTAATGGTATTCGCTTTGCCCTGGGAGGCCTCTCTTTATTGCCCGTTATTTTTTTAACACAAAAAAAAACATCCGGCAAAACCAATGATGGCCTTATAAAATCAGGCATCATCTCGGGTATTTTCCTGTTTTTCGGTATTTCATTCCAACAGGTGGGACTGGTATACACAACAGCCGGTAAAGCCGGGTTTATTACAGGACTTTATGTTATCATCGTTCCCTTTTTAAATCTTTTTTTCAAACAGGACAAAACCTCTGCAGGAACATGGATTGGGGCAGTTCTTGCCAGCATCGGCATGTATTTTTTAAGTGTAACAAAAGGCTTGGATATGAACTTTGGTGATCTTCTGGTTCTTTTTTCAGCCATCTGTTTTGCCTTCCATCTCATCATTATCGGAAGATTTTCCAACCGGTTTAATGCAGCACAGCTTTCATTGGTCCAATGCATGGTTTGCACAATTTTAAGCCTGTTAGTGGCAGTCGGATTTGAAACCTTTATTCTCTCAGATATTTTAAGCGCATCCATTCCTTTAATTTACGGGGGTGTATTGTCTGTGGGGGTGGCATATTCACTACAGATTTACGGGCAAAAAAACAGCCCTGCTTCCCATGCTGCAATTATCTTAAGCCTTGAATCAGTTGTTGCAGCCATTGGCGGCTGGATCATCTTAAATGAAATTTTTTCAGGCCGTGCCATTTTTGGATGCACACTAATGCTGGCAGGCATATTGATATCACAATTGTATATCAAAAAATCCCAAGGCCCTATCCCTTAAGATTCTTTAATGCCTCTTTAAGTTGTCGGGTGACATCTTCGGATAGTTGCCCGACCATTTCTAAATTTTTTGTAACCTCGGTAAGTCCAGCATCCTTTGCCCTCCCAGCCCAGGTCAAAAATGTATCCTTGTGACTCTCATTGTGATCAATCCAGTGACCAAACAATTTCTCAAGCTTTTGCTCAAAAGTCAGTTCATGGGGATGACTGTGCTCATGCTCATGGCTGTGTGAATGACTATGGTCGTGGGAATGACTATGGTCGTGGGAATGGGAATGATCGTGATCGTGTGGGTGATTATGGTCGTGGTCGTGGGAATGATCGTGACTGTGATCGTTTTGATGTGTCATAATATTACTCCATTTAAATATTTTTCCAGGCTCACAGGTTCCGGTGTATATTGATACACTGGTTTCCAATAGCTGAAAGCGTTTATCTCAATACCATTATAAATAATGGATACAGGTCTGTCTGCTGAAACAACCACGATAATAACACGGTTGTGATCAGCAGAAAATCGTAAGGCAGAATTATATCTTGCACCTCTTGCCATATTTTCCCAGTTAATGGTTTTTCCATCCAGCAAACATCCGAATCCATGGATACACAAATCCGATGTAATATGAACAGCACCATCTATCTTTAAGAGAGAACAGGCAAGTTTAATATTTTTTAGTTCCAGGAGGTTTAAAGACGGTTCCAGCACATGGCCGGATAAAGGTGTAGGAGACTTATTCAAGTCAATCACCAGCGTACAGCCATGCCTTCCTTTTCCTGCGCTATGAACAAGGTGTGAAATAAGTTGAAATAAAAGCGTGGATTTTTCCGTATCAAGGTCTGAATCCAACAAAAGTTCCTCTAATTCAACCATTTTTGCTTCCCGGGTAGTTGAATGAAAACTGCCGTCAAAAAAAGAGGCAATCTTTTCATTCCCCAACTTTAAAAATCCGTGGTCTCCATTGAATTCTGCTGTTATGGCATAATCCGGAATGTCATAATCCGTAATTCCTATAATGGTATGGCCGTCTGACACCAGCTTTCTTTCAGAATTTTCAACCGCCACCAAAAGTTTTCTGATATGCTTTATATTGCTGATGACGGGGCGTTCATGTTTTTGAATTTTGGCGATGAATGATATTTCTTTGAGCCTTTGTGGATCTGTA
>NZ_JAIOSW010000034.1 GCF_021107415.1 Desulfobacula sp.
TCGTGCTGAATAGCGACAGACAGGTATTCCCAGGCATAATCCATATGTCCTGTTTTAAGAAGATTGACCAGTTCAACGGATTTGGGCCGGATATTTTTTTGGGGACGATTATCAATGAGTTTTTGATAAAGACCGTCAACATTATAAAATTTTTCAGCCAGCTGTAATACCATAATACTGCGATATCCGCAGGGGTCAAGGTTTGGATCGGAATGTCCCCATACAACATCCTTTTTTTGCAATATTTTATACCAGTTCTTATCAGTGACCTGATCGGCATATCTGCTTTGATCCGTGTAACAAAGGACAAGCTGATTTGTGGCAAACCTTACATTCCAGGCGGCAAAATTTGGAATCAGATTGTTATCAATGACTTTATAATCTGCTGATGCCATGATATCGGCTGGTTTGCCAACCTCTGAAATAAGGCGTGCCATTTTGGTGCTGCCGCCGGCTTCTCTTTGAACGTCAACATCCGGATATTTAGCTTCAAATGCTTTTTCAATTTTTGCAAATGGTACTGTCAGGCTGCCGGCATGGAAAATAGTCAGTTTGTCTTTGGGCCCGGCCTGTACCGGAAACGGAAACATCATTAAAGCGCATACAGCGAGCCAAACAAGGTGGGTTGTCAGATTAAACTTTTGTTTTTTCATTATATTTCCTCCTATTAATAGTTATTTACAACCGTACTCTATAGTTTTTGACTTATACTAAGTCAAGAAATTTAAAAAATATAAAAACACTAACAAAAACAAACCAAAAATAACACATGTTTGATGGAAGAATAGGAAATCATGTATTATGGATTAGATTTTTTTATGCAACACAACACAAGACTTGTAAACTTATTGATTATCCTTAACATTGAAATAGAAAAAAGAATTATGAATATTTGAGGAATTTATAAGTCGGCTTTATATGGCCTAAGCAGGAGGGTGGCAGCATCAATGGAAAACCAATCCAATCCTCATCATTTGGTTCTTGGAGAACTGAAAGATTTTTTAACCGGTTCTGTGTTAACGGACACGCTTGATGAAAGATACCGACAAACAATTGCCAAAAAGCTTGTATTAGACGGCAGGTTTGAAAAAAATGATATTGAAAGCAATATAAATCTTGAGGTTGTCGCCGGACAGAGAAAGGCTTCCATAAAAATTGATTTTCTTGTCAAATACCAGGGGAAATTTGTTGCACTTATCAAATATGCGCCGGGATCCCTTGTCACCAGGAGGCTTTCTACCCTGGCATTATCACGAATAATGAAACCTTACCAGATACCAATTGTTATTGTCACCAACGGAGAGGATGCAGAGATCCTTGATGGGGATACTGGAAAGGTTACTTCAACCGGACTTGACAACCTGCCTGCAAAAAAAAATATAAGAAAAAATATTAAAAGTTTTTCTTTTAAACCGATTAAAAAAACTGTGTTTGATCAGGCATCAAGAATTGCATATGCCTTTGAGATCGATGGTGCCTGTCCCTGTGACTCGGATGTCTGCATTATTGAATAAGAAATTGCAGATTTTTTGGACAATATATATGTTTTTATTATTTGAAAAGGACTTGGAATAGCCAAGCGTCTTTCGGAGTCGTTTATTAGAATAAATTTACCGTGATTAAAGATGACCAAGACTTGCCATACATTTATTGATGTGATAGCTTTTTTGCAGTATAGCAATAGTTAACAAAGAACTGGAGGTGTTGTGTGGCAAAAGTGCGATTAACTATTGGACCGGTATTTTTTCTTGTATTGCTTGCCTGCATTTTGAATATATCAAATCTAAGTGCGGAAACATCCGGGTCAGGCTCTACAATTAGCAAAATTCAATTACCTGAAAATTATTCTCCAGGACAGGTGGATGAAATATTGTCAGCCATGAGCGATGAACAGGTTAGACAACTGCTCATTTCTGAACTTAAAAAAGAAGCTTCAAGTTCCTTGCAGGATAAGTCAGATTCTTTTAATAATATGCATAAGTTTACTGATTTTGCCCATGCCAGATTAAAAGATTTTATCTCAAATATACCCAATATACCCTCTCATTTTTATAATTCCCTTGTCCTTTTATCCGAGAGTAGAGGTGTCTTCTCGTTGTTTATAACTTTGATCTACGCTCTTGGAGTCATTCTTGTCGGTTTTTTATTTGAGTTTTTTTTCAAATATATGACAAAAGGATTTCGTAAAAGGATCAATTCCTTTGAACCCTTGAAGGGATTCAGCAAGATTGGCAGTGCACTGTTGAAAACTATTCCTGATTTTTTTGGTGTGGCTGTCTTTATATTTGTCTGTCTTACAATTTTTTTTCTTTTGAAGGGGCAGAGCCATATGGCTGGTAAAATGATTTTTTTAATTGTGTTTATCGTAATTATATCTGTAAGGATGATTTCCCTTTTAAGCAGTGTTGTATGCTCGCCAACCATGGAAAATCTCCGCCTTTTACCTTTAAGTAATTATGCTGCCGGATATTTCCATAAAAGTATGATGTTTATAATGGGATTAATCTCTTTTGGCTATGTCATAATATCTGCAATGATCAGGATAGGAACTCCAGGAGATTTAACAAGGTTTACAGGGCTTAGTATTGGAACATTCCTGATCCTTACCATAGCTTTCATGATCCGGCAGAATCAAAAAATTGTGGCAGCGGTCATAATCGGTAATCAAAAAAAGCCATCTTTATTCAAAAAACAATTTGCAGCAATCTGGCATATATTGTCATTTGCTTATATAATTATTATCTGGGTTCTGTGGGCTGCACGCATGATTATTGGGCAAGACAATACTCCCATAGCATTTTTTATCAGTCTCTTGATTGTTCCCATCTATTTTTTATTAGACAAAGCAGGTCAATGGATAGTTGGCGTAATTCTTGGCACATTAAAAGAGCCGGAAGATAAGACTATGGAAGATGATGACCAGACAGTTCTGGAAAATAATAAAAATTCTAATACTGTTGCTGCTATTGTCAGAACCACTATTATTATTACCCTGGTTTTCTGGATAGCGAGCCTGTGGGGAATAAATATTCCTTTTGCCAGTCAACTGCCCAATACCATGTTTGATGTAATGGTTACATTGTCCCTTGGTTATCTTGCCTGGAATTTTTTAAGCAAATTGATAAATAAAAAACTCGCCGAAGATATGCCTGACAAAGATAAAAATGAAGGAAAAGATAATGAATTGGGCGGTGGTGTTGTTGCAGGGCGAAGCACAACAGTGCTTCCAATGGTTAAAAAATTTATTGGCACTGTTCTGATTGTGGTTGTTGTATTGACAATCTTGTCATCCATTGGGGTTGAAATTGCTCCATTACTTGCTGGAGCAGGAGTTATAGGCTTGGCCATAGGTTTTGGTGCCCAGAAACTGGTCACTGATATTTTATCAGGGTTTTTCTTTTTACTGGATGATGCATTTCGTGTAGGAGAATATATTGAGGCAGGGGGCATTACCGGCAGTGTGGAAGCGATTACCCTTCGCAATGTTAAATTAAGACATCATCGTGGAATGCTGCAATTAGTCCCCTTTGGTGAACTTGGTTCTGTAACCAATTACATGCGTGGAGGCATGGTTATAAAATTCAATATTCAGCTGCCCTATGATACTGATATAGATAAAGTACGAAAAGTCATTAAAAAAGTTGGTAAAGCAATGCTTAAAGATGAGGAATTCAAAGACGATTTTATCAAGCCTTTAAAGTCCCAGGGTGTCAGGGAAGTTGGAGACTCTGTAATGACCTTCAGGGTGAAATTTACTGCCCACCCAGGAAAGCAGTTTGTCATAAAAAGAGAGGCCTTTCGCAGGATAACCGAAGCCCTTGCTGCCAAAGGCATCCACTATGCCCACAGAAAAGTAATTGTAGATATGCCGGATGAGCTTAAATCTTTAATGGGGGGAAAAGAAAACGGCAATAAAGATATTGATACGTCTTATACTGAAACCGCATTAAAAATAGGTGCTGCGGCAGCAGTGGACGGTATTATACGAAGAGAAGAAACTAAAAAAGCAGAAGAATAGCTTTCTTAATGGCTTTTATCTTCTCTCTTCAAGGTACTTCACCATTTGGCTCATGGTAATCTTCATACTTGAAGGTCCGGAACGCACAAAAAATTCTTCATTTTTACCAATGGATAAAAAGACAGGCTTTCGTACTCGTTCACATTCAATGATTACAACCTGTTTTTCTTTAACAGGTTTTAGTTTTAAATTAATAAAACGGGTAAATTCGGGACCTATATGATTATTAATCAGGCTTTTACAATATAGGCGCAGCTTATCTTCATTTTCAAAATTATCCATCTGGATTCCGAGAATATTGCCGTTATCCTCCACTCCAACAAGTAAGATGCCGCCATCGGAATTCATAAAGGCTGTTATGGTTTTGAGCCAGGCAATTTCAATTTCCTTACCCTTTTTTCCGGTCTTAAGATTTGTTCGCAGGGTTGATTTAAATTCCAGGGTGGTGCTTTCGCCGGCATCAATAAGAGCAATTAGCTCATTAGCAAAATTATGGCCATTGATGTGTTGAGTGGGAAGTTCTTTGAGCTGGTAACTGTATTTTTTTACAAGTCGAAAAGCCAGAAAAATTGCTAAAAAAAGAACACCAAGACCAAGCATGCCTGTTTGCCACCATTTTTGGACAACATTATCCATGATTTTTGACTGGGGAATTATAATGCCAACCCAGGAGCTTGGATCACCTTGTCCTAACTTGCTAAAGCCTGCCCACCAGATTTGGCCGCTGTTGGTGAATTTCAAGGCTGAAACTTCTTTTTTTTTATGAGAATGCCAGATTTTTAATGCAGCTTGCAACGGGGCGGGCCGCTTGTCAACTTTGCCTGGTTCAACCTGGTTGTAAGTAATAATTGAACCATCTTTTTCTATTACAATAATATGACCATCTTTACCTGCCTTAAGAGTATTTAAAAATTCAAGGAGATCATTTTCCAAAAGATCAATGGCAATAATATGCTTGGAATCGGGGTTATCTTTTTTTTGCCAATAGGTGGCAGCGGTAACTCCAATCTCCTGTGTCGTAAAAAAAGTGTAGGGTTCAGTCCAGCTGATTTTACCGGGTTTGTTGTTTAAAGCCTCTTTGTACCATGGCCTGTTTGCAGATTGATAATCAGTTTTTTCCTGCCATGTATTAAATGGTTTACCGTTAAGATGCCAGGAGTGCCAGGTTGCAATTCTTTCACCATCGCCAGGATAAAGCCGCCTGGAACGCAGGCCGCCGTCATATTTCTGCAGAAAAAATTCTGCACCATTACTATTTGCAATTAATAAGCCTGTCATATGGGCATGGGGGCTTAATAAAGGAATAAGAAGTTTAGTTAATTCCTGGTCATTGCGTTGGATAATGGTACCATTTTTTCCCCACTCGCTGATAACAGCAAGATAGTTTTCAATGGGATCTACAAAACGGATAAACCTTTTCTTAACAAGTGTGGCAGCATCACTTATAATAGTTTTAGAGACTTTTTCACGTACAGTTCGAACTTGGTAAATGCTGAGTGCCACCAGGCAGGTAAAGGTAATTACCACCACAATAATAATATCCCGGAGCAATCTTTTGCGTATATTTTGGGGGTGGCCTTTAAAAGACAATAGTGATTGTAGTTTTGGCATGGTAATGTTAGTAAAAAATCCTATTTTGGGTTTTATAATTTTCTATTTAAATAGTTTGCCGGCTTGCAGAAAGATATTCAGATCCACGTACTTTTCAAATGCCAGGGTCGCTGTATGAACCGTGACTGCAACGACAATGCCGGTAAACATGATCCCGGTTAATCCAACTATCACTGATAAAGTTTTTGAGCTTTTCTTTAAAGGGTGAAGATCACCATAGCCCACTGTTAATGCAGTTATAAAAGACCAGTACAATGAATCAAATTTATTCCAACCTTCAATAAAGCCGACCACTTGACCTAAAATAACAATCCAAAATGATAAAAATATCAACAATGGCATAACCACATAAATAGCCACTAAAAATAGTCGAATAAATTCAAAAGTAAATTCCATATACTGTTACCAGCCGATTTGTATATTAATAAAATTATGTTTCATTTAACCTCTAATGTTTTGAGCAAAAGATGTCAATATTGAAATCAGTAATTTGACATATCAGTCAATATGTTATGCAACCCCTGCTTAATTTCTGAAACATATGGCAGTCATCTTTTTTGTTGACTTCCCAGCTTGTAACAGCTTGTCTGTATTTATACACCCCATGGGCTCATAACCATATGACAAGATAGTTTAAAATAGTTCATGCGTCAGCCGTGAAAAAAATGTTTGTTTTTATGCTAATATTGGAGTATAAAATACCCTTAAATATACAAATTATTCAAGAATCACTGCCATTAAAGATTGCCATACAATTCAACAATAAAGGGGATAGGTAATGCGAAAAATATTTGGAAGTTTGTTGATTATACTGTTTATCGCTTGCAATAATCTGTATGCAGAAGATGTAACGACTGTTGAAGCAAAAGATACTGATATCAGTGACAACCTTGATCTGGAAGCTGTTGCATCGATATTTGGTGAAGCAAAAGATCTGGAAGAATTTGAGAAGAAGCTCAATGACCCAGATACTCAGATCTCAAATCTGGATCTGAATGAAGACGGAGAAGTTGATTATCTCAGAGTAACAGAGACGTCCAAGGGTGATACACACTTGGTCACCATCCAGGCTGTTATTGGAAAAGACCAGTATCAGGACGTAGCAACAATTGACGTTGAAAAAAAAGGTAAGGATGAAACCCAGGTTCAAGTAGTTGGAGATGTATACATGTACGGCCCGGGCTACATAGTAGAACCCGTCTATGTACATCCCCCGGTGATTTTTGTGTTTTTTTGGAGTCCCCTGTATCATCCGTGGCGCTCGCCATTTTACTGGGGATATTATCCACCCTACTACCGCCCCTGGCGCCCCTACCCTCGACATCGCCATAGAACAAATGTCAATGTGAATATCAATGTTAATAATTCATATAACTATACAAGCGTGAGAAAAAGTAAAACCTCTATCGAATTGCAGAAAAAATCGAGGCGTAATGATTTTGGAGCCAAAAATCCAGATAAATCATTTGCTAAAAGGAATGAAGGGGTAAAAAACAAACAAGCATTAAACCAAAAAAGAGATGTCCCCAAGAAGAATAAGCCAAAAGCCAATGATGTAAAAAAACCAACTACTAATAAAAGTAAAGCAACAACCGGCAAGCAGGTTCAGAAAGACTGGAAACCCGCCTCAGAAAAAGCCGGGGCAGCAAGCAAAGTTAAGGATGGTAGGGTTTCTGTTCCGTCTAGAAAGATAAACTCAAAACCGTCACATAGGAAATCAAGCAAGAGTGTAAAACCAAGTAGCAGAAAAACAAAACAACAAATTGGCAGACCCTCTTCGAGAAAAAGACCCAAAAGGCGCTGAA
>NZ_JAIOSW010000184.1 GCF_021107415.1 Desulfobacula sp.
CCACTACCACAATGTCCATCTTGGCGTTCTGCTGTTTGGCGGTTTTAATTGCCTTGATCAGGACGAAATCCGCGTAATCAGATAGGTCCAAGGCGGCCATAATCTTCATGGACGGCCCCCTATTGCTGGTCGTTTCATTCGGAATTCCAAAGTCTTCTTTCCAAAGGTAGGTGCTTTTTGTTTATTATAGCTCTTTTCAGCCCGAAAGACGAATATAAGTAACCATAGTTTCGGTTCTTTGGTAAAGCTCAACAGCCCCCGTATCTATGGGGGCACATCTTGATTGGAGCTTAGTAACTAATCAAGTCGCGATGATACATGAAAATCTGCGGTTTATCCGTCAGCATTTTTTTTGTTTGAAACTCATAAGGGCAATAGGTTTGACCCCACGCCCTCATTTTGTTTGTTAGATTCTATGAAATAGTTGATGTGATCTCTTAGAAGGCCCATTTGGGTATCAAAATGAAGCCGCTAAGAGCTATTTTTCGTGATTTCTGAAATTTTATATCCATATTAACAGTAGGTTACATCGTTTTGCTTGACCCGACCCCATTTTGATATCATTTATTTTGTTTAAGTCGTTTTAAAAGCGCTGCATATTTAGGTCGATTTTTGTTCTTTATTGTGAATCTATGACTTGCCTGCTATGATTGCAAGAATGGATCAATTATTTATTCTTCACAGGTAGGAATGGCAAAAAACAAAGGAGTCCATTATGAAAAAGTCAGGCCTGATTATAATCTTGATGGTGTTAGGAACAATTTATGCCGGTCAGGCTCAGGAAATTTCAATTGTCACAGAAGATTATCCGCCGTACCATTATCAAGAAAAGCAAACAATTGTCGGGCAAGGAACTGAAACGGTTCAAGCTGTATTAAAAGTTTTGGACATCAAAATTGATATTCAGATGCTTCCCTGGGCACGCGCTTATAAAATGGCATTGGAAAAAAAGAATACATTAATCTACGGTATTGCGAGAACGCCAAAACGTGAAAAAAAATTTAAATGGATTGGCGTAACGTCTCCTGTCAATTATTGTCTTTTTGCATTAAATGATCGCAGTGATATCCAAATCCAAACCTTAGAAGCTGCTAGACAATATCATATTGGAACCACTAGAGAGGATGTAATGGAACATTATCTGGAAGAAAAGGGATTTATTTTAGAAAAAAATCTCCATCCTAATTTTTCTTATGAGGCTAATCTGAATAAGCTAATTTACCAGCGCATTGATTTGTGGGGGGTTGTGGAATTAACGGCATACTATATATTGCGCACCAAACAACTCCCGGAAAATACGATTAAAAAAATATATTGTCTTGATGATGTATCTATCGAGGGAGCTTATATGGCTTTTAGTAAAAACACACCTGATGCCCTGGTTAATCAATTTCGTGATGCGTTAAAGAAAATAAAAGAAGATGGAACTTACAACAGGATATTAGATAGATACCGGCAGTGATCCCCGCGCTCGTTCAATTTGAGTAGTGACCGCTGCCATGCGGTTGGTTATCGTGAATTTTGTGTGCATTTGGGGTCGGAGCAAAAAATCTTAACCTCTTGATTACTTTGTTCAATGGCCCGAGGTAGTGGGGTGGATCATTCTCCATAACTGCTGCTGAAATTTTGCTTTGACATGTCCTCATAACGATAAGCTGAGGGGTCGGGGGCTTTATGCCTACAACCTCTGCATGATTAAACATTTTGTTAAAACCAATATTTTCGGGAGTCGCTCAGTCGCCCCCGATCCACTCCAGCGACAGGTTATAATGGTGCTTGTTACTGGCCCAAAGTCCCATTTTTACATAAAATAACTGTAGAACCAGATTAACAATCCTGCCAAGATCCAGTTTAATCCAGATTTTAAATCGCTAATGTCTTGAACTCCCCTTTGATTTGATGATTGATTACTAACAGAACTACTGGGAAAAGATGTCAACGCCGATTTAATAAAGGCTTTCACCCCATAATGATAGACAAAGCGCTCGTCCCTACTGAATTGAGAGGAAAAATTTTCTCTTCCAAAAAATTCACCAAATACTCCACTGAAGATTGGAATTGCTCCTACCCAAAACATAATATCTTGCAGGGATGTTTTTGGATCTAAAATAAAGTATTTTATAACCAATCCTACTATCAAAAGAATAAGAGATAGAATAAATGCAATTAATATCTTTCTAATCATTTTAATAACCATGAGTTTTTTCTACCTATGAATTAGCCTTGTTAGGCATTCGCTCTCTTTCCATATAAAAAAACTATATATGTATATTCAAATTCAGTTTTCGATCCTTTCTTAGCATCTCCAGGCTTTCTCTAAGCTCTGCCCAATATCTATGATCTTTTGAGAATATTACCTGTTCAATTTGCTCAATTAAATTCGGGGGATAACTACTTAATATCTTTTGAATGTTCAACCAGTTTTGCCCTAAACGATCATTGATACTTAGGCCGTATATCCAAATTGTGTCAGCGTATGGGTGCCAGCATATCAATCAATTCGATTGCATCTGTGATATAAGGAATAACTGGACAGACCAAAGCTCCCGTCCGTACACCTATTTCTTTCAATTTGCGAAGAGCTTCAATTCTTTTCTCAGTGTCAATGGTGTTGGCTTCAAACAGCCTGCGTGTTTGATTATCATTGAATGCAACTGAAACGCTGATTGCAGCGTTGTTCATTTTTGTTAAAATTTCAATATCACGAATAACTAAATCAGACTTTGTGAGAATACTGGCAGAGAAACCGTTTTTTAAAAATAGCTCCAATACCTTTCGGGTCTGAAGATATTCTGCTTCGCAGGGTTGATAAGGATCAGTATGGTAGCCCATATATATTGTCTGAGAAGGTATCTTATCAAGTTCTTTGCCTAGTTGGTTATCGATGTCATTATGAATGAGGATTCAATGTCATAAAGTTAAGACCGTTTAATAAAGCTTTGATTTTATTGATTTTTATGGTATAATTACGAATACTTTTGGAGCATTTAACATCATAAAAATAAGGAGAAAAAATGTCAAAAAAATTAAG
>NZ_JAIOSW010000414.1 GCF_021107415.1 Desulfobacula sp.
AAACGAGAGTCCAAGAAAAATAAACGCGGGTATTTCAACAAAACAGGGTATGATGATGATGGGAACAAGGGTTAAAATGCGTGATTTCGGATACAGCAGAAAATAAGCGCCCATGACACCGGCAATGGCCCCGCTTGCACCAATGGTCGGCACCATGGATACGGGATTTACAAAAAAATGAAAAAGTCCTGAAATGATACCGCATATTAAATAAAACCCTAAGAATCGTATTGAACCGAAATATTCTTCGACATTGTCTCCAAAAATATACAATGTCCACATATTCCCGATGAAATGTAAAACCCGCCATGCAGAAACATATAGGATAAAATGGAAAATAGCTGATTGCCTATTGAAAAATATTTCGATATCTCATGGACCGTATATTTTGCCGGGACCAACCCGTAAGAGTAAAAAAAGACTTCATTATCAAATCCGGTCTGGATTTGCAGGATAAAGACCATCAGGTTAATTCCCATGAGGATATAAGTCACGACAGGAATGCAATTGGAAGCCTGGGTATCCCGAATGGGTATCATTGCACCATCCTCAATATATGATCTTTTTCAAGATGTTGTTTAAACCGTTTTAAAATCTCCATAACAGCATCTTCAATATTACACTTGTCATCCTTCATCTTAACGGAACAATCCTTTAAGAGCCCTTTATTTTCCATATCAAATCCGACTCGGTGTCTTATATATTCCAGCAGTGTAAAATAGAGCCTGTGGATATTGCGGGGTTCAAATCTGGCAATAAATGTTTTTGTTTTCAGGGGCAAATCGTCACACAGCAAGTCAATGGCCTCTTCCATGGCTTGAGGAAAATCCTCTTTAACGGGACCAGCAGGAATGTATTCTTTGAGAAATTCGTCCTGCCGCGTATCCATAAAAAGAAGATAGAGCACGGCTTCAAGAATCGTTTTTACATCCATGTAAATACCGGGGTGATGGCTTAATCTGGGACCGGCTACGTTCAAAATTCGAATTTCATTTTCCATTATAAAAGATTTCAAAATAATGGATACCTCAAATTCCTCTGCCGTTAAAAGATCAAGATAACAATTCGGCCTGCCGACAAGTGTTGCAAAACTCTGGGTAAGCTTAGATCCACCGGTAAGTTTACCCCGGGATATAATTACGGTACCATGGGAATCAATAATATTCTGCTTTGTTCTTTCCCTGTAATCACTTGTATTCATTTCATTCAATTGATATTTCATCGGCAATGGCCCTTTTTCCGTTTTGCGACCCTTTGGAATCCATCCGCCATGTTCAATATTGAATTTAATAGCAACATCAAGTGCTGCCCTGTCTGCACCGGTCTGTCCGCCTGAAATTATTTTTTTCAACATCGCAATCTACCACTGCCTTTTAAAAAAAAACCTTTTCTATCATAACAGCAAGGGGTATAACTTCAATACTATTTTATCATTTAAAATAATTTAACCTGATAAAATTAAATTAAGGATCTATGAACATACCATCAAAAATAAACTGTTTTAAACTGATAAAAAAAACAGATATGATGGATCATATTATCGCCCACTCTATCATGGTTTCCAATGTCGCACTGTTCTTAACTATTAAGCTTAAAAAACACTTTCCAGATCTTGACGTCCGCCTGGCAACGTCTGCTGCATTGCTTCATGATATAACAAAAACCAGAAGCTTTGATACAAACGAAATCCATTCCGAGACCGGTGGCCTGATGTTAACTGATATGGGATATCCCGAAGTGGGGGATATCATCCGTCAGCACGTCATTTTGGATTCTTATGAAAACGATTCTCCGGTTTCGGTGCAGGAAATAGTTAATTATTCTGATAAAAGGGTATTACATGATAAGGTGGTGTCGTTGAATAAAAGGCTTAAATACATTAAATTACGATATGGATCTCGAAAAGAGTTTAAAGACAAAATTCAGATTATGTGGACAAACACATTAAACCTGGAAAATAAAATTTTTCACCCCCTTGATATAACCCCTGATCAATTATCCGAACATATGACACAAAAAATTAAAAAAGAAGACTATTTAAAATCCATCAGTTTATTCCCATGATATTTCCGGGTATGAGGCTATGTCCGCTGCCACCTTTTGAATTTGCTGTTTTATGGATAATAGTTTCTTTTTTTGATCTTTTTTTTCAGAACGTTTTAAAGAAAAAAGATGTTCAATCTCTTCTTTGAAAAAATGGTACCGGTTAAATCGTTCACTTATCTTTTCTTTAAAATCCCTTGTGGCAGCCTCGATTAAAGGCAAAAAATAGTTTGCTTGCAAGCTTAACTGGTATTGTTCAAATTGATCTTTTATGATCTTTTGGTTTTCCTTTTTAATGTTCACGGCTGCTTTTTTCAATGCAGGAGAAAATGAAAACACAGAATTCCTGTTAGATAATGAAAAAAATATTTGTGACAAGGTTTGCAGGCAAAAACCCGTGATGATATTGGCCTTGATTCTGGGTGTGTATTCTGCCTCAAATATCCTGGTCGGCAATTGAAGACCCAGTATTTTTTTTATGTTGTCGATATCCACTAAAGCAATAAAATCGTTTTGTTGCTGTGTCAATTTTGACATGTCTTCAAGTTGTGAATGATGATCGGCCTTTAACAAATTAATCTGGTATAAATCGATCTGATATGAATCAAATAAAGACTGAAAATATGATGTGATTCTTTCTTCCTGGGCCTTAACAAATCTTTTTAACCGGGGGTTAACATCTTCAATAACATATAAATCCAGCTTGCGTTTAAACTCCTGAAATATTAAGTATAAAATTTGATTAAAGCCTGATTCCTTTGCCACGGATCTGTATTGTTCAACATCAAGGCAAGCCGTTTGAATATACTCCCTGGCATTTTTTAAGATAGCCTTTTGGTCCTGAATAAAAACATCTTTGATATTTGACTCTATTTCATCTTTTAAACCACTGACAGCCCCCTGGATAGAATTTGTCACGATGGTTTCTAACCGGGATGCATTTTGATGCAAATCATCCAATATCCTGATTGCCTTTTCTTCCTTTGATTTGTCGGAAGACAGCAAATCAAGGAAAATATCTGCCCGTTGCTCCAATTGGCCAACGATAATGCCAAGCCGCTTCAAATGATTTGAAATCAAAAGCTCATACCGATTTTTATCAATCACCTGGTTAAAAAAAGAATTGAATTTTTGAGTTTGCAAATCACAGTATTGAACCATTTTCTTTTCTTCCTGCCAGAATTTTAACCGGCTTAAGTCCTTTTTGATTAATTTTGATTCAAGTTTTAAAAAAAGGTTATAAAGTGAAGAAACAGAAAAAATTTTGGGTTGTATCTCTAAAAATTCAAGGTTGTCTCGAATACTGGTTTCTATTTTAATCAAATCGTTAAAATTTTCATGTTCAGTTAAATCACAATTATTGATAAAAAGAATATTATCCAATAGTCCTAAATTTTTAATCTGTTTTAAAAATACAATATCCGAGTGTCTTAACCCGGTTCGGGAGCTGATGCAGTAGATAATCAGATTTGATGATTCAAGATAGGTTAAAACATGGGCCAGTGAAGCCGGGTCGGTTGAATCTGCTCCCTGGCAATCGGCAATTTCGATACTGGGATCCATTACTTTGCCAAACACGTTAATGCAGACGTCCTTGATATAAAAAGCTTTATTGGGATCAGAAGTATAGGCTTTGTGTTTGTCAAAATCTTTTGATTCAAAACGAACAACGGTTTCATCAGCCTGGACCAGATCCTTACAAATATCAAACCCGTAAAGCGCATGCCTGATCAAAAGAGTTTGGGGTCTGATACCGTCTTTTGTGACCGGAAAATCACAGGTTAGCGTCTGGTATACTTTTTTTAAATATTCCCTGTCTTTTTCACGCCTGATATCAAAATCATTAATTATTTCATTGCCCAGTCTATCATCGGGTCTATCACCAGGGCTATCATCGCGACCGTCATCGGGAAATAACAACAGGGCTTTTTGTAATTGAGAATTAATGTCATCCCATGATTTAAAATGGAGATTGGCCTGATTCTTTCTCCCTTTTTGAATTCTTGTGGTAATCGAGGTGATAACGCCCGCCCCTCTCTTTACCAATTCCTTTCCGACCAAAGAATTGACAAAGGTACTTTTACCTGACTTAATGACCCCGACAACAGCTATCTTCAGACGCCCTGCACGAATCTGGTCCGGAATACGCCGGCAGATTGCTTGATATTCTTTAGATGAGCTATCACTCATTTGCGGGATTTGTTCAACCCGTTGAAGAATTGTTAACGTTTCGTTAATTATTTTTTCAATGGAATTTATTGGTGTTGTTTTATTTGTCATCGTTTTGGCAGGGAAAATCAATATATCAGCATCATCGCTTTTTCATATTTCAATTGGGTATCAGTTGAAAAAATTATTTCTTCAGAAATTGGACAGGTCAGCCAGGCTGCATCATTTAATTCATTATCCAATTGCATCGGTCCCCATCCTGCACATCCAAGCACAACCATAAAGGATTTAGGGCCTTTTTGAACCGCAATTGCCTCAAGGATATCTCTTGAATTACTCAAAGCCAGCCAATCTGAAACTTTCAGGCTTTCATTCCAGTCATAGGGCGGTCCATGAAGAACAAACACCCCGCTGGGCTGAACAGGACCGCCAAGGTAAATCTCCAGTGTATCAACACTCTTGTCGCACTTAATATTCAAATCCTCAAATAATTCTCTTCCTGTAAGAAGCGGATGCACTTTATTCACAATAAAACCAAGAGCACCGGATTCATTATGTTCACACATGCATGTCACGGTCTGGGCAAAATTGGGATCTGGAAGCCCGGGTATAGCAAGTAAAAATTTTCCTTTCATACTTTGTAAGATGTCATCAGTCATGAACCAGCTCCGTAATTAATCTTGACAATACAATTATAGTTTACGTATATTTATTAAAAAAAGTAGTTTGAAATATTTTTGTTTTATTTGCAATACTTTTTGTCACTAAAGAGCGGCTTTATGAATGAAATTAATCCCAAAATAGCAAACATTAATAAAATATCCTCAATTGAACCGAGTATTAAACAAAAGGAATTATCTCAAAAAAACAAAGATTCCTTTGATAAAATTTTAACAAATCAAATTAAAAAAGGCAGCAACAATACTGTTTTCAAAGAAACAGCATCGCTTCCTGAAATTGAAGGTTCCCTTAAAGCGCAACAATTGAACTTTGAACTTAATCAAACTCAATTTGTCCAAAAGCTTACCGTCTCCCTGGATTTACTTGAAACATATGCATCCTGGCTTCAAGATCCTGACAAAACCCTGAAAAAGGCCTACAATATCCTCGAACAGGCATCAAGCCAGATAAAGACCCTGGCACAGGAATTTGAAAATAATGCGACCTCCAACGACGATTTAAAAAATATCCTCACCCAATTGATGGCAACCATAGAGGTTGAACAGATAAAGTTCAACCGGGGCGATTATTTGTAACTTGTAATTTTTATATCAATCCTCTTTTCTTCCATAGACATCATCAAATCTGACAATATCATCCTCACCCAGATATGAGCCGGACTGGACTTCTATCAGCTCCAGAGGAATTTTTCCCGGATTTTCCAACCGGTGCAGAGTTCCCAAGGGAATATAGGTGGATTCATCTTCTTTGAGCAGCATTTGTTTTTCTCCCTTGGTGATGATTGCTGAACCTGAAACCACTATCCAGTGTTCTGCGCGGTGAAAATGCTTTTGCAGCGACAGCTTTGCTCCGGGTTTAACCGTAATTCTTTTTACCTGGAATCTGGGTTCAATATCCATGGTTTCATAACTGCCCCAGGGTCTGTAAACTTTGCGGTGGGTAACAGATTCATGCCTGTTCAGATCCTTTAATTGCTTGACAATTTTTTTAACATCCTGAACCCTATCCCTGGGAGAAACCAAAATAGCATCCTTTGTTTCCACGATAACAAATTTTTCAATACCAACAGCAGCAATCAGGCTGCTTTCAGAATTAATATAGGATTCTTTAACATCATGGGTTAAAACATCTCCCTTTATAACGTTCAAATCCCCATCCTTTTGCCCCGTCTGCCACAGAGCATCAAATGATCCCAAATCATTCCACCCGGCATCAAGGGGGATCATTATTCCTTTTGATGTTTTTTCCATTACTGCATAATCAATGGAGTCGGACGGAATGTCTTTAAATCCTTCCAGACTCAACCTGAAAAAGTCAAGATCCTGAACACCGGTGGCTATCACTTCCTTACATAAGATCATAATATCCGGTGCATGGTTCTCAAGCTCCTTTATAATTGCAGATGCCTGGAACATGAACATTCCGGAATTCCAGCAATATGATCTGGATTCAATATATCTTTGGGCAGTCGGAAGGTCCGGTTTTTCAACAAATTTCTCAATTTTTGAGGCACCTGTATCCTTTTCCAGCACTTCACCCTTTTTTATATATCCATATCCGATTTCAGGAGACCTTGGAATAATCCCGAATGTTATCAAATTGTCTTTTTCAGCATATTTAAGTCCTGCCTGTATGGCGGCATGAAAATCACCGATTTTTTCAATTACATGATCTGCCGGTAATACCAGAAGTATCGGGTCTTCATTGTTTTCCATTGCCTTTAATGCTGCAAGGGCAATGGCAGGTGCTGTATTTCTGCCCACAGGTTCCAGAATAATTGCATGGGGATCAATCTTAATCTTTCTTAATTGTTCAGCCGTCATAAACCTGTGCTCTTCATTGCAGACGACAATGGGCGCCCCCAGCATCTCTATTCCTTCCAGCCTTAATATCGTGTTTTGCAACATGGTATTTTCATTATATATATCAATCAGCTGTTTTGGATAAAGCTCTCTGGACAACGGCCAAAGTCTTGTCCCCGATCCTCCTGCAAGAATTACCGGAATAATCATAATCTCTCCTATATTGATGGCTTCATTGCCGTGAATACATTAATCGTCAAACCATGATTGACAGGGTAAGAGTCAATAGACTTAAAATGAAAACCTGCATCTGTCAACCAGATCTTTATTTTTTCTTTTTCAAACCCAAGCCATGATCCACCGATGATCTCTTTTATTTTTTCCTGACCGTGTTTTTCAAAATCAGCCAGGATAAACAGGCCTTTTGGTTTGAGCACTCGAAAAACTTCAGTGATTGGCAGTTCAGGTTGTGAGATATGGTGTAACACCATATTCATTATTGCCGTATCAATTTCTTGATTTTTCATTGGAAGATGTTCAAGTTCACCCAGTCTTAGCTCAGCAGCGGCAGTACCTGAAAGCCTTAACCTTGCCTGCTCCAGCATCTCAGGAGAAGCGTCTATGCCAATAAGCTTATGTGACGCTCTTTCGGACAATATCTCAATGAGTTCCCCTGTTCCACAGCCAAGATCTGAAATGTTTCCATAAAAAGATAATTTTTCTTTAATCATGGAATTCAAATCAAAATTGCCTAACACTTCTTTTTTCAATCGATCCCACTGGGGTGCTACTGTTTTAAAGAACCGTTTTGTTCTATTTTGACGA
>NZ_JAIOSW010000305.1 GCF_021107415.1 Desulfobacula sp.
AAAGTCATGCAAGACGCATATATCGTACAATCGGTCAGAACCCCTGGCTGCAAACAAAACAGAGGACTGTACAAACAGACAAGGCCTGAAGAACTGATTACCTTTATCATGAAGTCTGCCGTTGAAAGAACCAAAAACCTTGGTTTTGAACATTTTGATGATGTTATGATCGGCTGTGCCTTTCCTGAAGCTGAACAAGGTCTCAACATCGGCAGGGTTGCATCTCAAATGGCCGGGTTTCCCGAAAAAGTATCCGGTGCAACCGTTAACCGCTTCTGTGCATCCGGCCTTGAAGCCATTGCCCTTGCATCCGCAAGAGTCCAGATGGGCTGGTCAGATATAACCATGGGTGCCGGTATTGAATCCATGACCTTTGTTCCCATGGGAGGAAACCTTCCCCGGCCTCATCCCGAATATTCCGGAATCCACCCGGAAAACTATATTTCCATGGGTATTACAGCAGAAAATGTTGCCTCCCGTTACAATGTATCCCGGGAAGACCAGGATAAGTTTGCCGCAAAATCCCAGGCAAAAGCAGCAAGAGCCCGCGATAACGGTCTGTTTACGGAAATAATTCCCACACCTGCCACTAAATATGTAAAACTATCGGATGGGAAATACAAAAAAGAGCAATTCATTGTTGAACACGATGATGGTATCCGGGAATCAACGCCTGAAGGACTTGGAAAACTTCGGGCGGCTTTCGCTGCTGCCGGCAGTGTCACCGCAGGAAATTCCTCCCAGACAACAGACGGTGCAGCAGCAACTATTATTGCATCAAAAGGCAAATGTGATGAATTAGGACTTAAACCCATTGCAAAACTTATTGCCTATACAACCGTGGGATGCAAGTCCGATGAGATGGGTGTGGGCCCCCGCTATGCCATTCCAAAAGTTCTTAAACAAGCCGGGATGACCATTGATGATATTGATATCTATGAAATCAATGAGGCTTTTGCATCCCAGGCCCTTTACTGCATCAGGGAGCTGGGCCTTGAAAAGTATATGGACATAATCAATATCCACGGGGGCGCAATCGCATTGGGTCATCCCCTGGGATGCACCGGTGCAAAACTGACAGCTACCTGTCTTGCCAACCTCAAAGAGGTCAATGGGAAATACGGAGTTGTCTCCATGTGCATTGGCGGCGGCATGGGTGCTGCAGCCATATTTGAAAAAGTATAATTTAGAACCTTCTTATTCTAAGAATAAAGGGGCTGTATCCAACCTGATTACGGATACAGCCCCTTTTGATCTTTTTTTATAGATTCAATGCATCTGCAGCATATTCCAGATTTAAAGATTTTAGTTTTTCCCGCATGGGTGATCCGGTTTCCACATCCCAGCCTCTTGCCGTATAGTATTCATCCAGCATGAGTTTTAATTCTTCCTTGCTGATGGAATGACCTTTGGAAGCCCCTCCGGGAATTGGTTCATTCATCAGTCTTTCAGGAAGAGTGTCGTCTGCGCGCGTAAACCCCTCTCTTACATTGAAGGCCCTTGCCAGGTTATTTATCCGTTCGCCAACCATAAGGATATCATCGGGTGTATAAGAAATGCCGGTCACAGCTTCCATGAGATCTGCCGTATTTTGGGCGGCAATGCCGACAACGGCCATGTCAAGGATAAAAGCACACATGGTTGGCGCATCTGTGGTTGCTGTCCGAATATCCTGGTTCCATTTGGTCAACTCCCCTTTACCCTCAACCGCAAATCGGTCCACTTCTTTTGGAACCGGTATTCCGAATATTTCCTGGAAAGCATATCCACGACAATGATCAGCACCGGTAAAAGAGGTTGCAAAATTGAGTCCGTGAGCTTTAGCTCCTCTGACATCATAGGCAGGAAGCTCTAAGCCCTTTACATGCATGGCATACTTTTCAGATCCTTTACCGATTTTTTCAGCGGCAATTTTGGAGCCATCAGCAAGGAGGCCTCCAAGTCCTTCACGAAAGGACATTTGTTTAAGGATGGCCATCATGGCTTTATCATTACCAAAGGTTAATTCAACGCCACCCGTGTCTTCCTTTGTCAGTATACCTTTTTCATAGAGTTCCATGGCAAAAGCGATGGATACGCCGGAGGATATGGTATCAAACCCCATTTCATCTGCCAGGCGGTCTGCGGCAATGATGGCATCAATATTTTCGACCCCGGTGGCACCTCCAAAAGAATACATGGTCTCAAACTCAGGTCCTTCGGTCATGGTCCCTGCATACTCACCCGTCTTGGCCAGTTTCACCTGGCTACAGCCTACCGGGCAGCCGTAACAGTATTCTTTTCCCACATTCCGAGTGACCTGAACCTCAGTTCCAATTTTTTCTATTGGATCATACTCACCAGTTGCTGAAAAATTTTTAGTCGGAAAAATTCCCATATGGCACGTATGGTCTACTACCATTGGAGTTCCCATTTTTGAAAATGCAGGATAAAGAATTTCACTATCCTTCATGGCTTTTGTAAAGACTTTTCTGGCTTCTTTGAGTTTGTCCCTGTCTGCTATTTTTATTTTCTCAACACCCCGAACTGCAATGGCTTTAAGATTTTTCGAGCCCATTACAGCCCCAAGCCCTTTTCTTCCCACTGCCCGCCACTCATTAATAATAGAGGCGATTTTGATCTTGTTTTCTCCTGCCGGTCCAATGCAGGCAATTCTAACATTCTGATCATTGAGTTCATTTTTAATGATTTGCTGGGTATCGGTGGTTTTCATTCCCCAGAGTTTTTTAGCACTTCGGAACTTTACCTCTCCATCTTTTATCCAAATATAAACCGGCTCCTTTGACTGCCCTTCAACAATCAGCACGTCATAGCCGGCAAACTTCAGCTCAACCGGGAAATGACCACCGGACAGAGCCATGCCCACCGCACCTGTCAAAGGGGATTTAGCTGTAACAGCCATCCGGCTGGCACAAGGAACGCTGGTGCCTGAAAAAGGGCCCGGAGCAAAAATGAGTTTGTTATCAGGGCCCAGGGCATCTGCATTTGCCGGAACCTCATCAAATAAATATTTAATACCAAATCCTGCTCCACCGATGAAATCCTTTGCCATCTGAAAGGGGAGATTTTCCTCTTTCACTGTTTGATCAGTTAAATTGATTCTTAAAATTTTTCCTGTATACCCACCTTTGTACATTTTTTGCCTCCTTGGCTAAATTGTAGAAATCAAGGATTAAACCCGAATAAAAACATACCCGCCTTCAACATATCCGAACTGCCGGATATGGTCAAATATTTTTGAGAACTACTATAGAATAAAATATCCCAGACAAACGACCTCAACGCTTCTTATTTTTTTGGTAGTTTAGATACAATATATTATAACCAGAGCGGAGAATATTCGGCCAATGACTGAAAATTCTTGCTCACTGTGAGCAGGAAAGGTATAACTTGAAATGTTGTTTGACTCTGTCTCCAGTTTTTTGGAGCAGGATCACAACATACCCTTGGCAGCCCTTATATAGACTTTATTGCAAAAAACAGATGAAAAGAAGTCAATGCAAAGCTGGGGCATCAATTACTGGAAAAATAAAAATCTTGCGTTTGGTAATAAAAATTGACTGGCTTTTTGTTGAATGATTTAAAGTGAAAAGGTATTAAGTATTTTTTAAAATATAAATTAAAGGTCTTTTTATATGGCTGTATTTAATAATGTTTCCAAATTTGGATTAATTTACATGGATGCCAGACGATATCCTTATCTATGCGGCCGCTACCATTGGTGCTGTTGTCACCCTGGCCAAAACAGGGTTTCTCACCCTTTAAGACCGGATGTCAACACGGTTGATGTCACTGAATTTTACGATTCAAAAAAGGATAATGGAAAGGCGTTTGGAAGGAGTATGGTCATCTCGGGGAGTCCCATGCAGACCGGTCTCCCTGCGGTACAGGAACTGCATCAAAACTGGCGCTTCTGCACCATTACAAGAAAATCAAAATGCATCAGCCATATATCAACTACAGCCCGTTGGGAACCACCTTTTGTGCACAACTGGTCAATAAAGAAAAAATCGGCTCCTATGACGGATTTGTCACACAGATTAAAGGTATGGCTTATATAACTGGGGTACATCAATTTTTAATTGAAAATCATGACCCTTTCCAGAAAGGATATATTGTATAATGAACGCATTTGCAGATATAGTTTTAAACTTGGACGAATTAATTCAGTTCAGAAAGGATTTGCACCAGAATCCCGAACTTTCTCGAAATGAAATAAATACACAAAAAAAAATATATGATTTTATTTCCAGATTTGATCCTGACGAAATAATTACCAATATTGGCGGATATGGCCTGGCTGCAATATATAATGGAAATGCTCCGGGACCAACTTTGGCCTTTCGGGCAGATATTGATGCATTACCCATTCAAGAAAAAAATCATTTCCCTCATGCTTCAAAAATTAAAAATGTGAGTCACAAATGCGGTCATGATGGTCATACGACAATGGTTGCAGGTTTGGGAAAAATTTTACAGGACAAAAAACCTGAAAAAGGAAGAGTCGTTTTGATATTCCAGCCTGCCGAAGAAACCCTGGACGGCGCTAAAAAATTTGTTGAAGATCCGAAATTTAAAAAAATAAAACCGGATTATTTATTTGGTATACATAATTTTCAGTCTGAGGAGGAAAATCAAATACTGCTTCGATCCGGTCAAATGAGCCCTGCAGTGACCACAATGCTTGTTGATCTGGAAGGAACCGCTGCTCATGCATCTCGGCCTGAAAGCGGTGTCTGCCCATATAATGCAGCAATAAAAATAGTTGCTGGGGCATATGAATTACAGAACAATAAAGATATTTATTCTGATGATTTTTCAATGGTAACCATTGTAAATTTTATATTGGGTAAAAACCCCGGATATGGCACCGCACCTGCTGACGCGCATATTGCAATGACCTTAAGAGCTTATAAAGATGACGTATTAAGCGGATTAACCGGTCAGATTGAAAACTATATTATTAAGACTTCAAAACTGGAAAACTTATTAAACTGGAAAATTTCCTATACTGATGAGACTATTTCCTGCACCAATGATGAACAATGCTGTCAAATTGTTGAAAAAGCTGCAAAAGAGAATAATTTAGATGTTCAATATATGGATGTCCCCATGAGAGGGGGCGAAGATGTGGGCTACATTATTAATACCTGCAGCAAAGGAGGTGCATTTTTTTTATTGGGCTCAGGCCGGGATCAGCCTGATCTGCACGCACCTGATTTTGATTTTCCCGACAGATTAATTGAATCCGGTATAAAAATATACAACTCCATTATAACTCAGATATTAAATTAATATTCATACAAATTGACAAGCTCTTTCTTTATTGATAATAATTTACAATATAACCATGGGGAACGCTATGAATCCATGTCATTGACTGTTATTTAAGTTTCCCTCCTTATCCGGGGAGCATATCTAAAATTCGGCCGACGGCTGTTGATTCCGTTCTCTTCCAGCTAAATATAATAAAGGAGTAATAGAATGAAAAAATTAATGTTTTTTACGGCATTATTAGCACTTGTGGCAAGTGCCTGGGTATCTCCGGTGTTTGCAGCAAGAAGCGGTGGAACTCTCAATTTTATGGCACCTTATGGAGGAGATCTCTCCAGCCTTAACCCCTACACGACCAGTAGATATCAGGATTACCTGGTCTCAATGAATATCCATCGCAGCCTGTACCGGTGGGATGCCCAAAAAAGCATTCCCGTGCTTGACCTGGCAGAAAGTGTAGATATATCCGATGACGGCCTGACCTATACATACAAGCTGCGTCCCAACATCAAGTTTCATAACGGCCGCAAATTGACATCCGATGACATCATCTGGAGCTATACACATATTGCTTCCATGAAACCTGCTTCACCTTCCTTTATACATATCATGCCAATTCAAGGAGCCAAAGACTTGAATAATGGCAAGGCCGATACCATTAGCGGGCTAAAAAAAATAGATGCCCTGACATTTCAGATGACTATTGAAAATCCAGTAGATATGAAGTTTTACCTGTGGTTTCCTACCGTAGCTATTCTGCCAAAGGAAGAAGTGGAAGGCAATGAGGATAATTTCAGAATCAATCCCGTTGGCTGCGGACCGTTTAAATTTGTTAAATGGGTTAAAGGATCTGAAGTCATAATTGAAAAATTCGATGATTTTTATATGAAAGGCCTGCCGTATCTTGATAAGGTAAACTACAAAATCATGGGTGAAGCAGCTCCCCGTGACCTTGCCTTCAAAGCAAAAGATCTGGATGCCACCATTGTCGGTGCTGTCAACTATCCTGAATACCTTGCAGATCCTGTGATTTCCAAAAATATGATCGAAGTTGCCGAGATGTTTACCCGTCTGGTAGGTATGAACCCTGCATTTAAACCATTTGCCGACAAACGGGTTCGTCAGGCCATCAACCATGCCATTCCGGCCGACCTGATCATCGAAAAAATTCTCAAAGGCAAAGCTTTCCCTGCCAGGGGATTTCTGCCTTCAACATCACCGGCCTTTGATCCCAATGGGAAAAAATATGAGTATAATCTTGACAAAGCCAAACAACTCATGAAAGAAGCCGGATATGAAAAAGGTTTTGCCATTGAGCATGCAATCGGTACTGCTAATAAATCCTGGGGTACAGGTATTTATGAGGCAATGATGCCTTTTTTGAAAAAAATTAACATAAGCATAAAAATTGAGCAGATGGAAGGTGCTACCATGGATCAGCGGATTCGTGACGGTAAATACCAGATGTTTATCTGGTCACTTGACTCCGGGCCAGACCCTCTGGTAGTCCTCCATAGGTGGCATTCAACTACCCCTGTAGGCAGTGGCAATTATGTCAAATATAACAACCCGGAATTTGACAAATTTTTAGATCAGGCAGCCAAAGAGCGTGACGAAGCAAAAAAAATAGAACTGATCAAAAAAGCTGACGCTGTTTTTACTAAGGATGCCCCAGTCTGGTTCTTCAATTACAACAAGGCTGTCATGGCATTTCATCCCTGGGTGCACAACCTGTCCAAGGTAGCCCCGGAAATGATGTTCCAGGATCTCACCAGTGTGTGGGTGGATGAAACCTCTCCAAGAGCCAAATAAAAAAATGCATACCATGACCGGGGAAGCCATTGGGCTTTCCCGGTCATTTTGATCGAACTTAGTGTCTATAAGGTACTAAAAGGATAAATGATGTTTGCTTATGCCCTTCGCAGGCTGCTTCAATTCATTCCCACCATTTTAGTCATTACCCTGATTATGTTCATGCTGCTGAATGTACTGCCCGGCAATGCTGCACTCATGGCTGCCGGAGACCAGGACAGCGGTATGATCACCGAGCAGTATATAGAACAGATGAAGAAAGAATGGGGGTTAGACAAGCCATTGTGGCAACGGTATGCCATTTATCTGAAAGGGCTTGCCATTGGTGACCTGGGACGTTCATTCCTCAGGCGCGAACCCGTAACCCAGCTGCTCAAGGAAAGACTGTGGCCCACACTGAAACTGGCCGTTGCAGCCATGCTGGTTGCCGTATGTTTTGGAATTCCTCTTGGTTTCTATTCAGCCCTTCGCCAGGGCCGGGTGCCTGATACCATCACAATGATGGGAGCGGTATCAGGCGTGTCCATACCACAATTCTGGTTAGGGTTGCTTTTAATGTATTTTGTTTCTGTCAAACTGCATTTATTACCCCCCTTAGGATATGGAGACGGCTCCATAAAAAATATTATCCTGCCCGCATTTACACTTGGGATAGGTTATGTCGGACTTTTAGCGCGAACCACACGTGCAGCGGTTGTGGAAATCCTTACCACTGATTACATTCGCACCGCCAGGGCCAAAGGTCTGTCTGAATTTCTGGTAAACAGAAAACATGTCATGAGAAATGCATTGATTCTGATACTGACGACAGCCAGTCTTCAGTTCGGAGAGTTAATAGCCAATACGGTTATAGTGGAAAAGCTTTTTTCATGGCCGGGACTGGGCTCTCTTCTGGTGGACTCCATTTTTCAACGAGACATCCCCATAACCCAAGGCTGTATCCTGGTAATTATCCTTGTTTTTTTAATGGTCAACTTAATCGTCGACCTGCTCTATGGAGTGATCGATCCAAGAATCAGGACATCGTTTAAATGAATAAAAATTTATATAAAATTTTACACCAGACCAATCTTATGGTCGGGGGCATCATCACCTTATTTGTAATCACAGCCGCTATTTTTGCACCGGTACTGGCACCATACCACCCCATAGATGATGCAGATTTAATGGTTTCGGAAGAGCCGCCCGGAAAACCATACTGGTTCGGTACGGATATTCAGGGCCGCGACATCCTGTCACGGGTCATATACGGTGCCAGGATTTCACTGGCAGTAGGTTTGATAAGCCAGGTTTTCAATACGATTATCGGGGTCTCTTTAGGCCTGAGCGCGGGTTTTTTCGGCGGATGGTGGGATGATCTGGTTATGGGACTGACCAATATCATGCTCTCTATTCCATCATTGATTTTTGCACTGGCAGTAATGGCCCTGTTAGGCCCTGGGCTTATAAACGTCTTTATTGCCCTGGGATTCACCAATTGGTCATATTCCTGCCCCATCACCCGGTCCCAGGCCCTGGCGGCAAAAAACCTGGATTATGTCAAGGCTGCCCGGGCGCTTGGCTATGGCCGCATACGGCTTATGTTCACCCAGATTCTGCCGAATATCATAGGCCCAATTCTGATCATTGCCACATTGGGAGTTGCCGGAGCAATTCTTCTGGAAGCAGCCCTCTCGTTTCTTGGCCTTGGCGTGCAGCCGCCTACTCCCTCATGGGGAGCCATGTTGTCTGCTGCCCGGGAGCAATTATTTACAGCGCCATGGATTTCCGTTTTTCCGGGGCTTGCCATCTTTATAACAGTACTGGGGCTCAACCTGCTGGGTGATGGCCTGCGGGATATATTAGATCCTCACACTCTGACCCAACGCAATTAATAATGAATAAGGAGCATTAATGTCTTCACAAGAATTTGCCATATATTCTTCAAACATTTTCACCGGGATTCCGAGGCAGCTTTGGGCTGAAGCTGTTGGAATTAAGAACGGCTGTATTGCTGTGGTGGGAACCAACCAGGAAGTAAAATCCGCTCTTCCCAATGCAAAAGCTGTTGAATTGCCGGGACGTCTGGTCTCTCCTGGGCTTGTGGATGCTCACTGCCATTTTGTCAGCTATGCCCGCGCCCAACTGATGATTGATCTTACAGGCCTGCCCAGTATAGAAGGCTGCCGCAACATAATCAAAGAAGCTGTCTCAAAAGCAAAGCCGGGCCAATGGCTCATAGGACGAGGATGGAACCATCATCTATGGAAAGAAAACCGGGTGCCTGCCAAAGAAGACCTTGATGATATAAGTCCTGATAACCCGCTTCTGATGATAAGGGTCTGCGGCCACAGTGAATGGCTTAATTCAAAGGCCCTGCAACTTGCCGGCATCACACCTGAATCACCAGACCCACCGGGCGCCCGCTTCGATCGGGATGCCGGCGGAGAGCTTACAGGCCTTTTGCATGAAGCCAGGGACCTCATCATGGAAATAATTCCTCCCGTTGGGGATGACGAACTTAAAACCACTGTCCATGCCGCCCAGTCAGAGCTTCTAAGTCTGGGTCTGACCGGAGTGCATACATGCGAGTCTCTGGAGGAATGGAAGCTTTTGCGTGAAATGGACCAGAATAACCAATTAAAACTCAGAGTCCATCATTTGATCCAGAGTTATGACCTGAACGAGGCTGATGGACTTAACCTCAGCTGGGGAAAAGGAAATCAACAGCTCTGGATCGGGCATCTCAAGCTTTTTGCAGACGGATCACTGGGGTCAACAACCGCACTGATGCATGAATCCTATGAGGGTGATCCGGATAATTACGGTATCCACTGCCTTGATGCAGATGAACTGAAACATTATGTCCTTGAAGCATACAAGCGGGGACTCAGCGTAGCTATCCATGCCATCGGGGATAAGGCCGGCACAAATGCTTTGGATGCCATTGCCAATGGCCGCAAACAATATCCCGGCCTTTGGAGAGACCGCATCGAGCATGTTCAGCTTTATAAGTCTGAAGACCTTGCCAGGTATCGGGATATGGGTATTGTGGCTTCAGTGCAGCCGATTTTTGTTCCGTCTGACTGGCATGTGGCAGACAAACTCTGGGGCAATAAACGATGCTCCACCAGGGCATATGCATGGAAAACATTAATGGAAAACGACATACAGTTACAATTTGGTTCCGATGCCCCGATAGAGCAAATAAGACCGATCCTCGGGTTGCAGGCGGCTGTTCTCCGCCAGACATCTGATCTTAAGCCGGAAGGAGGATGGCAGCCGCAGCAGAGACTTACTTTGGAGGAGAGCCTGGCAGGCTTTACCAGGACCGCAGCCTGGACTTCACAGAAAGAAGATTACTCAGGCTCGCTTCTGCCGGGAAACTGGGCTGATCTAACCGTCTTTGAAAAGGATCTAACTGTTACACCTGCCCGGGAATGGCATAATGTAGATGTGGAAATGACAATTATAAATGGTGAAATAGTTTATCGTAAATAAATACCGGATACCAGACATAAAGGGAGCTATTGGTGAGTAACAACGAACATATATTGAACGTTCGAGACCTGAAAACCTATTTTTATACTTTGGAAGGTGTTGCCAAAGCCGTGGACGATGTATCATTCCATGCAAACCCGGGAGAAACACTTGGCATTGTAGGAGAATCCGGCAGTGGCAAAAGCGTTTCTGTTCTGTCAATCATGCGCCTGATCAAGAATCCGCCGGGCAAAATTGTCAGCGGACGGATTGAATTTGACGGTACCAATCTGCTGGAGCTGCCGGAAAACAAAATGCGCAAAATCCGGGGAAACCGGATTTCCATGATTTTCCAGGAGCCCATGACATCCCTGAATCCTGTATTTACCATAGGAAACCAGATTGCAGAAATGTTTGTCGTCCACCAGGGACTGAATAAAAAGGACAGCCTTGACCGGGCAATAGATATGCTCGACAGGGTAAAAATTCCTTCTCCCCGCAATCGAGCACAGGAATTTCCCCACCAGCTTTCCGGCGGCATGCGTCAGCGTGCCATGATTGCCATGGCTTTGGCCTGCAACCCTGAAATTCTGATTGCTGACGAGCCTACAACGGCTCTGGACGTCACCATCCAGGCACAAATACTCGAGCTGATGCTGGAACTAAAGGAACAATATAATACGGCTGTACTGATGATTACCCATGATCTGGGCGTGATTGCTGAAATTGCACAACGGGTGGTTGTCATGTATGCAGGCAAGGTGGTTGAGGAAGGACCGACAAAAGATCTGTTCGAAAATCCTAAACATCCTTATACCAAGGGATTGTTGCAATCAATACCCATACTGGGACGGCGGGCCAAATACGGGAGGGACCGCTTGACTGAAATCCCAGGCATAGTTCCAAGTTTATATGAATTACCCAAAGGATGCAGCTTTCAACCCCGCTGCCAGGAATGCATTCCTGAGTGCAGGGTAACCCTGCCTGATTTAAGGCCCCTGGAACTGGAGCGTAAAGTACGATGTCATTTGTATTAATAAAAATCGAAGCTTATGGACCGGGAACACTGGTGTTTTCTGTTCTGTCTTCCAAAAACAGTCAAGGAATCTGATCAATTGGAAACACTTCTTAGCGTAAAAGATCTAAAGGTTCATTTTCCGGTTAAAAAAGGATTTTTTGGTAATACCACCGGATATGTGCATGCTGTGGACGGAATCTCGCTGTCATTGGAGAAAGGTGAAACATTAGGGATTGTGGGTGAGAGCGGCTGCGGCAAAACTACTGCCGGGATGGCTATGTTAAGGCTTGAAGAGCCCACTGAAGGCCAGGTCTTTTTTCAAGACAAAGATATTGCCAAAATGACACATAAAGAGAGGAAATCCCTGCGTTGTGAAATGCAGATTATTTTTCAGGACCCCTATTCTTCACTGAACCCCCGCATGCCGCTTAATCGAATTATAGCGGATCCCATGAAAATTCATAATCTCTACACAGGCAAGGCTTTAAAGGAACGGGTTGCTTACCTCCTGGAAACAGTGGGACTGTCACCTGAACAGGGTAATCGTTATCCCCATGAATTTTCTGGAGGACAGCGCCAGCGGATTGGTATTGCAAGGGCCCTGGCCCTCAACCCAAAGCTGATCATAGGTGACGAACCTGTATCAGCCTTAGATGTTTCAATCCAGGCACAGATCATCAACCTTCTCATAGATCTTCAGAAGGAATTCCAGCTTTCCTATATTATCATTTCCCATGACCTCGCCGTGGTTGAGTACATCTGCGACAGGATCGCAGTTATGTACGTAGGTAAAATAGTTGAATTTACAACCTATGACAAATTGTACAGCGATCCCAAACATCCCTATACCCAGGCATTACTTTCAGCGATCCCCAAACCCGAGCCAGGAGCAAGAAAACAGCGTATCGTATTGGGGGGAGATGTCCCCAGTCCCATCAATCCCCCTTCGGGCTGTCGTTTTCACCCCCGTTGCCCAAAGGTAATGGATATCTGTCGGCAAAGACAACCGGAATTATCCGATGTAGAATCCGGTCATCAAGTTGCTTGCCATCTATATTAAAAAAAGGCAATTAATCATGAAAATTTATATCAGTGCTGATATTGAAGGCATAACCGGAACAACAGACTGGAGTGAAGTAACAAAAAGCTGTGATGATTACGCCCAATTCCAGGAACAGATGACAAAGGAGGTGTGTGCAGCCTGTGAAGGAGCTGTTGAAGCAGGTGCCACCAGTATACTCGTTAAAGATGCCCATTCAACTGCCTGCAATATCATTGCATCAAAACTGCCTGAAAAGGTAAAGCTTGTCAGGGGCTGGAGCAGACATCCCTATATGATGATGCAGGAGATAAACAAAAGCTTTGATGCAGCTTTCATGATTGGATATCACTGTGCAGCAGGAGCAGGAGGGAATCCCCTTGCACACACCATGAGCAGCACTCTTATTGCAGATATTGAGATAAACGGACATCCACTTGTATCTGAATTTTTCTTAAATACATATACTGCTGCCCTTGAACAGGTTCCTGTTGTTTTTTTATCAGGTGACAGGGAGATTTGCAGGGAAGCCAAAAAACTTTTATCTGAAATCATCACAGTTCCGGTAAAAGAAGGATCAGGCGGTTCCACCATCAATATTCATCCTGATGAGGCAATACAAAAAATAAGAGCTGCAAGCAAAAGAGCCCTTGAAAAACCACTTGTTCCTTTTAAATTTGAACTACCTGAATATTTTACTGTTAAAATTACTTATTTAAATATTAAAGATGCCTATAAAGCATCATTCTACCCCGGATCAAAACTTATTTCTCCAAAAATTGTATTGTTTGAAACTCAAAATTATTTTGATGTTCTAAGAATGCTTGTTTTTGTTTTGTAACTGCCACGGGCAGTTTTTGAAGATTTTATCGAATATATTATTTTTTTATTAATGTGCTCCTAATCCCTGGCAATACCTGGTTCCAGACGTTTGGCACTATGTACTTTATCATGATTTTTGATGAACTGACGAATGACAGGCAAAAGATTGGAAAGGCCATCCTCCAGCGGCAGGATCACAGGGATATTCAGCCTTGCTTCAAGGGTTTGCCTGTATTGTTCCAGATCTTGTTTTGAGCCCCCGGTCCCATTGAGGGTAACAGCCAATACTTTTGTCTTGTACATTTCAATCAGCCTTATCTCATCTGCTACATCCGGCAGCAGGCAACCGATGTCTTCAGTTGCAGCATAAAATTTTCTGAATGGGGTATGTTGAAGGATGACTCCCTTTACATTGCCGGAAACAATAATCTCCGATCCACAGGGGCCCAAGGGATTTCTCAATGAAGACTGCCCTTCGATCAGGATAATATCCGGAGACGATTCCTGCTCACATTCAATAATCGCTGTCTCTATCTCCCCGCTGACAAAATCATTTATTGTGGTGTCCAGGATAAACCCGTGGAGATTCCCCTGAAGCCATCCTGTCTGACCGGTATATATCATTTCAGCATGAATCTTGTTTGCCAGACATGTCTCAATGATCATCCGGGATGTTGTGCGCTTGCCAAGGGCGCAATCCATACCCAATATTGCCAGCCTGGGAACTTTCATTTGAAAAATCCGACCGGACCAGAAGTGAAGCTGGTCAAAGGGTTTGTGGCGGCGGATGTCTATAATTTCAGCATTATGGGTCTTGGCGACTTCCCTGAAAACAGGGTGATCTCCAAGCAGCATGTGCATCCCATTGACAATGGAAATACCAAGTTTCAGGATATCCAGTGCCAGCGCCTGCCATTGCTCATTGAGTCTGCCGCCGCTCAAGGCAACACCGATAATCGCGTAATCCGGCTTGGTGCCTGCTGCCTTTATGTATGCATCAACAGTTGCATAAACCGGGATGTTCCTATACATTCCATCAAGGACTTCACCGGCATCCCGGCCTGCACTGTTATAGTCGATAACACCTTTGATATCAAATCGTTCAGTACCACGAATCAAGCCATGGGCTGTTTTTGCATCTGCATGTTCCAAACTTCCATTGGTAAGGATAAAGGCTGATCCCATCATGATATTCTTTTTTCTATGTTCCAAAATATTTTCAACCTTATCGACATCTTCAATTTTTTTATAATTCATTAGATTCTTTTCACTCCCAATCCAGGTTGTTCAGTGGTGATAAGCCACCCATTATCAAGAATAAAACCGCCTGTTACCAGGTCCTTTGCCAAATCCAGGCTCCCGTCCAGATCCAGAAATCTAGTGGCCCTTGATGCAAAAGCTGCGTGCAGCGCACCTGCAATGGAAACAATGCTTTCATCCATGCATCCCCACATGAGATCAATACCTGCGTGGCAGGCCATATCGGCAATTTCCAGGCCAGGCCCGATCCCGCCGCATTTCATCAGCTTAATATTGAAAATACCAAAAGGATAGGGCTCAAACAGACAATTTAAAGCGGTTTTTGGAGAAAGAAGGCTTTCATCCGCGGCCGAGAGCCTGCGCATATGTTCAGGCAGGGATCGCATCCCGTCAAGATCCAATGCAGTAAGAGGCTGTTCCACAAACTCAAGCGCATCTTTTGTGGCATCAAAAAACCGCTTATATTCTGATAGAGTATAACCCTGGTTTGCATCTACCCGGATACGCATGGCAGTTTTGAATATTTCTTTAAGCCGCATAACGCGTTCAATATCTTCTTCTACATCAAGCCCGGTTTTAATTTTTAAAATGGTAAACCCCTGTTCCTGATACTCCCGGGCCTCCATCAGCATCTCTTCTATAGATTTGATCCCTATGGTTATGGAAGTCTGCAGCCGGTCATGAACCCGGCCCAGAATATCAACCAGGGGTACGCCAATCGTAGTAGCCAAAAGATCATGCAGGGCGATATCAGCCGCCGCAAGAGCCGCAGGAGTATCAGTCATGGCTTCATTCAATTTTTGGAGTAATGCCCTGTGGTACATAACATCCTGACCCTTAAGAACAGGTTCCAATTGCTCATTCAAAGCTTTTTCACAGGTCATAATGCTCTCACCGGTTACACCTTCTGCCGGTGAACCTGCACCAATCCCAACATTGCCATTATCATCTTCCAGAAGAACAAACAGATTTTCAACCGAGTCAATCCGCTCATATGCAATGGTGTAAGGACGCGTCAATGCCAGGTTCTCTTTCCAAATAGTAATTTTTTTTATTTTCATAACTTAATGCCCCTATAAATCATTTTTTAAACCAAAAATTAAGATCCTGTTTGATTATAGCCCTGTCATTTCGGCATCCAGCCTTTTATATGGGGAGGAAGCTGTGTCCACTTTCTGCGTGTATGGGTCACCATAAAGGATTCAGCATGTCTGATACCGTCAAGCTTACTCATTTCTTCCTCATAGAATTTAAACATCCATTGAATACCTTCCGTTACTATGACTTCTACAAAAATATCAGCCTTACGACGTCTTTTTTACGACCTCTTGCTAATTGAAAATTTCCTTTAAATAGTGCCCGGTATAGCTTTTTGGCTTCATAGCTATCGTTTCAGGAGGCCCTTGGGCAATAATTTCCCCTCCGCTGTTACCCCCTTCAGGCCCAAGATCAATAATCCAGTCTGCTGTTTTAATGACATCCAGGTTGTGCTCAATAATGATTACCGTATTGCCGGCCTTAGTCAGGCGTGAAAGGACTTTTAAAAGGAGTCTGACATCCCTGAAATGGAGTCCTGTTGTGGGTTCATCAAGGATGTAGAGGGTTTCTCCGGTATCCCTTTTGGCAAGTTCCCGGGCAAGCTTGATTCTCTGGGCCTCTCCACCCGAAAGCGTGGTGGCTGCCTGTCCAAGCTTGATGTAGGAAAGCCCTACATCCATTAATGTATTCAGAATATTTGTGATTTTGGGATGGTTTGCAAACAGCTTTTTTGCCTGCATGACAGACAGATTCAGGATATCGGAAATGGAATGACCCTTATACGTAATTTCAAGGGTTGCCCGGTTGAACCGTTTTCCCATACAGACTTCACAAGGAACAAATACATCGGCCAAAAAATGCATCTCCACTTTAATATGACCGTCACCTCTACAGGCCTCGCACCTGCCACCCTTTACGTTAAAAGAATATCTTCCCTTTTTATATCCCCGGGCTTTTGATTCAGGCAGCATGGCAAAAAAATCCCGGATATGGTCAAACACTTTGGTATAGGTGGCAGGGTTGCTTCGAGGGGTCCGGCCGATGGGCTTCTGGTCAATATTAATAATTTTGTCCAGATGGGAGAGTCCTTTGATTTTGTCATGCCGGCCTACAGTCATTTGGGAGCCATGAAGCTTGACTGCCAGGGCCGGATAGAGAATCTGATTAATCAGAGTTGATTTTCCCGCCCCGGATACGCCCGTGACTGCCACTAAAAGCCCCAGGGGTATTTTTACCGTAATATTTTTCAAATTATTCTCAGAGGCTTTGACAATGGTGATCCATTTACTTCCCCGACTTTTATGACTTTTCCTTTTTTTAGGGATATCTATTTGTTCTTTACCGGTTAAAAATTTACCGGTGATGGATGCCGGGTTCTCTTTAATCTGATCCGGTGTGCCCTGGGCCACGATCTGTCCGCCAAGATGCCCTGCCCCGGGACCGATATCCACGATCCAGTCGGATTCTTCCATGGTTTCCCGGTCATGTTCCACAATGATCAGGGTGTTGCCGATATCCCGCAAATGATGAAGGGTGTGCAATAGTTTGATATTATCTCTTTGATGCAGACCGATGGACGGTTCATCCAGGATATAGAGAACCCCTGTAAGCTCCGAGCCCACCTGGGAAGCAAGTCTGATTCTCTGGGATTCACCGCCGGAGAGAGTCGGCCCGCTCCTGTCAAGTGAGAGGTAGTCCAGTCCCACATTTACAAGAAACCCGAGCCGATCTGAGATTTCCTTTAGCAGTTCTTCGGCAATCAATTTCTTATTTCCAGTCAGGTTCAGTCCATTAACAAAATCAAAGGCTTCCTTGACGGTCATAGCCGTCACATCCATAATCGATTTTTTATTGATATGAACATGAAGCACTTCATTTTTCAACCGCTTGCCCTGACAGGCAGGACAGGTGCTGGCTGTCATAAATGCGGAATAGTATTTTTTTTGGCCCTCGGACTGGGTGGACTTGTATCGCCGCATCAGGGTATGAATCAGTCCTTCATGGGTTCTGGTAAATTCCCCCTGAATCTTGGCTGAATTCCAGTTGACCGTCATCTCTTTATTTTTTGAGCCATACAGGAGAAGGTCTTTATCTTTTTGGGACAATTTTTTCCAGGGAATATCAAAATTGATACCCCATTGCCGCTCCATGGCCTTAAGCTGGCTCATGCCCCAGGAATTATCATTTTGATACCGTGGTTTTTTAATAAAATAATTCTTCCACGGGATGACCGCACCCTGCCGGATGCTTAAATCCTTATCCGGCACAACCTTGTCCGGGTCCATGGAAAGCAGCGTTCCAATGCCATTGCAATCCGGACACATGCCCAGAGGTGAATTAAACGAAAAAATCTGTGGCGTTAATTCCGGGTATGCAACCCCGCAGCAGGATCGGGCCTCACTCATTTTCAAATCTTCTCTGCCCGGCATATGGACAATCATCTGACCATTCCCCAGTTTAAGTGCATTCTCCACAGAGTCGGTCAGGCGTTTCTCAAACTTTTTATCATTTTTAATCTTCAGGCGGTCCACCACAACTTCTATATGGTGTTTCTTGATTCTGGCAAGGGGCTGAACATTTTCAAGTCCTTGAACAACTCCATCCACCCTGACCCTGGCATACCATTGTTTTTTCAGCTTTTCAAGCCTGTCTTTATGTTCTCCCTTCCGGTTTTCCACAATGGGGGAAAGGATCA
>NZ_JAIOSW010000383.1 GCF_021107415.1 Desulfobacula sp.
CGGCTATGTGCACAAGTCAGATAGTGATGATAAGATGCTGCCGGCAATACAATCGGCTGTTTCCGGATATAGTGTTAAGCCGGTTATGCTTAACTCAGATGAGTTAAAAAATTTTTACGAAGGTTTTTCAAATTCAATTTTATGGCCTCTTTTCCATAATTTTACTGATAAGTGTATCTTTTTGCCTGAATACTGGACAAGTTATCGGGAGGTTAATAAAAAATTTGCATTAACAGTATACCGGAATGCAGATGATCTGGATTTTATCTGGGTACATGATTATCAATTAATACTTGTGGGGGCTAAGTTGCGTAAAATGCATAAGAGGAATCCCATCGGGTTTTTTCTGCATATCCCATTTCCCACCATTGAAACCTTTGCACGATGTCCATGGCGTTTTGAGCTCCTTTCTGCCATGTTGGATTATGACATCGTCGGTTTTCATACTATTCAAAATAAACGTAATTTCATCGGATGTATCAAGAAAATAATTCAAGATGCGCAAATTGATGCAAAAGCAGCCTTTGATGAAACAGTGAGTGAATTAAGATTTAACAACAGAATAGTCTGCATCGGGGTTTTTCCCATCAGCATTGATTACCATGAATTTTCTCTCCATGCCTGGGATAGTGACGTTTATAAAAGATCAAAGAAAATACGAAATAATGTCCAGGGTACAAGAATATTAATGGGTGTTGATCGTTTGGATTATACCAAGGGGATACCTGAAAAATTAAAAGCATTTCAACGGTTTTTGACACGCTTTCCTAAGTTTCATAAAAAGGTACATTTTATTCAACTTGTGGTCCCAAGCCGCAGGGAAATAGCAGCCTATGCTGATCTGAAACTCAAGATAGAACAACTTGTGGGAGAGATTAACGGTGAATTCAGTACAAATGACTGGCTTCCCGTCCATTATATGTTTCGAAATCTTGACAGGAATGAGCTTATATCCTTGTACCGGGCATGCCAGATTGCTTTTGTTGCACCGTTAAAGGATGGTATGAACCTTATTGCCAAAGAATATTGTGCCTGCAATATTGATGAGAAAGGTGTGTTAATATTAAGTGAATTTGCCGGTGCTGCCCAGCAGTTTTACCAGGATGCAATCATGGTAAATCCCCATGACATTGACGGAATGGCCAAGGCAATTTACAGGGCATTTAATATGCCTTTAGAAGAAAAAAAACAACGAATGCGCAATCTGCGGGAGAATGTTAAAAACAGGGATGTCTTCTGGTGGGTCAATTCTTTTTTAACGGCTGCCATTGAAAAGAATTTGTCAAATTTTCCCCAGGCGGATGAATATTTTCCTGTTAAGCCGGATAGTGAATATATTGAAAAGCTATCCTGAAGAAATGATACAGCAATAAATACCCCTCCGATACCAACCAAGACAATATAAACTCATGTTTTATTTACTTTGAGTCCTAACCAGTGTCAGCTTTTTTTACAGGTTGCAGGGTTGGGCATGAAATTTTTGAAAAATAAATCATTTTTCCATTATCTTCTATTCTTAGATAGCCATAGGTAAGGGGTTTTAATCGTTTTTAAGAGGATGGCACGGCAATTGCTAAACTATATAGGCAGCAGACAAAATTATGGTTATTTACGGACTTTAAATTATTTGGAGGTAAAAAATGCTGATAAAAGAATGGATGAGCAGAACCGTAATTACTTTGGAAAGTGATAAATCCTTGAAAGATGCATTAAAATTGTTTCAAACAAGGGTGATTTCCATGCTTCCTGTTTTAAAGAAAGAAAAACTCGTCGGTATTGTAACCGATGGTGATATTAAAAAGGCATCTCCTTCTGATGCCACCACTCTGGATAAATTTGAAATGACCTCACTTCTGGATACGGTTACCATTGAGTCCGTCATGTCCAAGCCGGTGGTCACCATCCAGGCGGATCATACTGTTGATGAGGCTGCCGGAATCATGCTGGCCAAAGGCATATCCGGAATGCCGGTGGTTGATACTACAGGCAAAATCCAGGGCATCATCACCAAAAGCGATATTTTCAGATGTTTTGTATCTTTTACAGGGGTTTCAAATAAAGGACAGGTTTTTGCATTTAAGCTGCGGGACAAGCCCGGTATTATAAAAAATTTAACTGATATGATCAGAAACAGCGGTGGACGGCTGGTCAGCATCATGACCTCATACGATGATTTTGAAAAAGGGTTTAGAAAAGTGTTCTTCCATACATTTGATATTGATCCTGACAAATTTGACCGTCTGGTCGAAAATTTTTATGGAACAGGCAATCTGCTTTATGCAGCTGATCTGTCAAAGGGATTCAGGAGAATGTTTTAGAAGATAAAGGAGGCTTGCAATGAATAGAATAAAAAAGATTTTAGCCTGTGTTGATTTTTCGCAATATTCGTTGATGACACTTGAATATGCTGTGGAACTTGCAAAAGGTTCCCAGGCACAAATTATTGTTTTCAATGTTATTAACCAGATAGATACCAGTGGAGTGGCAATGGTCGGTGGCTATTTCCCCGGTTATTTTCCCGATGGAACCGATTCGGAAGACTATGTTAAGAAATTGGAAGAGGAAAGGCTTGGAAAGATAAAGGGCATTATAAAAGAAAACTTTTTCAATGAAAAATCCATGATGACTATAAAGATTGACAGGGGTATTCCTTTTGAATGTATTCTACAGGCAGTTGAAGCAGAAGAGATAGACCTTGTGGTAATAGCAAATAAGGGCAGGGGAAATATTTCAAGGGTTCTTTTTGGCAGCACTGCCGAAAAGGTATTCCGCCATTCTCCTGTTCCAGTGGCCAGTGTCCGGGATAAAATGAAATTCAAAAGAATGTAAAAGAGTGCCGGACAAAGTCAGGTGAAAAGATAATAAAGGAGGTCAAATTTGGCCATGATTATTAAAGCCATACTTGTAATGAGTGCTATGGGGTTTGTCATGGCCTTAATATTGGCTTTGGCTTCAAAAATCTTTTATGTCAAAGAGGACCCCAGGCTTGAAAAACTTAAGGCGGTCCTGCCGGGAACCAATTGCGGCGGGTGCGGGTTTGCCGGTTGCCAGGGTGCTGCCGATGCATTGATAAAGAAAAAGGCCAGTGTCAATGTTTGTATAGTGGGGGGTGCAAAGGTGGCAGAAGAAGTGGCAAAGGTCCTTGGGCAGAGCATGGAATTTACAGAACCGCTGACAATACAAATCGGTTGTACCGGAGGCAATAGAGCCGAAACCCGCTATTATTACCAGGGGTTGAATGATTGCAGGGCAGAACAATTTCTTTTTGGCGGTTCCAATGTTTGTGAAAACGGTTGTCTTGGACACGGCTCATGTGTCAGCGCCTGCCCTTTTGATGCCATTTTCATGGGTCCGGACCATTACCCGATCGTGAACCCTGACCTGTGCAAAAGCTGCGGCAAATGTGTAAAAATATGTCCCCGGGGGGTTATTTCCATTTCCAGTCAATCAGACAGACTGCTTAAATTAAATTTAAAAGAGGAATGCCTGGCGCCATGCCGGCAAAAATGCCCGGCACAGATCAATATACCACTTTTTATCAGCCAGATGGTTAAAAATGATTATAAAGCAGCGTTGCTGACAATAAAAGAACGAAATCCTCTGGTTTTGACTGTTAGTCGCCTTTGCGCCCATCCCTGTGAAAATATCTGCCGCAGGAATATTGCGGATGAAGGTGTGGCTGTTGGGAGGTTAGAACGGTTTTTGGGGGAATGGGAAATGAATTCCAACCAACATGTGCCAATTATCTGTGCTCCGGATACAGGGCATAGAGTTGCTCTGGTGGGCGGCGGTCCCGCAGGGCTTTCCTGTGCATATTTTCTTAGACGGCTGGGTCATCATCCTGTTATATTTGAGAAAAGATCCAATCTGGGTGGTATGCTCAGATATGGTATTCCTGAATACAGGCTGCCCAGGCATGTGGTTGACTGGGAGATTGAAGGCATTCTTAACCTGGGTGTTGAAGTTGAAACAAATGTCACTCTTGGTAAGGATTTTACTTTAAGTGATCTTAAAAACAAGGGGTTTGAATCTATATTTCTTGGCCTTGGTGCATGGAGCACACCCTTGCTCTGTATTGAAGGAGAGAATGTTGAAAATGTGATCTCCAGCCTGGATTTCCTGGCAGAAGCCGGCGTCACTATCAAAACACTTGCAAAGCAAAAAGTGGTGGTGGTGGGTGAATCCAATACAGCCATGGATTGTGCAAGAATTTGTATCCGCATGGGAGCTTTGTCTGTTACTGTGATCTGCCCAAAAGACCAAAAGAAAATGTCTGCAAGGAAAAGTGATGTGGAGCGTGCAATGGAAGAAGGCGTAAAAATTATGTTTCTTACCATACCTTTCCGGGTAAGATCAGATAATTATGGTGGTGTAACCCATATTGAATATATGCAGTTAATTCCCCTTGAAGGCAAAAAAAAATCTGAAATATATAGTAAAGTTCCGGATTCAGAGGACATGATTGAGGCGCAATGGATCATTGCAGCCTATGAAAGAAAACCCGATCTTTATTATATCTGTCATGAAGCAAATCATAATTACAATTTTAAAGCATCCGACAAATGGACACTGGTCGCAGACAAGGATACACTTTTGGCAGGTGAGTCCAATGTGTTTACAGCAGGTGATATGTATACCGGCCGGGCGACCGTCATCAGTGCGGTTGCTGACGGGCGGAGAGCAGCAAGATCAATACACTTTATGCTGTCCACAGGTGCGATACCCATACCGGAGAACCTTCATCGGAAAATAAATACAAAGAGCATTCTTAAAAAGGTAAAGGTATCTCAACAGATTCCTAAAGTTGTGGTTTCCGAAATTCCGGCAGAAATACGCCGATGCTCTTTAACTCAGGATATAGTGGGTACAATTACTGAGGAACAGGTCCAGACGGAAGCTGAAAGATGTCTTTGCTGCGGAACAACTTGCTATAATCAATAGCCTTGTTCATAGAAAAAAAGGTGGTTGGTTTTATGGAAAAGGGTTGCATTGTTGAATCCAGAGTGTTGCGTTTTTGCGTTCTTTGCGTTCTTTGCGTTTTTATTATTGGGTGTTAAAATATTATAACTCATTGAAATTATGTCGTTTTATTTATAATTTAGATAGAAATACGTATTGGCATTTTTTTTGCTATGTATGAAGAAAGTAATAACAGCGAAGGGTACGAGCTGACAAAAGCATGCATTATCGAGTGCTTTTGCCATGATTTATATTTGTTTTAATTCTTAATTAACATGAGGAGGCAATTAAATGAGTGCATTAGTAATCATGGTTGTTGCGTTTATAGGTTATATTTTAATGTATAACCTGTATGGTAAATTCATCGGGCAGAAAATTTTTAAGTTATCCAAAGGGGTGACGGTTCCTTCCGTTGAATTGGAAGATGGTGTGGATTATGTTCCCACAAAAAAGGAAGTAATCTTCGGACATCATTTTACATCCATTGCCGGAACCGGGCCCATTGTCGGACCCGCAGTCGCTATTATCTGGGGATGGGTACCTGCGCTGATCTGGGTGTTTTTCGGAAGCATTTTCATGGGGGCAGTACATGATTTCGGCGCTTTGATTATCTCCATGAGAAACCAGGGCAAATCCATTGCTGATTATACGTCTAAATATATCAACGCCCGTACCCGGTTTTTCTTTTTTTTAATTGTATTTTTAGAACTATGGATTGTGATTGCCATCTTCGGGCTGGTTATTGCCGTGGTATTTGCCATGTATCCGACATCGGTATTTCCGGTCTGGTGTGAAGTCGCCATTGCTCTTTGGCTTGGATATGCGGTTTACAAACAGGGCAAAAGCATTATGGCCTTGTCCATTGTTGCCGTGATTTTGATGTATATTACGGTGTTCATTGGTGTTTACATCCCCATTAAAATGCCGGCGATTGCCGGGATTCCGCCTACGGGTGTATGGACAATTATCCTTTTGATTTATGCATTTATTGCTTCTACACTTCCAGTGACCACATTGCTTCAGCCCCGTGATTTTATCAACTCCCATCAGCTGTTGGTTGCCATGGTTCTTTTGATTTTGGGCGTTATTTTTTCCGCCTTTGGCGGGAATCTTCAAATTGTTGCTCCGGCTGTTCAGATGGCACCTGCCAAAGCGCCACCCATGTGGCCTTTTTTGTTTATTACCATTGCCTGTGGCGCTATTTCAGGATTCCATTCCCTGGTATCCTCAGGGACATCGTCAAAACAGGTCAGGGATGAATCCGATTCTTTATTTGTCGGCTATGGTTCCATGCTCATGGAAGGAACACTTGCCACTTTGGTGATCATTGCCGTATCTGCAGGGATCGGTATGGGGTATGTGACCAAATCCGGTGAGACCCTGATGGGGGTAGCAGCCTGGACAACCCATTATTCTTCATGGGCAGCAGCAGCCGGGCTGGGCTCTAAAATTGCAGCCTTTGTTAACGGATCCGCCAATATGATTGCTTCCACCGGATTACCCAACAGTGTTGCTGTGGTTGTCATGGGGGTATTTGTGGCATCTTTTGCCGGAACCACTCTGGATACAGCCACCCGTATCCAGCGCTATATTGTTTCCGAACTTTTTACCAGTTTTAAAATGAATTTTCTCACCGGCAAATATATAGCCACTTTTATAGCAGTGGCAACTGCACTGGCGCTTGCCTTTGCAACCGGTGCCGGTGGAAAAGGTGCGTTAAAGCTATGGCCTCTGTTTGGTGCGGTGAACCAGACTCTTGCAGGTCTTGCTTTGATCATTATTACGGTGTACCTTAAAACCAAAGGCGGTATGAAATGGTTGGTGTCAGGTATTCCGGCCGTATTAATGATGTTCATGACCATATGGGCACTTGTACTGAATCAGACCAAGTTCGGTACCGGCCATAATATACTGCTCCAGATAGTGAATGGATTGATACTTTTTCTGGCTATCTGGATTGCTGTTGAAGGGGTTATGAAATTTATGAGCATGAAGTCTGAATCCTGATAATAAACAGTATGAGCCAGGGAAGAATGATTTCTCCCTGGCTCATATGATAATTTGATATGCATACCATACTTAAAAGACAATATGTTTTAATAATTTTACCGGCAGTGGGTCTTTTTCTGGCCTTTGGCCTGGCAAGGGCATTGAATTTTATCAGGCCCGGACAGTTTATCATCCCTTCTGTTCTGCATTCCATATTGTTTATCTTATCCGCCGTTACTGCCATTGCAGGTCCCCTTTTTTTCCGGACTCTTTTTGCTCATTCCATGCGAAAGCAAAAACAGGTTCCAGCCAAAGAATTTTTATCTTTTCAAAGAAAAATTTTATGGATATCACAGATTACACCGTATTATGCTTTTGCTGCGGTTTTATGTGATTTTCCCAGGTTTTATGCAGCTGCCATCGTATTGATGGCACTATATGCAGTATATTATTATTTCCCATCCCGGAAACGGATTAATTTTGACAGGAAGATATTCAGGGTAAAATGAAAAACCCGGGAACACATATCCGTGATATAATTGGTAAAATAAAAAATCGCCTTGCAGACATCTGGCAGGTGGCTGACGAGGTGGCAAGGGATAAGGCGGTTGGAACCATTGAGGCGGAAAAAGAAGAGCTGGACTATATCTTTGCCGTTCTGGTACAGGGAACATTCATTGGAATGCCGTCCCCGCCAGTACATATCAGCATGGATCTTCTTCCTTTAATGGAAAAGGATTTGATTTTGCTTCTTGAAAGAGTGGATACCGCCAATGAACCATTATCCAGGCTGTTTTCCGTATTTGATATAGGATAAAAATCATGACCCAACTTCAAACATTATTTTTTTTGGGCAAAGGTGGAACCGGAAAATCAACGGCATCCGCACTTTTGTCACTGGTACTCATGGAGAAAGGCAAAAAAGTACTTTTGGCTTCTTTTGATGATGCCCACAATCAGTCTGATATTTTTGAGGCTGATTTTTCCGATAAAGCATGCTCAATAGGGCCCTGCCTTGAAGTTCTTCAAATTGACCGGGATAAAGAAATTAAGAAGTATTTAAAGAAGACCGCCCAGAGTGTTAAAAACAGCTATGCATACCTGACAGCTTTTAACCTGGACAATTATTTTGATATTTTAAAATTTTCACCCGGTATGGAAGAATATGCTTTGGTCACGGCGTTTATGAATCTTCAAACCAGGTATAAGGAATATGATTATCTGATCATTGATATGCCGCCAACAGCCCTGTCTTTAAGATTTTTTAATCTGCCGGCCCTGTCATTAACATGGGTTGATCAACTTGAAAAACTGCGGATGGAAATTTATAAGCGAAAAGAGATTATTTCAAGAATCAAATTTGCCGGGAAAGAATTTGAACGAGATAAAGTCCTGTCCAGGATTCGGGAAATCAAATCCGACTACCAGACACTTAAGGATATTTTTGAAGATTCCCAAAAATCAAATTTTTTTGTTGTTTTTAACCAGGATGTGCTGTCTGTGGCTGAAACCAGGCGTATCCTTGAGCAACTTAATTCCTTGAATATTAAAATAAAGGGATTGATCTGCAATAACCGGATGCAGGAAGAACCAAAAGAAAAAAATATTGGAAATAAATTTTCATCCATTCCTATTCAATCCATCCCTTTTTCATCTTCTCCTTTAATCGGGATGGCTGCATTAAAAAAACATATATCATCATACGATCTAACATTTGATAAAATTTTTTTCCTCAAACATAAAGGTTTGACACCATAGAAAAAGTTGTCTGCCTGATTCGTTCAATTATTTTACATCGGTGGCATTGTTATTGCTACTATGATTTACAGAATGAAATTAAGGAAAAACATATGATAACCAATTGTGACATAATCAGTGTCAGCTTTTTTTACATATTGCAAGAAAACTATGGGAAATTGATTGTGTTTTTTAAATGCATAAAGTCTTTGATGCTGATAGATCAAGGGATTGAATTTTTTTATAAAAGTGGCATGCCATTTGCTAATACTTAAGATAGTGGAGAATAGTATTATTAATGACACCTAAAACACTGGAGGTGAAAAATGCTGATAAAAGAATGGATGAGCAGAACCGTCATTACCATAGACAGTGACGAGTCTCTAAATGATGCATTAAAATTATTTCGTGTAAGGGTGATTTCCATGCTTCCTGTTTTAAAGGAAGGAAAACTTGTTGGTATCGTAACCCACGGGGATGTTAAAAAAGCGTCTCCTTCTGGTGCCACAACTCTGGATAGACATGAAATCGCTGCACTCATGGATACGGTTTTGATTGAATCCGTCATGTCCAGTCCTGTTATCACTATCCGGGCGGATCACATGATTGATGAGGCGGCCGGACTCATGCTGGCCGAAGGAATATCCGGAATGCCGGTGGTTGATAAAAAGGGTAAAATCAAGGGTGTTATTACCAAAAGTGATATCTTCAGGTGTTTTGTGTCTTTTACAGGTGTTTCAAACAAAGGACAGGTTTTTGCGTTTAACCTGCCGGACAAGTCCGGCAGTATAAAAGATTTAACTGATAAGATCAGAAACAGCGGTGGTCGGGTGTGCAGCATCATGACGTCTTACGAGGATAGTGAAAAAGGATTTAGAAAAGGATTTTTTTATACATTGGACATTGATTCTGACAAGTTTGACAACCTGGTCGAAGAATTGCGCAAAGCAGATGAACTGCTTTATGTGGCTGACCTGTCAAAAGGATTCAGGAAAATTTTTTAGAAGATAAAGGAGGATTACAATGGAAAAAATAGAAAAAATTTTAGCCTGTGTTGATTTTTCAAAATATTCGTTGATGACGCTTGAGTATGCAGTGGAACTTGCAAAGGGGACTCAGACACAGATTATTCTTTTCAATGTTATCAATCAGCGGGATATCAACTCAGTTGAAAAGGTCAGCAAATATTTTCCCCAAAAAGTTACCGTGGAAGGCTATATCAAGGAGTTAAAAAAAGACAGGAACAAAGAAATGAAAGCCATTATAAAAGAAAATTTTTTTAATGAAAAATCCATGATGAGCATAAAAATTGATACGGGCGTTCCGTTTGAAAGTATCCTGAAAGCAGTTGAAACAGAAAATATAGATTTGATTGTAATGGCAAATAAGGGCAGGGGAAATGTTGCAAGGGTTCTTTTTGGCAGTGCTGCCGAAAAGGTGTTTCGCCATTCCCCGGTTCCGGTCGTCAGTGTCAGGGATAAAAATATATTTAAGAGGGGGAATAAAAATGGCAGAAAATAAAAATAAAAATAAAATTCTTGTGGCGCTTGACGGGTCGAAAAAAGCATTTAAAACAATAGAATATCTTTGCAAATTTAAACCCTTCCTTAATAAGGAAGTTGTCCTGTATAATGTTATCAGTTCAGTTCCTGATTGCTATTATGATTTAAAAAAAGAAGCGTTCAGCCATAAAGCCGTTTCCCGGGTAAAGGCATGGGAAATGGGTCATAGAAAGAAAATGGAAAAATTCATGGAAGAATCAAGGATGATGCTCATTGCTGCGGGATTTAAACCTGAAGCTATTACAATTATGATTAAAAAATTAAAAAAAGGGGTTGCAAGGGATATCCTGGCTGAGACCCAGAAAGGCTATGATGCTCTTTTAATACGTAGAAGAGGGGCGGCTGTATCATTTTTACCGATTATCATGGGAAGCGTTGCAACAAAACTTGTTGAAAAAGAGGCTAATATCCCTCTTTTTCTTGCCGGCACACACAAGGTTAATCATTCAATTTTTATTGCTGTTGACGGCTCAGACGGCTCGAACAGAGCAATTGAGTTTTTAGCAAAAATCATTGAGAATTCAGATTGCAGAATTGTTTTGTGCAGTGTTCTCAGGGATTACCAGGCATATGATGAAAAAGAAACCAAGCAAAAAAATGCAGATTGCATTAAGGCATCATTTGAGGGGATTGAAGCTGTTATTGAAGAAACGACAAAGCGGTTGGAGTCAGTTGGAATAAAAAGAGAAAAGATTGAAAGTAAAATTATACAGGGAGCAAAAAGCCGGGCCGGTGCCATTGTTGAAGCAGCCAAGGAAGAGGATTGTGATACCATTGTTTTTGGCAGAAGAGGAAAATCGAAAGTGGCCAATTTTGATATCGGACGAGTGCCATGGAAGGTGATTCATGGTGCCAGGAAACTGACTGTCTGGGTCATACCCTAAATTGATTGTATGTTCCAATGACAAAAGAGAGATAAAGAGTGAGTACGTTCAATTTGCATAGACTGTTTAACCCTAAATCCGTTGCAGTGGTTGGCGCCAGTGAAAAAAAGGGTTCCATCGGGTTCTCAATTATGAGAAACCTTTTAAAAAACGGTTTCAGGGGAGATATTTTCCCGGTTAATCCAAAACATAGCAGTATCATGGGCCTGTCTTCGTTTGCCGGTATTAAGGATATCGGATCAAGTGTGGACGTGGCCATCATTGCAATACCCATACATCTTGTTCCCGGGATAGTTGACTCCTGCGGCAAAGCCAGGTTGGCAGGTGTGGTTATTATATCTTCCGGCGGCAGGGAGGCTGGAGAAAAAGGACGGGCAATTGAAGCCAGGATTCTGGAAAAAGCCCAAAAATACAACCTGCGTATTATTGGACCCAATTGCCTGGGGTTTATAAATATATCAAAGGCCCTTAATGCAAGTTTTGCCCATTTATTCCCTTTGTCAGGGAATATAGCCTTTCTTTCACAGAGTGGTGCGGTCTGTACATCTGTTATAGACCTTGCCAATCGAAAAAAGATTGGTTTTAGCCATTTTGTCAGCCTTGGCTCAATGATGGATGTTGATTTTGCAGATATGATCGATTATCTGGGCTCTTTGAGTTCTGTGAAAATTATTGTTTTGTATATCGAGAATATTACCAATATTCGAAATTTCATGAGTGCTGCTCGGTCGGTTTCTCGTGTGAAACCCATTATTGCCTTGAAATCAGGCAGATCCAAATCCGGAGCCAGGGTTGCTGTATCCCACACCAATGCTTTGGTTGGTGTGGATGCTGTTTACGACGCAGCATTCCAGCGGGCTGGAATTTTACGTGTTAATGAATTTGAAGAATTATTGGACTGTTCAGCATTTTTAGCAAAACTGGGCCGTCCTTCCGGCCCGGGACTTACAATGATAAGCAATGCAGCCGGGCCTGGTGTTATGGCAGCAGATGCACTGGAGTCCCATGGAATGGAACCTGCTATTCTCAACCCGGAAACCATTGGAAAACTGGATAAAATTCTTCCTGAAAACTGGAGCCGGGCAAATCCTATAGACATTGTTGGAGATACAGCACCAAAAATATATGCAGATGTGGTAAAAATATGTGTAAATGCTCCGGAAACAGATGCCTTGCTGCTGATGTGTTCTCCGGTGGGGACCATGGATACCTTAAACTTGGCTAACTCCTTGATACCGTATTTGAAAACTCTGTCTTGTCCGGTTTTTACTGCATGGATAGGCGGTGATAATGTTCAAGAGGCCAGGCATGCTTTTAATCAAGTTGGTATTGTTACCTATGATTCAGCAGAACGGGCGGTCAGGGCCTTTAAAAATCTCTATCAATATGGCCGTAATATTGATACTTTATTGGAAATTCCAGTCCGAACAGACAAAAAACTTATTATTAATCGTTCCAAGGCTCAAAATATCATAAAAAAGGCCATTGCTGATGGAGCCCGAAGTCTTACAAAAATCCAGGCCAGAAATTTGCTTTTATCCTATGGAATTTGTCCCAAAATTACAAAAATTGCTGATTCCGAGGATATTGCCATGCAGGTCCCGGCAGATTACGAACTGATCATTGGTTCAAAAACAGATCCCAATTTTGGACCTGTTATTTTTTTTGGGATGGGGGGTGTCCTGGCCGAAGTGTTCAAGGACACTTCAATGGGACTGCCGCCATTGAACCGCCTTCTTGCCAGGCAGATGATTGAAGACACTAAAATATCAAAGGTGTTAAAGGGATTTAAAAATTTTAAACAGGTCAGTATCCCTTTGCTTGAGGAATTGTTGATAAGGACAGGCAGGCTGGTAACGGATTTTCCGGAAATCATTGAATTGGATATCAATCCCTTAGTGGTTAAAAACGGCAATATAACGGCTGTGGATGCCAGAGTCAGTATTTCTGTTCCTCGCATGTCATCGCCTGATCATTTAATTATCAGCAGTTATCCCTGGCAGTATGAAAAAAAACAGCATACGATAAATGGCCATGAATTTTTTATCAGGCCTATTCGACCCACTGACGCAGATTTGATGATCAATCATTTTGATTCGCTCTCACCAAGAAGTGTTTATATGCGATTTTTTTCACCTGTAAAGCAATTGTCTAAAACCATGCTGATTAAACTGACACAGATTGATTATGACAGGGAGATCGCTCTTGTTGCTTTGATGGGAAAGGGCCGGGATAAAAAAATAATCGGGGTATGCCGTATTATACTTGAACCCGATAAAACCCTGGGGGAATTTGCACTGGCAATCAGTGATGAATGGCAGGGCAAAGGAATCGGTTCATCGCTTCTCAAGCTATGTCTAAAGGCTGCTCAGACCAAGGGAATACAGAAGATTATGGGAATTGTTTTCGCTGAAAATACCCAAATGCTCATGCTTGGCAGAAAATTGGGATTTTCCGTGAAACGGCATCCGGAGTCTGGTGAATATGACTTGATCATTGATTTTAAAGATATTCATATTGACTAGAAAATATTGAAAATTATCTAAATGCCATGGGAAAGATTTATCAAACCGGTCTTAGAAAATCTTAACAATATTAGAAAGATTGATTTGTTTACTATTGGTCGATTTATTTTACAGGATGTAAAGAAATCTGACACACGCCATTGGTATTGTCAGGTTTTTTTACACAGCAGTTTTTTTGTCTTTTCAATAAGTTATTGTTTGCATAGGTTTAGCTTGCTGCCTGGCATGTATTTTGATAGTAAAAGAAATGGAGTTATGAATGAGAAATTGACCAAAGGGAAAATATAATGGAACAAACTTTAGCGGATCGGGACTTATTTTACCAGGTATTGATTAGAAAAATCACAGTCTTGTTAATGGTTATTTCTTTTCTTCCCTTGATGGTGATTACAGGTACCCTTTTTTATCGATTTAATCTGACTTATACAGAAAAAATCCAGGCCCATATTTCAGAACTGGTTCAAAGGCATAGTCAGAATATTGATACCTTTTTGTTGGAAAAATTAGGGAATATCCGGTATCTGGCACACCAATTTGAAACCAAACAACACACGCCAAAGGTATTTTTGCAAAAACATCTGAAAATGTTAAAAAAAGAATATGGAGATGTGTTTACGGATTTGGGACTGATCAATAAAAGCGGTATCCAGTTTTCATATGAAGGACCATTTAAATTTGAAAATGCGGATTATTCAAACGCCCAATGGTTTAAAAAAGCAATAGACAAACCGTTTTATATCAGTGATGTATTTGTCGGTTTAAGAGGGCATCCTCATTTTATTATTGCAGTCAAGATCCAATCAAATGGTTCTGATTATATCTTAAGGTCCACCATCAATTTTACGGCCTTTAATTTTCTGGTGGAAAATATCCATATCGGTAAAACCGGCATTGCCTTTATTATCAATAGTGAAGGCCGGCTGCAAACCAAAACCGACATAGGACTCAAACAGTCAATTATCACATCAATGCTGGATCGAAACTGTTATAAAAATAATGAAACTGTTTTTGCAAAAAAACAGGATGCCTCGGGAAATAAATATTTATGTGTGACATCCATGCTGAAGAATATTGACTGGGTGATGGTGTTTCGCCAGGATTTAAACGATGCCTTCCGGGATTTAAGGAAAACACAGATTCTTACTTTGGGAATATTTCTTTTAGGCTGTATTGCGATCCTTTTTGTTTCGTTCACCCTTCCCCGCAATATTGTAAAGCTGATTTCCAAAGCTGATACAAAGAGCGAAGCCATGACCAAACAGGTGGTTGAAAGTGGAAAATTAGCTACCATAGGAGAACTTGCCGCAGGCATTGCCCATGAAATTAACAATCCGGTTGCCATCATGGTTGAAGAGGCAGGCTGGATAGAGGATCTTCTTGGAGAAGAAGATTTAAAAGAATGCGAGAACCTTGATGAATTCACCCGTGCGCTCAAGCAGATCAACACCCAGGGCAAAAGGTGCAAAGAAATTACCCATAAGCTGCTCAGCTTTGCCAGGAAAACCGATTCCACAGTCAATGATGTTCAGATTAATGATGCCATAAAGGAAATGGTTATCCTTACGGGTAAAATGGCCAATTATAATAATGTCATCATTGAGACAAAATTTCAGGAAGGGATCCCTTATATACAGATATCTCCTTCTGAACTCCAGCAGGTTATTATTAATTTAATTAATAATGCCATTGACGCCATGGAAAAAAGCGGGGGAACCATTATAATTGAAACCAAAATCAGCAGGATTGAAAAAAATCATCTGGTCATTTCAATAGAGGACAATGGACCCGGCATTGCTAAAGACAACCTTGACAGGATATTTGATCCGTTTTTTACCACAAAGGCCGTGGGAAAAGGCACGGGTCTGGGACTTTCAATCTGCTATGGCATTATTCAGAAAATGGGGGGAAAAATAGATGTCCACAGCCAGGTTAGTATTGGAACTAAATTTCGCATATGGATACCATTCCAGGAAAATATAATTGAAAATAAAGATAATGAAAAAGAATCAGATAAACAAGGAGAATTAACATGAAAAAGATTAAATTATTACTCGTGGATGATGAAAAACCGTTTCTGGATACCATTACCAAACGTCTGGAAAAAAGAGAGATGACTGTTTCTGCTGTATACAGTGGAAAGGAAGCCCTGGACGAGCTTGAGGATAATAAAAAAATTGAAGTCGTCGTCCTTGATGTGAAAATGCCCGGGATGGATGGTATCGAGACATTGATAGAAATTAAAAAAAGGTTTCCCCTTGTAGAGGTAATCATGCTGACCGGTCATGCCACAGTAGAAACAGCAATCGACGGGATGAAGCTTGGCGCCTTTGATTATCTGATGAAGCCCTGCAACATTGATATGCTGGTAACCAAGGTTAATGAGGCCATGGAAAAGAAAAGAAAGCATGATGAGAAAATTATGGAAGCCCGGATGAATGAAATTTCAGGCCGGATGATTTAAGAAAAAGGGGATGTTATGATCCAGAATACTAAAGGGGAAAAAATCATAAATATCCTGCTTGTTGACGATGAAAAAGGGTATGTAAATGTACTTTTCAACAGGCTGTCAAAGCGATCCATTCATGCGACCAAGGCATATAGCGGTACTGAAGCTATACAGATTCTACGTAAAAATGATTTTGATGTGGTGGTCCTGGACTTGAAGATGGAAGACATGGGTGGAATCGAAGTTTTAAAGATAATGAAAAAAATGGTGCCTGACCTGCCTGTGATTATCTTAACAGGACATGGTTCACAGGAAGCAGCCAGGGAAGGTATCTCACTGGGTGCATTTGATTACCTGACCAAACCCTGTGAACTGGTGGAGTTAATTGATAAAATCAAACAGGCTTATCAGGGTCAAGCATTGGAATCAAAAGGATCTCATATCAAGTGGTAAATGGATATTACGATGTATAGATGATGGTTAAGGAGAAAACATGTTTTATAAGACAAATGGGTTTAAACTCTGTGTTGCTTTATTAGTGGGTGTTATTGTCTTCCTGCTGCCAAGGCCGGAAGGCACTCAATTTAAAGTTACAGGTGATGAAGACCGGATACTCATGCAGAATGTGGAAGAACATTTTACTGTTGTTTCGGATGAAAAAACAAAAACTGATTCATATATTTTAAAGGCAAAGACCCCTGGATCATTAGAAGCCAGTGCAAAATTTTTAAGCCAAAAAGCAAAAGATTTAAATTTGACCACGGTTCAGGTGGATTATGTAGACGGGCTTTCGCCAAAGGCAAAACGATTTTTATCAATTCTTGCAGTTCTGGTGATATTATTTGTAATCGAGCCCATTCCTCTGGAAATAACTGCAATCTGTATCGGGGTTTTCCTGGTTATCCTGCAGATAACCGATGTGAAAAATGCATGGGCGCCTTATATGCATCCGGTGGTTATTTTTATCATGTGCTGCCTGGTTTTTGCCATTGCCCTTGACAAGGCAGGTATAACAAAACGATTGGGATATTATATTATCAAAAAAGCCGGTAACTCTGTGACCCGGTTTACCTTTATCATTGCCATAGGACTCGGGCTTGCTTCATCGTTCATGCATGATGCCGCTGCCTGTGCCGTAGGGATTGTGACCATGCTGCCCCTGATGCGGGCGGTGGGCATAGAACCCAATACCAATACGGCCAAGTTTATGATGCTTTCCTTACCCTTTGCCTGTTCCTGCGGTGGCATGGGCACCCTTGTCGGTGGAGGACGATGCATGGTATCCGCTGCCTTTTTAAAAGAATTTACCGGGGTTGAGATCACTTTTTTTGAATGGATGCTATATGCCATGCCCGCAGCCATTGTCACGGTTCCGGTGGCAGTCTTTGTTGTATACCTGGTGTTCCGGCCGGACCCGAAATTCAAGTTGCCGGATTTTGACGAAGATTTAGGGCCCCTGACAACACTTGAGAAAAAAACCTTGACCATTATTGCCCTTTCATTTGCCATGTGGTTGACCAAGGGACTCCACGGCATTGATTATTCCGTAAGCGGTATGCTGGGAGTTACTGCCCTGGTATTGTTTAAAGTCTTAAAATGGAGAGATATCAATGATAACCTGGAATGGGGAACGGCTTTGTTTATTTTTGGCGGCGGTATTGCTCTGGGCCTTGCCATGGGATATTCAGGTGCTGCCGACTATTTCGCCAATCTCTTTTTCCCTCTGATCCAGGGAAAAGGCTGGCTGGTTCTCTTTGTCGGTGTAGGTGTTTTCGGCGCCCTGGTGACTAATGCCATGGCCAATGTTGCTGCGGCTGCCCTGATATTGCCCATTGTTATCCCCATGGCATTGCTTGAAGGGGTTGATCCAAGGGTATTGGCACTTTGTCTGGGTATGGCAACATCATTTGCCATGCTGCTGGTCATTGGATGCCCTCCCAATGCCATTGCATACTCTTACCGGTATTTTAAATCATCAGATTTGACAAAGGTCGGTCTTGTTGCCACACCGGTCTTATTGACGCTGCTGATAGGGGTCGTCACTGTATGGTGGAAGGTATTGGGTTTGATATAGAGGATATTTTATGAATAGACTTGATGATGATAAGATTCGCCTTCTTCTGGTGGATGATGAAGATGGGTTCAGGAAGATAATTACCAAAAGGCTTGCTAAAAGAGGGATAAACCCCTTTCAGGCCGCCAGTGGAGAAGAATGCCTGAATATTCTTGAAAAAGAGCCCATGGATGTGGTGGTTCTGGATGTAAAAATGCCCGGTATCAGTGGCATTGATACTTTAAAAGTCATTAAGCAGGAATATGAAAAAATTCAGGTCATTCTTTTAACTGGTAATGTTGCCGTTACTGATGGAATTGAAGGAATAAAATCCGGTGCATTTGATTATTTGACAAAACCTGTGGAAATTGATCATCTGGTGAATAAAATCAGACAGGCATTTGAAATAATCTGCCTGGAGGAAGAAAAACAAAAAGAACTTGAATACCGGGCAAAGCTGGAAAAGAAAATGATTGATACGGAACGGCTGATATCTCTTGGCACGATGTCCACCGGTATTGCCCATGAAATTAATAATCCTCTGGCTATCATCAATGAATCTGCCGGGTTTATGAAATATATTCTGAGCTCATCTGAAATGTCGAATATCCCTAGAAAAGATGCCCTGATGATGGGAATAGAAAAAATTGAAAAAAGTGTCAAAAGAGCCAGTTTGATCACCCACCAGCTTTTAGGGCATGTGAAAAAACAAAAATCTTTGTTATCCAACGTTGATATACTTTCATTGCTGCATGAAACTTTTGGCCTGATGGAAAAAGACATAAAAGATAAACAAATCAATATTAATTGGGAAATTGATAATGAAAAGAATATTGTCTGGAGTGATCCTTATCAGATTCGCCAGGTTTTGATGAATCTTTTGAGCAATGCGGTTCATGCCTTGAAAGAAAACGGGTCCATTACCTTGTCCACCCGTGAAATTGATGATGATATTATTCTTGAAATTAAGGACAATGGTGTTGGGATACCCAGGGAAAACTTAGGCAAGATATTTGATCCGTTTTTTACGACCAAATCCTTTGATGAAGGCACTGGTCTCGGGCTGTTTGTGGTCCATAAAATTCTTTCCGGCCTTAATGGTGGAATTGATGTCACAAGCACGGTGGGCAAGGGATCTTGTTTTCAAATCAGGCTGCCGAAATATGATAAATCAAATGGATAATGAAGATAATATATAAAAAAAAGGAGTGAACTCCCATGATAAAAATACCCGCAAAAGTCTTGATAGTTGACGATGAAAAAGATTTTGTTGAAATGTTTTCCCTGCGGTTAAATGAGCAGGGTGAAAAAGTGTCCACGGCCCATAGTGGCAAGGATGCCTTAAAGGTGTTGAAAAAAGTGGCCATTGATGTGGTCATTCTGGATATCAGGATGCCGGGCATGGACGGGATTGATACCTTAAAACAGATAAAAACGCTTTATCCCATTGTTGAAGTTATTTTGCTGACCGGTCATGGATCTACGGAAACAGCCGTAGAAGGCATGAAACTGGGCGCCTTTGATTATTTGATGAAACCGGCTGATTTTAAAGATATAAAAATAAAGATTGAAAATGCAAGGAAACGAAAGGATGAACAGGAAGAACGAATCCGGCAGGCTGAACTCAGACTCCTTTTAAGAAGAAGCGGCGATTATTAAAATTCAATCTGTATTAATTCAAGGAGGTTATAAATGAAGTCTATTTTTGTAAAAGAGTTAATGGTCCCGCTTTCAGAGTATGCCACTGTTAATGAGGGGGCAACATTATCAGAGGCTTTGGATGCGCTTGAAAAGGTCCAGGAACAATTTGATGAAAGTAAATATCGTCACCGGGCGATCCTGGTGTGTGAAAAGAATACCAATAAAGTTATCGGTAAACTCAGTCAACTGGATGTGATCCGGGCACTGGAACCTAAATATGAACAGTTTATGGAAGAAAAGAGTACTCCCAGGACCGGTTACTTTGGTTTCAGTCCGCAATTCATGAAAGGTATTTTGGAACAATACCAATTATGGTATGAGCCGTTAAAAGATATCAGCGGCAAGGCCGGTAAACAAAAAGTAAAAAAACTCATGCACACCCCGACGGCCGGGGAGTATGTCAAAGAAGATGCAAATTTGGGAGAGGCCATTCACCAGCTTATAATGGGCCACCATCAATCTCTTCTGGTGACAAAAGGTGAAGATATTGTCGGAATCTTACGTCTAACAGATGTTTTTAAAGAAATTTGCATTGATAGAAGAAAAACGCAACAAAGTTAAATTGGTTAAAAAAACAAGCGTCTCAGGATGATGGAAAAATTTAAAATTCAATTGAGTCTTAAAAACAGGGTATACATGGTCAATTCCATTCTTTTGTGTATCACTGTGATTGGGGCAGTCCTCATGATCTGGTATACCTATAAGACTGAAAAAATATTCAAGGATATTATTGATAAGAATATTGTGATCTATCAATCAGCCGAGGGCCTTAGCACATCTCTTGTCAACCAGAAAGGATTTGTATCGTATTATCTTCTGGATCATGACCCTGCCTGGATTGATGAACTCAACAGATACAAAATACTTTTTAAAGAAAATCTGGTAACAGTGAAGTCACTTGTGGAAGAACCATGGGAAAAAGATGCCGTTGCCCAGGTTGAATCCAAATATAAAGATTATGTTACGGCCAGAGATAAAGTCATTGATCTGTATAAATCAAATGAATATGATAAAGGATCAGCTCTTCATAAAGATGTAAGACAAGATTTTTTTAAAATTCTGGAGATATGTGAACAGTTTAAATTATTTCATAAAAATAAAATTGAAGCTGCAATTAAAACAAGCCATAAGGAGTCCAATCAGCTCAGATATATTGCTCTTCTGGCAATTATTACAGTTGTTGTTCTGAGCCTTTTGATAAATTATATTTTTTCGCGCCATATATTGGGACCGATTCGAAAACTGGCGGTAGAGGCAGACAGGCTGGGGATCTCAAAATCCCCGGCAAATGAAGTTGCCGCGTTAAAACAAAGTGTTCATGGTTTGATTGAAAATGCAGAACAGACGCATCAGGAATTGACGCGAAGCCGGGAAACCCTGATGCAGTCTGAAAAAATGGCGTTATTAGGCAAGCTGGCTGCCGGAACATCGCACAGTATCCGCAATCCATTAACTTCTGTAAAAATGAGACTTTTTTCATTGAACCGTTCGTGTGATTTTACAAAGCTTCAACAAGAAGATTTCAATGTTATTTCCGGCGAAATAAAGCAGATTAATAAAATTGTTGAAAACTTTCTTGAATTTTCCCGGCCACCCAAGCTGAAAATGAAAAAAATGAGTCCGTCAATTGTTGTAGACAGCGCTCTTCATCTTCTGGAACAGCGATTAAAATCTTATCATGTGACCACAAGGTTGATTCGGCACCGTCCTCTCAGCGATGCACTTATAGATCCGGAACAGCTCAAGGAGGTGATTGTTAATATTATTGTTAATGCCTGTGAAGCTATGGATAAGAGTGGCTTGATCATTATCCATGAAGAAGAAAATCATGTGGAACCCTTAAAAAAAGTTGCTGTGATCAGGATAATAGATGATGGTGAAGGAATCCCTCAAAACGTCAAAGAACAGATATTTAATCCTTTTTTCACAACCAAAGATGAAGGAACAGGCCTTGGGTTGAGTATCGCCTTTAATATCGTAAATGAACATGGAGGCTGGCTGGATGTGTCCAGTGAACAAGGCCAGGGAGCATCCTTTGTTATTACGCTTCCCATAAAGGATTCATAGTATGGATACTATTTTGGTAATTGATGATGATGATCAATTAAGAATAAGTTTCTGCAAGCTTTTAAAAGAAGAAAAGTATGCGGTCATCAGTGCTGCTTCCGGAGAAGCCGGTATTGAAATTGTCAAACAGAATGCTTTGGATCTGGTTATTTTAGATATGCGATTACCCGGAATAAATGGAATGGAAACATTCAAACGAATCAAAAAAATTGATTCAAAACTGCCGGTCATTATTGTAACCGCCTACGGGACAACCCAAATTGCCATAGAGGCCACGAAAACCGGAGCTTATGATTATGTCCTCAAACCATTTGATGTGCCGGACATGCTTAATTTAATCGAACAGGCAATCGAGGCCGGATATTTTATGAGATCGCCGGTTAAAGTGGATGCTGCTCCTGATCAAGAGTCGGGAGATGCGATTATCGGTCAAAGCAAACTCATGCAGGATGTATACAAATCAATAGGCCGTGTCTCTCAAACCGATGCAAGCGTTTTAATACTGGGAGAATCAGGAACCGGAAAAGAATTGGTAGCCCGGGCCATCTATCAGCATGGAATCCGTTCGGACAAGGCCTTTTTAATCATTAATTGCGTGGCCATACCTGAAAATCTTCTTGAGAGTGAATTGTTCGGTTATGAAAAAGGTGCATTTACCGGGGCTTCCCAGCGACATATCGGAAAAATTGAACAGGCCAACGGTGGTACCGTGTTTCTGGATGAAATCGGGGACATGCCGTTAAATATACAGGGCAAAATTTTAAGGCTGTTACAGGAAAAAAGTATTGAAAGGCTGGGAGGTGAAGAAACCATTCGGGTTGATGTTCGAATTATTGCAGCGACGAATAAAAAACTGGAACAGGCTATCAAGGATGAAAAATTTCGGGAAGATTTATATTTTCGTTTAAAAGTGGTTACCTTAGAACTTCCTCCATTAAGAGACAGACGAGAAGATATCTATAGTTTAATTTCATTTTATATGGCTAAATTTTCCAATGAATTAAAGATTGATAATCCGGGTATTCAAAAAGAGGCTTTAAAGCGCTTAAATCATTATGACTGGCCTGGAAACATAAGAGAGCTGTTAAACCTGATTCAGAAAGTGCTTATCTTCAACAGAGGGGCTCCAATTTCCATAGCAGATCTGGAACAGGTAATAAATAAAAAAGAAAAAATTAAATCCACTGAAAAGATCGAATTAAATGACATCAGGCAGTGGGTTAAGCAATTATTATCCAAACCATCTGGAAATTACCGGTTTGATGATTTTATAGACATAGTTTCAAGTATTGTAGTTGCCGAGGCTCTGAAAATTACCAATGGAAATCGTTCCAAGGCTGCAAAACTCTTAAGCGTCTCAAGACCGACGCTTCATGCCAGAATCGACAAATATAATATTAGGCTTAAAACTGAAATATCTGATTAGCGGAATGTAAAATTCGTGGTTCGAATAGTTGTCCGCTAGAATTGGTTGGTTTTTTACCAATTCTAGCGGGGTAATATGATTATTCTTTTACAATTAGATCACAAATGAGCTTGAATACGTCAGTAAGTTTTAAGATACCGACAACCTTATCTTGTTTAAGCACCAGCAAAGACTGGTGGTGACCCAGAATAAACTGGTGTATTGCCTCCGGAACAGGGAGATCTTCGTTGATATATTCGCCTTCCTGGGGGGAATACATTATGTCTTTTACTTTTCTTTTTTTGGCCGTTTTTACAAGGGATTCACAGCTTTCATCCCAAAGATTGTAATTTTCAACCAGAGAATGAAGGAAATCATTACTCAGCCCAAATCGTGATAACCCCATCTTGGCAAGGTGATCAGAGTGTCCAAACTGGCTGTATTTGGGCTCCAGCGCACGTAAAACATCCAGAGAACTTATTTTTCCCGTAATATTCCCTGTTTCATCATAAACAAGAACCGCCCTGTGTTTATATTCATTGCTTGATAGGGTCTGTTGTGAATGATAAAGCGTTTTAATTGCATTTTGAAGGGTATCATTTTCATTCACCGTGGCATATTCAGATAAAGGAATCATCACCTCTTTAATTTTTTTAGTATCCATATTTTTCATCCCTTATTATTATTTTATCAGTATTGGCATCCCCATAATAGGCCAGATAACTGCAACCGCAATTCCAACCAAGATCATAAGAAGTATACTGGCAGGGATTCCAAATAAGAAAAATTCTCCCGTAGTAAACTGTTTTGAATCATAGGCAATAGCATTGGGAGCGGCTCCCACCAGAAGCAAAAAGGGCATCCCCGCAACGATAAGGGCGGAAAAGAGGATAACTTCCGGTGCTACGCCAAGGTAAGGAGCAATGACAAGAGCAACCGGCAGGGAAATGGCAATGGCTGCCACATTCATGATAAAGTTGGTCATTATCATGATAAAAAAAGCAATACTCATGACAAAAATAAACCAGTGTGATTCCTGAAACATGGTCAACCAGTTGATGGCCAGCCATTCTGCAGCCCCGGTTTGCCACAGACAAAAACCAATACTCATTGCACCGCCGAATAACAGGATAATGTTCCACGGAACCATTTCAAGATCCTTGATATCCAGAATACGAAACACAAAAAAGAGTACAGTTGAAACAAGGATGATGGCTGTCTTGTCCACAGGTTGTAAAATGGGTATAAACTGTTTGGCAGACATGACAAGTATGCAGATAAAAATGATACTGGCGGCAAGGATTTCAGTCTTTGTAATTTTTCCCATTGCAGCGCCCAGTTTTTTCGCTTTTTCTCTAAGCCCGGGTATGGTTTTTTTTTCAGGTTTGAAAAAAACCATGAAAAATCCCCACAAAACAAATGTCATGGCCCATCCAATGGGAAACATATAAAAAGTAAGTTCAAAAAAGCTGACATCTCTTCCAACGATGTCCTTGAAAAAACCAAGTGCAACCGCTCCTCTTGCTGCACCAAGCAGGGTTACAATACTTCCGGCACCAGCTACGAATGCCATTCCCATGAACAATCCTTTTCCGAATTTGGTGGGTTCATCATCATCCGTATACATTGCATAGATGGTCATGAGAAGCGGATACATGGTTGCGGCGACAGCAGTATGGGCCATGATATGTGTCAGGGCAGCCGTTACAACAAAACACCCTAGATAAATCATGCTGGTCTTCTCACCCACAATAGCCAGCATTTTATAAGCCAGGCGCTTTGTCAGACCTGTTTTTGTAAAAACCATTCCGATAACAAGAGATGCAAAGATAAAAAGTACGGAAGGGGTCATGAAATCCGTAAAAGCTTTTTGTGCAGGTCGGATTAAAAACAGAACCTGCAAAACTCCAATGGTCAGACTGGTGACGCCAATAGGCACCACCTCAAAAACCCACCAGGTACCGCCAAGGAGGAATACAGCCAGCGCTCCCTTGGCCTCTTTGCTCAGTACAAAATGTTTTCCTGTGGGATCAATGGCATCCGGCCATGGCGGGGAAAAATTAACGACAAAAAAAAGTGTAAGACCGATTAATAGAAAAACTATCCGTTTCCAGTCAAAGTTAGAGGCGGTTAAGGCACTCGTATCAGTACTCATATTAATATTATTCTCCTAAAGTTAATATAATTTATCTTGATATAATTTATCTAGGGGTTATATCCGCCCTTTATTTTTTAATTTGTTCTAAATAAGATATGAAGTCACTTTTTGTCAAGGAAACTCATTTAAATTTAAGATAATTTAAAAATTATCCGCCATGCCTCTGGAGAATATCCTTGATCTTTTCCTCAGTTTGTTTTTCAACAATGAGCATCTTTTCAGTTTTTGCTTTTTTAATTTTTTCTGCAAGGGCTTCAAGATCTGCGGGTTTCTCAAGGAAATCCGTGGCACCGACTTTCATGGCTTCAACTGTTTTTTCAACAGTGGCATAACCGGTAAGTAAAATGATTTGCAGCTCTGGTTTTTTATTTTTAATGGTCTTTAATGCCTCCATACCATCCATTCCCGGCATCTGAAAATCCATAACAATAGCATCAAATGATTTTTTTTCTAAAATGGACATGGCCTGGTCAGCAGATTCAGCAGTGGTAACCTCCATGCCGCGGGCTTTCATCCGTTCGGACATGACTTCCAGAAATTCTTTTTCATCATCCACGAGCAATACTTTTTCTGACATTATCTTTCTCCTTATCACGTTAGTGTCTTAGCCAAATCAAATTGGCCTAAAGGGTTAAAACCGCTTTGGCCACAAAAGGCCAAAACTGTTATTATTTTTATTTTTTTCAATGGATATATCTAAGTGTGCCATTAGGGCCTGGTCTTCTTTTGATCCAAACAGATCCTCCATTAAGTCATCTTTAACCGTGTCTATTAGAAACCAGATTGAAGGTGCTGTCAAATGGCTTCCAAATGAAATCATTATCTGCTTTTTCCCCTTTGCCGTACAACATGCGCTTTCAATGGCCCTCCAGATTATATTTTCCAGATAAAACAGGTTTGTGGCAACCATCATGGGGGATGAGGGGGAGGTTACCTCAACTATCACCCCATGACCTTCAACAAGCCGGGATGCCAAATCCAGAACAAAACAGAGTGTTTTTTCAAGATCAGCAATATCTGTTAACTGATCAGCACTGTGAGAGAATTGGTTCAATTTTCTCAATACAAGATCTGCCCGTTGCACTTGTCTTGTCACCATCTTTGAGATATTTTTAATGCGTGTAATAGAAAGGGGATGCCCTTTATCTGCCATCAATGACAGATCTTCCAGCAGTCCGGCACTCTCATTGATAATGGCCAGGGTATTTTTGATTTCATGGGTTGCAGAGGCAGACATTTTGCCGAAGAATTTCATCCCTCCCTGTGCCAGCATATTTTCACCTTTTGCCATTTTTAGCCTCAGCATTTAAAGGTAGTGTTAATGTAAAACATGTGCCTTCACCCACCGTACTTTTTACTATGATATCACCACCGATTTCTTTGACCAGTCCGTAGGTAATAGACAGCCCAAGTCCACTGCCCCAATGATCGTTTTTAGATGAATAAAAAGGCTCAAAAATTTTATGAATATCATCATCGGAAATACCTTTTCCATTATCGGAAACTGATATGGTTACCTTTTGTTTTTTTTTGAATCTGACACAGATATTCAATCGCCCACCATCTTCCATTGCAGCAAATGCATTTTCAATCAAATTTAAAAAAACTTGTTGCAGACTGCCTCTGTCACATTCAAAATTTGGAATGAAATCCTCATTTTCCACAGATATGGTGATGCATCGACGTTCGGCTTCCTTTTCAAGAAAGGCAAGTACCTGGCCAATGATCATTCCTATATTCACTGGCTGTATGCTGGGTTCCATGTGCCGGGCAAAATCCAGCAGCCGACGGGTAATTGTGCCACACCGTTTCACCGCATCAAGGACATCCTTTGCAAGGGGCATCAGTCTCTCATCAGAAGATAAATCTTTTTTCAGTGTAAACAGATCCATAATTAAACCGGTTTTCTGGTTGATAATGGCCAGGGGATTATTGATTTCATGGGCAACGCCTGATGCCAGGCGGCCGATGGATGCAAGTTTGTTTGCATATTCGGCATGATGAAGGGCTTTAATCCTCTTTCGATCTGCTGAATGGATCCGCCCCACAAGATAGGTTGACCCCATTATGGATAATAGAATCAAAACAATGCTGACAGCCAGATACCCGACCAATTTAAGCCTGGGTTTGAACCACAGGTCGGTAAGCCATTTTTTGTTCTTGACCAGTACAACTATTAAAGAGGAATCCGGTATCCTGGCATACCCTGCGATGATCGCCTTTCCGTCGAGTGCTATATCTTCTTCAATTCCGGCCTTGTCTTTAAATTGTTTGGTGTTAAGGGCATTGGGAGTGCCTGCCTTGCCGTAATGAAAGGAGGGGGTTAGCAAAGTGCCGGTTTCATTAACTACAAATATGTCGTTGTCCTCTCCGGAATCAAGAAGAGCAACATATTTTAAAGCTGATTTTTTAAGGTCTTTGGATAAAGAGATGGAAGCTGCTGCAGAGTTTAAAATTTTTGACATACTGCTTTTCATCTCATCTTCGATGGTTCGATGCGTGAGTCTGGAATCCACAAGGGTCATGACAAAAAGGGGCAAAAGGGCCATAAAAGATGTAAACAGCACAATCAGCTTCCATTTACGTGTAAAATTAAAACCAGTGTGCGAATGGGTGCCGGCAATGTCCCGGTGGTCCCAGAATGCGGGTTTAAGTTTTTGTAATCTTTTAATGATTTTCATTCTCGCATTTAAAAATGCGCCTCATTCTTCTATTTATTCACCTGATTTTGTTTTCTTACCCGGCCTTGTTTTCTCATGCGCTTTTTTCAGGGTCTGGATTAGTAAGTTGATATCAACCGGTTTTTGCAAATACGCAAAGGCGCCCAGATCCATGCACTTTTTTTTGTCCTGGCCTGATCCATGACCGGTCAATACAATTATTTCGATTTCAGGCTTCGTCTGTTTTACTTTTTTTAAAATTTCCATGCCGTTGATTCCGGGCATTTTCAGATCAATGATCATCACCTCCGGGGCATCATTGCGAACCCTATCCAGTGCCGACTTTCCATCGTAGACAACCGCAGTCCCCATATCCCGCATCTGAAGGCGCTCTGACAGGGTCTGTACAAACTCCTTTTCATCATCCACCAGAAGGACTTTTACAGGCAGTTTAACGTTGAGTTTTTTATATATATTGGAACTATGATGGGCTTGGGTTCCCTTGAACTCATTTCTTGAAGACAACTGGGTGACTTCGGTAAGTATTGCATTCCGTTTTGACATATGTTACCTAAAAAGAGTTAATAACCAACCGAATGAACGGTCGATTTTCATCCAATTATTGAAATCTGGAATAAAAGTCAAGGTCAAATATGAAAAACAAAATACCCGAAAAAGCAAGACTTCTTGAAAAACTTCGAAAAAATGGATTTAAGGTTCCGGATTTCATTTATGTGATGGCCGATGAGTTCAACAATGAGAATTTTACACAACTTGATTCATTTTTAGACAAACATCGTGAAAGTTATAAAGTCATTGCAAGAAGCGCTCACCCTCTGGAATCAGAGTATAATGGCGGCACCTTTGATTCTTTTGATACATATGCAGATATTGGCGGAATAAAATACGCCAGAAATCGAATGATTAAAATCGCCCAAACATCGAAACGGCTATCCATCCGGCGCCAGCAGATGTTCAACCATGCACCTGAAATCGATATAAATGAAATGGGCGTCATTGTTATGCCTTTTGTCGACGGTTCCAGCGTCATGGCAAAAATGATTGGTAACCACTGGGAATTTGGTTATTGCAGGAACCGTTCTCACAAGGTTCAGAGCGAACCTCACATCACTAAGGTTCCCCATGACCACAGGCTGTTGAAGCTTTCAGAAGATATCCAGAAGGCCCTGGGATTCAGATGCGAGATTGAGTATATTATCGCAACTGATGGAGAGATCTATGTCGTGCAGGCCAAGGATATTTCAAATATTGAGACGCTGGAAGAAAAAGAGAGCCAGCATTCCATCAAGCTTGATGGCATCAGGCGTATACGAAAACGCAGAAATTACAGGGAAAGACCGGTCTACGTAATGGACAACAAGGCCTTTTATATTAATATCATCAGCCAGTGCGAGGATTTTGTTCCAAAAAACAAAGGATCAAAGCCGGATATCAATGAGATTATATCCAGCATAAAGGCCTATGAAAAGGAACTTGAGTCTTTTGCTCTTAGGCACCAGCGATTCGCTGTTCTGGGGTTTTCCATACAGGATTCCAGCGAGCTTTACCAGATCGCCAACCATTATCTGGAGGATTCGCCTGAGCTTCAGAAAATTCTGTCAAAAGCGCTGCACACCAATCTTTACAAAATTGATATTTTTTTGGCAGAAGCAGATACATTGATTGCAAAGGACAAATTCAGAATCAACCTGTGCAGCCATGA
>NZ_JAIOSW010000218.1 GCF_021107415.1 Desulfobacula sp.
AGCCTTTAAGTTCAAAGTGATGATGCAGGGGGGCCATTCGAAAGATTCTTTTTCCTTTTGTCAGTTTAAAATATACCACCTGGATGATGACGGATAAGGCTTCAACCACAAACAGCCCACCGACAATAAGCAAGAGAATTTCCTGCTTTGTAACAACAGCAATGGTTCCTAAAATGGCGCCCAGAGGGATAGATCCTGAATCTCCCATAAAGATTTGGGCCGGGTGTGCATTAAACCATAAAAACCCTAATCCCGCACCGGCCAGGGTTCCGCAGATCACGGCTATTTCACCGGCAGAGGCAATATGCCTGACATGAAGATATTCAGCGATCTGGACGTGCCCTGCAACATAGGCGAATAACATGTAAGTGACACTGGCAACGATATAGGGGCCGATGGCAAGCCCGTCAAGTCCGTCGGTCAGGTTTACGGCATTTGATGTCCCCACAATGACAAGACAGGCAAAGGGGATGTACCAGATCCCGAGATCCGGGGAAGCATCCTTAAAGAGCGGAATGGTCAGACTGGAATCAAAATCAGGACATTCATAGATCAACCAGCTGATAATCAGGGCAGACAATACCTGGATGAATAACTTAGCTTTGGCAGAAAACCCCATGTTTCTTTTTTTTATCTGCATAAGATAATCATCAATAAACCCGATAAATCCGAAAAGTATCAGGGTCAGAAGAAGAATATTTACATAATGATTGGACAGGTTCCCCCAGATTGCAGTGGACATGAAAATAGAAGAAAGAATCAGGATGCCGCCCATTGTCGGTGTCCCCTGCTTGTCCAGATGGGACTGTGGCCCATCGGTCTGGATGATCTGTCCGATTTGCATTTGGGCAAGTTTTTTGATAACAAAAGGTCCAAAAAGAAAACAGATTAAAAAAGCGGTCAGGCCTCCATAAATCGTTCTGAATGTAATATATCGAAATATATTCAAGAACGTAAAATCAACATGATATGGATATAAAAATTCGTACAGCATTTATTATAACCCTATGCCACCTTTACATTAAGTTTGTTTGCATTAATTTTTCTCCTGTCCGTTCCCGACCTTCTCTCGGGAGAATGGGCAGTGTAAGTAAACTTTCTTCTGTCATGAAACGACCGATTTTCCTTAAAGTTATCCATCATAACCCCTGTGAATTGACCGTTAATATTTGTTGAAGTTCGTGTATGACGGTTTCCATGGCCATACCTCTTGAACCTTTTACAAGGACCCAGGTGTCAGAATTTATGGTCTCAAACACCTTTTGAGCGATCTTTGTTTTTGAACCGTGAAATATATTGTCTGGTGGAAACCCTTTTTCAATCGCACCTTTTATTGTGTGTTTTATCTGGCTGCCAAAAACATATAATTTACAGATTCCCGAAAGAGCTGCTTTTTGTCCGATCTGGCGGTGGAGTCTGTTCGATTCTTCTCCTAGTTCCAGCATATCTCCGAGAACGGCAATGCTGTTTTTAATACCGCTGACAGCCTGTAGCGTATTCAAGGCCTGGGTGACGGAAGCAGGATTTGCATTGTATGTGTCATCGATAATATTGATTGAATTCGAAAGTCTGTAAATATTCATCCTGCCGGATACAGGGGTAAAGGCGGCTATCCCCTTTCTGATACTTTCCGTACAGATCCCGGCAGTTTTGGCTGCCAGGATTGCAGCAAGACTATTGTCAACCATAAAAAGGGCAGGGGAGTTAATGGAAAAGGCAGTCTCCCGGTTATTAACCTTTGCAATAAATTCAATGGAGTTTGCAAAGTTTTTAATTTTAACAGGTTGAATATCCGAAGTATCATTTGAACCAAAAAAGAGAAGCTTTTTAATGGTTTTTTTTCCGTTGGCTTTTGTTTCAAGGATGGCACGTCTCGGGTCAGCGCCTGGAAGTATCGCTGTCGCGTTTTCCCGGACGCCATCAAAAATTTCAGCCTTGGCTTTTGCCACATTGTCTATGCTGCCAAGCCCTTCAAGGTGAACACCGGAAGTATTGGTTATCATAGCAATGTCGGGAAGTGCTATCCGGCTTAATCTTGATATTTCACCCGGATGGTTCATGCCCATTTCCACGATGGCCCATTCATGGGCATAGGAAAGATTTAAAAGGGTGAGCGGTAACCCGATCTCATTATTAAAATTTTTTAAGGTTGTGTGGGTATGAAATTGGGTTTTAAATATTTCTTTTGCAATTTTTCTTGTGGTTGTTTTCCCACTGGAGCCTGTAATGGCAAGCAGTTTTACATTTGAACGGAGCCGTTGATATCGGGCAAGCATGCCTAAAGCGGTTAAGGTATTCCCGGTTTCAAAAATAATTAGATTTTTCTGCTGTAATTCTTTTTGTGTGTTTTCATCCAGTGTATCAACAAACCCTTTTTGAGTAATAAACCCTTTTATCCCTTTATCAATAAGTTTTTTAATAAAAGTGTGGCCATCAAAGCTCTCTCCCTTAAGGGCAAGGAAAATCCGGGTTTGGGTAATTGTTCTTGAGTCTGTGGAGATCCCGGTAAAACAATGATCTTTTGGGGTCGTTAGAAAAACAGGATCACAGCCTAGTGCCTTTGTCAGGTCATTGATTTTCCAGGCAATGGGGTTAAATTGGTCTGAAAATTCAATTGCTGCTTTTTTAAGTTCTTCTTTGTCATCAAAATGAATAGTGCCTGAATTTGTGATCTGATAAGTTTCGTGTCCCTTTCCGGCAGCAATAATAATATCATCTGGTTTTGAAATAAAAATAGCTTTTTTAAGGGCTTTTTTCCGATCAGCCTCAACCAGATATCCCTTTTTAAACGGGGTTGACTTAAGATTTTTGTCTGAAAGCTTATGAAAATCGTCTATTCCTTCAAGGATATCATCTATGATGGAATCAGGATGTTCGGTTCTCGGGTTATCAGAGGTCACAATGGCAATATCGCTGTGTTTGCAGGCAATCTGTCCCATTAACGGGCGTTTTGACCGATCCCTGTCACCACCGCATCCAAAGACGGTAATGACCCTTTTAGGAGCTCTTAGTTTTAAAGTGATCAAAATGGTTTCAAGCGCATCAGGCGTATGGGCATAGTCGACAAACAGAAATCTGTCAATAGAGGTATCGATTTTTTCAAAGCGGCCCGGAATTGTGTGGCAGTTTTCAAGCCCTTCTTTAATTTGTTGCTGGTCGATATCCAAGGCATGGGCAGCTCCCGCAGCGCATAAAATATTTTCTAAATTAAACTTGCCGGTCAGTTGTGATATTAAATTAAATGAACCATTGGGCAGGCAAACGGTTCCCGACAATCCGTGAATATCATCTGTAATATTTTTTGCAAAAATAGTGGCACTAGCGACAACAGTGTTAGCAGCGGTAGCAGCGGTAGCAGCGGTAGCGTCGGTTTTCTTTTTTGTGCTCACCGCAATTGTTTTATAATCAAGGGACTTTAAAAGGGCTTCCCCTTTCGGGTCATCAATATTTAAAACAGCAGGGGCGTTGTTTTTCCCTTTTGATCCAAGAAATCGGGTGAAAAATCTTTTTTTACAATCAAAATATTCATCCATGTTTTTGTGATAATCCAGATGATCCTGGGTCAGGTTGGTAAAGACACCCGCATCAAACCGGCAAAAATCCACTCTGCTCAGATCAAGCCCATGGGAAGAGACTTCCATGATGACATGGGTGACGCCTGCTTTTTTCATTTCAGAAAGGGTTTTTTGAAGATCAATGGAATCAGGTGTGGTTATGGGGTTATCAAAAATTTTATCCGTATACCGGATATTGACGGTTCCAATGACGCCGGTTGAAAATCCGCAGACGTTGAATATACTTTCAAGCAGCCATGTGGTTGTTGTTTTGCCATTGGTTCCGGTGATGCCGACAAGGGTCAGTCCTCTTGACGGGTTGCCATAAAAATTGGCGGCAATGGCGGCCATGGAAAGCCTTGAATTATCGACCAGAATAATATTCTTCAGATTTTTTGGATTGTCTTGAGCAATCACTGCAGCTGCCCCGTTTTCAAAAGCCTGATCAATATAATCGTGCCCGTCAGCGCTAAATCCTTTAACCGCTATAAACAGTCCACCGGGCTTGACATTCCTGGAGTTTGAAGCAATAGAGGAAATTTCAGGATCATGGGTCAGTCCTGCTATTGAACAATCTTTGACCGGACAGTCTTTTATCAGGTCAGACAGCTTCAATTTTTTCCTCCGGTTGATAATAAGGCGACCATTGTTTTGTTTTTTTCAGGGGGTATATTTAAATAATTAAAGGATTCGGCCATAATAGTTTTAAAGGCCGGGGCTGCCACATCTCCGCCATAATATTGTTTTCTTGGCTCATCAATTACCACAAGAATCGCAAGTTCCGGATTGTCTTCTGGTGCAAATCCGGCAAAAACCGAGATATAATTGCTTTTTGAATACCCTTTTCTATTTTTTAAAGCTTTTTGAGCGGTACCTGTTTTTCCGCATACCGTATATCCTTCCATAGCCGCTTTTACACCGGTACCCTCTTCTTTTACGACGAGACTCATCATGTTTTTAACCTGCCGGGCGGTTTTTGGGGAGACGACTCTCCGGATTATTTCAGGGTGATATACTTTTAAGTCTTCTCCACTATTGGATATGACTTTTTTTGTCAGCATGGGTCTCATAAGGTTGCCATTATTGGCAATTGCACTGATACCACTGATAAGCTGTATGGCGGAAACAGAAACACCCTGGCCAAAGGAGATGGCACCGGCATC
>NZ_JAIOSW010000105.1 GCF_021107415.1 Desulfobacula sp.
CAAAGGCTGCTCCCGGATGGAACCTGGCTGTTCTGGACGATGATGGTAACCCGATTGGTGCAGAAGACATTGGTGCCATCGTAGTTAAACTTCCCCTGCCTCCGGGTACATTGCCCACGCTCTGGCAGAAAGATCAAAGATATGTTGATTCATATCTGAGTGTATTCCCTGGATACTATGAAACTTCTGATGCAGGGTTTATTGATAAAGACGGCTATGTCTTTGTCATGGCCAGAACAGACGACATTATCAATGTTGCCGGCCACAGGCTGTCCACAGGCGGCATGGAAGAGGTCATTGCAGAACATCCGGATGTGGCCGAATGTGCGGTCATGGGCGTTGAAGACCAGCTCAAAGGTCAGATACCCTTAGGCATGATGGTATTGAATGCCGGTGTTGAAAAAAACCATGATGAGGTGGTCAAAGAAGTCATTGCCCTGGTCAGAAACAAAATCGGCCCTGTTGCATCCTTTAAGACTGCCATGGTGGTCAAACGACTTCCAAAAACAAGATCCGGCAAAATCTTAAGGGGTACCATGCGGGCCATTGCAGATAAAAAAGACTATAAGATACCTGCTACCATTGATGATTATACCACCCTGGATGAAATCGAAGAATCCTTAGGCAAAATCGGATATGGCAACAAGGCATAAAATTTTAAAAAATGGGGACGGATTTCAAGCCTGTCCCCAAGCACTTTTGTACTTGAAAGGAGGTGGTGTGGTATGCCCTGATTATCTATATTAAAACGATAATCATGAAAGTACTCCAATCAACTCTAAAAAAATATCATACAGGAGGAAATTTACTATGGAGTCAAACGTAATGTGGGTTTGGGGATTATTGATAGTTTACATTATTTATTGTTTCTGGTGGGGTTTAAAAGGATTTTTTACTGAAAAAACCGCATCAGGCTATGGAATTGCCGGACGCTCTATTCCCTTTATTGCATTTTTAATGGCAGCCACAGCAGCATCCTTTTCCGGGTGGACATTTGTAGGGCATCCGGGTTTGATCTGGAAAGTGGGGTTGGTATATGCATTTGCCTCGTTCTATGTCTTAACTATTCCCATTACAGGCGCCTTTTTTGCTAAAAGAAACTGGCTCATGGGCAAACGATATGGCTTTATCACACCGGGTGATATGTTTGCATATTACTATAATAATGAACTTGTTCGCTGGCTGACTGTTATAGCAGCCCTTTTATATTCAATATTTTATTCAGGCATCCAGCTCATTGCCGCATCAAAACTATTTTACTGGGTAGCAGGCGTACCACCAACCATTGGCCTGATATTCATGGCCTTTATAGTATGGTTTTATGTGGTTACCGGTGGCCTTAAAGCCAGTACCTGGGTGGGTGTTCTCCAGTTTGTGCTTTTGGTCGGCGGCATTATGTTGTTAGGATTTTATGTTGTCACATCCGAGGCCATTGGCGGATGGTCCGGCATGTCAGCCTCTTTAGCCGGCCTTGATGCCAAATATTCGCAGGTACCAAGGATTATTAACTTTGGAATAGGAGGCGGCTGGACTGCAGTGATGGTCTTAACCTATATGTTTGCTCTCATGGGCATTCAGTCATCACCGGCTTTTATTCTGTGGAACTTTGGTATTAAATCTCCTAAACCTCTGGCCTGGCAACAGGTTTTTATGTCCACATTTGTTGTGGGTGTCTGTTTGTTTTTCTTTTCAGCTTTCCAGGGAATGGGCGCTAAAATACTTGAGCTGTCCGGACAAATGGTCATCGCCAATAACGGAGATGTTGTACCCAAACTGATGACGGAATTCTTACCAGGACCTGTATTGGGTCTTGTTTTCCTTGGCGCTATTGCAGCCATCCACTCCACCTCGGCTCCTTATATTGGTACCGGTGGTACCATCATCCAGAGAGATGTCTGGTGGAGATATGTCAGAGGCCAGAAAGGCAGCCATAATGAACAAATCTGGACCAACCGTGTTATGGCAACACTCTTAACACTTGCAGCCGTGGTGGTCAGTCTGACATCCTCTGATGCCATTGTTATGATCGGCGGGTTTGCAACGACATTCGGTACCATTATGTACCTCATGCTTGTAGGTGTCCACTGGGGATTTAAATTTCCCAGCACTGGCGCAGCTCTTGGTCTTTTAGCAGGTATTATTGTAAATATGTTAACTTATTTTGTCTGGAAATACCCCTTGTCAATGCATACAGCCTTCTGGGGCATTTTTGCCGGTTTTGTTGTGGCATATGGCTGCCGCGGGCTTGGATTTAAAGACTCTGAGGAAACCATTGCCCGGCAAAAAGAAGTCAGACAATGGCTTAACAGCATTGACGGACCGTCTGAAAATGGTAAAATATGGCGCTCCAGGATGAAGATTATTATTCCTATCTGGTATTTCTTTGCTCTTGGACCCGGTATTATGCTGGGTAACAATGCCTTTACCTTCTGCGGATTTCCTGCCATCTGGGCGTGGCAAATTGTCTGGTGGATAGTGGGTATAGTGATGATGTGGGCGCTTTGCTTTAAAGCTGAAATGTCTACCACTTCCGATGAACAGATCAAACGTGCAGATGTTGAAATTCTGGATGTAACCAAAGAAGCAGATGATATGGCTTAAGTTATTTTGCTTAAAACTTTTTAAGGAGGACATACTATGGCGCTGGAAGATAAATATCTTATCGCAACAATACTTTTTTGTATTATTCTCGTTGCCAGTTTTGGCTGGGGATGGTGGGGATAATCCTGCTCTCAATAAACATTAAATCTTAAAAAGAAGAATTCTATGATAAATCCTTTTATCATAGAATTCTTCTTATCTTTGGATTAAATGAAACAAACAAACCGATTCTGGGATTTTATCTTTTTTGTCCTGCTTGCAACAACGGCTACTGTAAGCTGTATTTCATTCTTTTTCTGGCAGGCACTAAATAAAGAAGAAATCCATGTTTTTATTACCATAGCCAATGATCATTCTTTATACATTATCACTGTTGTTTTTATTTGTATTTCTGTAGCATTTATCAGCCTTCAAATTATATTTCACACCTATATCAAGCCTGTAAAAAAAATCTCTGCTGAAGCAACCATGATTTATTCATCCAACCCTTCCCATAGATTAAACATCCCGGGTAACAAAGATATTAATAATTTAACATCAGTCATTAATGATTTTGCAGATATGTTTGAAAACCTGAACAAGAATATTACCCAGCAGATACTAATTGCCAGAAAAGAGACTGAAAAAGAAAGAAACTTATTAGCTGCCATCATGGCCGAACTCCCCCAGGGCGTTATTATCTGCAATAAAAGCGGCAGAATTTTATTGTTTAATTCCCTTGCAAAAAAAATATTCACGCAAGAAGCCCTTTCAAACAGGACTGAATATTTTATCGGTCTGGGCAGATCCATATTTCACCTGATTGATAAAACACTGATCGCCCATGCCATTGAAGAGATTGAAGAACACCTGAATAATCATAAACAGAGTGTGGCTTCTTATTTTATTGCCCCCATCCATACCGATCATTTGATCAGTGTTGAGACCATCCCCGTCCTTGACCAGGAAAGCCGGATGACCGGTTTTATTCTCACCTTTCAGGATGTGACCGATGATATCAATCAATATGATATAACCCATGAAAAACTTATATCTTTAAAAAAAGACTTGTCAAGACATCTAAAACTCGTGGAAAAATCTTTGATTGCCCCCCCCAAACATAGCCAGTTAATTAAAACGCTTGATCATCTGCCCCGACAGTATGAACAGATCGCAGATAATGTTCTCGATGTCCTATTGACTAAAATTCCCTTGACTAAACTTTTTTTATCGGATTTTCTTAATTCTCTGCAACTAAGAGTTAATTCCCTGCATGGAATAAAGTTGAATATTATCCATCAAACCAAAAACGACAGGATACTGGCCGACACATATTCCTTCACGGCGGCATGGATTTTCCTGTTAAAAAACCTGTCAGACATCTGTCTTGTGAATGAGTTCAATATCAGTTCTCTAAAAAATGATGACACAATAATTTTTAAAATAACATGGCAGAACAATCTTATTAGAAAAGACCGGATTGAAACACTGTTGTCTAAACGAATCAATGCCCTGCCAAGCCTGTTTTATGTTTTAAAACAAAACAATGCTCTTTTCCAAATTATTTCAAACAATAAAAATCAATGTTCGCAAATTAACGTTATCACCCAGGCTGAATTAAAAGCAAAGACAACTTTAAAAGAAAAACAACGCTCTCCAATTATTGCAGGCAGCAGACCTGAATTTTATGATTTTGACCTGTTCAAGGCTGGAGAAGACAATATTGATCTTTTGGATACCAATTTAAAAAATATTACCTACACGGTTTTTGATACTGAGACAACCGGTCTAAGTCCGGATGGCGGTGATGAGATTATTTCCATTGCTGCCGTGAGAATTGTCAATAATAGAATTGTATACCATGATCTTTTTGAGGAACTGGTAGACCCAAAAAGAGATATTCCCATGGAATCTTATAAAATCCATGGCATTAATTATGAAATGTTAGCCGGGAAAAAAGATATCAACACTATTTTACCAGTATTTAAAAAATTCACCTCAGACACGGTACTTGTGGGACATAATATCGCTTTTGATATGAAGATGTTAAAAATCAAGGAAAAGACCACCCATATCAAATTTCTAAACCCCGTACTTGATACGCTTCTTCTATCCGCAATTTTGCATCCTGTCCATGAACAACATGATATTGAAAATATTGCAAAACGCTTAGGCATTAATATTATCGGCAGGCACACAGCCCTTGGGGATGCCATAGCGACAGCTGAAATTTTTTTAAAACTGCTCCCCATTTTAAACAGCAATGGTGTCCTGACCCTTCAAGATGCCATTAAAGCATCCAAAAAAACTTACTATGCACGGTTAAAATATTAGTTGAACTATTTGTTATTTAAATGATACTTGATTAAACATTACATCCACCACTAAAAAGGAGAAATATATGCCTCATCGATGGTTGCAATTTGCCGGATTCTGTTTTGTTTTCTTTGGAATTATTTTATTTTGTATTATTTTGGGTGGATACACCAGCTTTTGGAGATCCCAAAATCGCATTGAAGATTCAAAGTCAATTCTGACTGATGCCTGCCAAAAAAGGTTGGATCTGCTAGCCGGGCTTATTGAAATGGCAAAAAAAAATGAAACGCAAACATATAAGCCCATGATAAGCCAGACAGCCCAAAAAGCAAACAGAATTTTGCAACAGGTCATCTCCCAAAAGACTCCCCTTGAAAGGAATTTGATCAAAGAATTTGAAGTTTCCCAGTTAAAACTGACGTTTCAATTAAAAGCGCTATCCACTCAATTGAAAGAATCTCTTGATAAAAATTATTCCAAACAATTTGCAGCCTTGAGAAATCAATTTAATACTGCCCAGGACAACCTCTTTGTGGCAAGGCAAGGTTATAACGATGAAGTAAACTATTTTAACACAAGAACAACAGCATTCCCGGCGTTTTTATTTGCAAAACTGTTTGGATTCGATGAAATGGAATATATAGAAATTTCAAAGGATCTGTTTTTGCCTGCCCGAAAAATTTTTACACCCACAACATCATGAGCTTAAAAAAAGGATGGATTTGATTTGAATAAAGAATCACAGGCTTATCCATTTTCATTGCTTTCAAAGCAAGATCAAAAGGAACTGGCCACTGCCTTCTCCTATGAAAAAGTCAAGAAAGATACGGTTCTCCTTGAACAGGAAATCACAAGTGTTAAAAAAGTCTATATCCTCTCTAAAGGTCATGCCCAATATTATTATGAGCTGAACAATACAAAAATTTTGACCGGAGAATTACAGCCGGGAGACAATTTCGGCGGCATTTCAATTCTATTGAATGATGCGGTTTCCATCAGGTCCTTAAAGATTCTTGAAGATTGTGTTTTTATAACTCTTAAAGCAGACTATTTTTTAACCGTATGTAAGGCAAATCCAAAATTTCAAGATTATTTTACCAATGAATTCGGTAAATGCATGCTCAACAAATCCTTTGCCGGGATCATTTCCAGACGGATAAAAGACAAGGAATTTAACCTGCCCTTTTTCAATCGACCCATCCGGACCATTTTTCAACCCAATATTATCACCTGCCCAATGGAAACCAGTATTGAAAATGCCGCCATTAAAATGAGCCGGAACAATGCCAGTGCTATTTTGATAAAAAAAGACAGGCGAACCATTCAAGGGATTGTCACTGATGCAGACTTAAGAAAAAAAGTGATAGCAAAACATATGGATCTGTCCCAACCTGTCTCAAACATCATGTCATCCCCCCTGATTTCTATTTCAGCTGACTGCCAGGTGTTTGAAGTATTTTTATCCATGATCGAAAATGATAAAAGGCATTTGGCTGTTTATAGCCAATCAGGTGATATTACGGGTATTGTCAGTGAAAAAAATCTCATCTTTGCCCAGACAAAATCAACCTATCTTCTGATAAAAACCGTTAAATCCGCCAAAACTATTCAGGAAATTGAAAATATTCATTCAAAACTTGAAAAAATACTTCTTGACCCCATAAAAAACGGTGCCAACACTGAATATATCACACGCCTGATCACTACTTTTTCAGATGCAATAATTGATAAAATCATTAGATTCTCCCTTGATAAAATGGGCCCACCACCTTGCAAATTTGTGTTTTTAACCATGGGGTCAGAGGGTCGTGAAGAACAGACCCTGATATCTGACCAGGATAATGCCATTATTTATGAAGACGGGGATCACCCCGAAAAAGCAAAAAAATACTTTGACGATCTGGCACAATTGATCTGCGACCAGCTGGACATGGCAGGATACAGGTTCTGCGAGGGTGATAACATGGCAAAAAATCCAAAATGGTGCCAGCCTTTATCCAAATGGAAAGAGTATTTCAACGCCTGGATTCGAACCTCAAACCCTGAAAATCTCCTTTATTCCAGCATATTTTTCGATTTCAGGGGAACCTGGGGTGACTTGACCCTGGCAGATGAATTAAAAAAATATCTTTTAATTTCCATTAAAAACTGGGCCGGATTTTTGAGAAATCTTACTGAAAACGCGGTTTATTTTAAACCGCCTATTGGTCGTTTCGGTAAACTTATAGTGGAGACCCAAGGTGAGCATAAAGGATCTTTAGATATAAAACTGGCCATGCTGCCCATCATTGATTTTACAAGAGTCTATGCCCTAAAAAACGGTATTTCTCAAACCAACACTTTGACAAGACTGTTCAGACTCTATACCCGGCATGCATTAACCAACAAAGAATACACTGATATTGTCAAGGCCTATAATTATATGATGCGATTAAGATTTTTACGACAAATCACCACCATTATGGATGAAGAAAATAGCCCTGACAATTATATCAATCCCCATAATCTTTCAACTCTGGATCAAACCCTGTTAAAAGAAATTTTAAAAATGATTGAAAAACTTCAACAAAACCTGAGTGTTGAATTTACCGGGACTGTTTAGAGCTTGAATTCTTTCTTGCAATGGTCACAAAAAGAAGTGGCCAGCATTTGCTTGCAGTGAATACATTTATCCGATAGATACCGTTGTTTGCCCTGCATCTTATCACAATCGGGACAATGCCAGTCTTTGCTGGTTGAAACAAATTTGTCACAATGGGGGCATTTAAAGGGAACTTTCCTGAAAACCAGATAAATAATTCCTGACCCGATAAAAAACGGGCCCAATAATTTGAATTGAAGGGTTGTTGCAAACTGATCAAATTCTGCCGCCCCGGAAAGAATAACCCATAACAAAAAAAAGATGGCCGTGATTGCAAGAAATTTAAATCGAAAATGAAAATAAACACTTTTTAATGGTTGTTCCTCCATACTTTGTAGGCTCCTTGTCCTTTTTATTTTAATGAAAACTTTACTTTACTTGTTCTTTCGTTGTTTGAACCATCATTTTCACTGGCCTCAAGCAGAAAAATTCTCTGATTTTCAACCTTACCGGTTGAAAGAAGATATGCCTTAATGTTTTCTGACCGGTTCATGGCAAGAAGCCGTAAATCATCCTCCCCAATGTTAATATTTGTGATCAACAGCTTTTTCTTTTCTCCTATATCAAGTTCTTTTTCAACACCTGCTTCATCCCTTGGTTTAGGGAATTGGGCTTGAGTATAGACGATATCGATATAGTGTTCCATGTCTTTAGTTTCAATAACCACTTCTTCCAATGTTGCTGCATCAGATCCCGAAGCCATCATATCTTTGAGTTTCGATGCCTTGATCAAATCTTCAAACCCATTCATTCACAGACCTTCAGCATCCCTGAGCTTATCATAAACCCCCTGTATTTCCAGATTGACAGATGATTTTTCCTGGAGAATTTGCGCCAGTGTATCAATTTTTCCATAATTTGACTCATCCATTTTTGTTTCCCCATACTGAAAATCTACAAACCCTAAGTCCTCCCCTCCGCCAAACATGGAACTCAGGATTGAAAAGGGTGAAGTGACCACTTTAAAAATCAAATTTGTAATCATTTTAAAAATAATGGAACCGACTTTAAATTCCGGATCATCCAGTTCCCCTGTAACAGGAAGATCAAGGTCAATTTGTCCATCCCTGTTTTTCAATAAGGAAATTGCAAGGCTGACAGGCAATGAGGTCGCATCTTCACTTTCCACCCTTTCACCCAATGTAAAATTATCAAATCGCACCCGGTTTTCTGATTTGAGTTTATTTCCATCTATCATATACTCAAGATCTAAAATAAGTTTTCCTTTTTCAATTTTATACCCCAGGTACCTGGATGAATAAGGTGTGAAATTCGTCAGCTCAATATCTTTATAAGAAATATCTATATCGGCAAATTTCTTTTTTGCCAATGGATTAATTGTTCCGACAATATCAAGAGGGGAAGACTGCCCATGCAGTCCCTGCAAGTGAAGTTTTGCCCGGGATTGTTCATCAGAAGAAAGCCCTGTTACAGATCCTGCTATCTGTTTCATATTGGCAGTAAAATTGGGTTGTGTCAGATAGTCTGAAAAACTGATATTCCCACCCTGCAACGTGACACTTTCCACACGAATCTGTGGAGTTTGGGATTCTGGTTTTACCTCTTTATTTTCAGGCTCAATCCCTGTATCGTTTATTGTATCCTTCTTGAAAATTGTATTTAAGTTCATTTCCCCGGTATCGCTGACAATGATCCGGGAATAAAAGTCTGTCAACGAAATATCTTTGGCCTTGACTTTAACCGGGAACACTGAGACATCAAGTCCGGAAAGATATAACGAATTGCATTTAAAAAAATCCTTTGCTGTCTTTTTGTCAAGAGAAACAAACTGCGTTATAGATGTTTGTCCGATAAACTGAATGTGCTCTCCTGAATTATCATCCAGGTTCAGCTTAAGCTTTCCTTTTGTATTAATACTCCCGTCGGTTACAAGGATTCTGATTGAATCGGTAAAATACGGCTGTAATGATTTAATATCAATTTTTTCCAAGTTAAGGTCAAGCCCGGCGTTTAAAATCGATGGAACCACGCTTCCCTTGATATTGATCCGTCCATCCTCATTCCAATTCATTTGAGCATTAACACGTCCTTTTTCTTTACCAAAAGTCTTAAGATCATCCGCTTTAATGGAGATATTTGAAAGTTTAATAGTTACCGGCTCTTTATTAGTTAGATCATTGAAGGCCACATTAAATCCAGTTGCATTAAACGATCTCATTGTGACGGCCCACGGAGAAGCCTTGCTCTCTATTGGCTTGGTGTTTGTAATTGATGAAGTTTGAGGGCTCGGAGAGTCCTTTGCCGGCAGGACAGTTGTGACAAGGTTAATCTGACCGTCTTTCATTCTTTTAAGCAGAACTTTTCCATTTTGAGCTATAATGATTCCAATATCTATTTTTTTATTTCCAATATCAATGATTGACTCTTTGATTTTAAATTTTGGAATGTTGATCATCTCTTCTTTGGATTGTCGATCAAAAATTGAAAGCGTTTGGATTAAAAATTCTTGATTTTTAATCTTCATATCAAATTTATCTTGTTTTTTTAATAGTTCAAAGCCTGCAGAAAGATTCATATTGCCATCCTTCACATCAAAGCCGACAAGGCTTTCATAATAGGGGGCATATTTGTTGAACCGTATATTTGACAAAAGTAAAGTGCCATCAGCCTCCACAGGATGTGTTTGGAACCGACCTTTGGAATCAATAGTCTCTTTAGTTTCGGTTTCAAACTTCAGACTGTATTCTCCGGAAACAGCCTCTCCTGCTTTCAAGTTTTCAATCCGGACATTCAAGGGAAATACTCTGGATTTAAATATTTTTTTATTGGAAAGATCCTGGAAGGAAATTGCTGCGTCTTTGATCTCAAAGTCTGCCAGGCTGAGAATAAAGAGTTTTTTATTGGTGCCGGCATCTTTCTTTACCGCTTCTTTTTCATGGTTTTCTTTATTTTTCGGTATATATTTTAACAGGTTTAGCTTACCGTTTTTATCCCGGCTTAAATTAAATTCAGGGGTTTTTATCAAAATTTTTGAAATATTCAATTGATTGGCAAGGATATCTGATTTTGAAATATCAACACTCAATTCCGGGAATTTAATTACTTCTTCTTTGGCAATGCCCTTTACATCA
>NZ_JAIOSW010000495.1 GCF_021107415.1 Desulfobacula sp.
ATGACAATAAGTGCTATTGCCAGAATCATTAAAATTTCAGGCATTCCAAGACCAAACATTTTTTATTTTACTCCTTTAATAAATATTGCTGATTTATTGGATTGTAGTTTTACACTGAATGATCACTTAGTGTCAAGAAAGGATAAATTACGAGTGTATGTAATGATGTATCGAGTATAATGGGAGATTGGGCTATTGAAACTTAAATTTTTCCATAAAATAGAATTTCAAATCTGAGACTAAAAAGATTGTCCATACCACATGTGGTATCTTGGAAAATTTTAAAAAAGGGGCGGGGTCTGCTGGATCAGGCGGGGTAAAACTCGCAACAAAATGAAACTGGCTACATAACACGTTATAGTGCTCACCGCCTTCTTGATGCTGAGCACCCAGCACTTCTTTTGGTAGTTGTCGCTCAATTTGAAATTTTGCTCGCGACGGCTTATACCATTATTAACCAGTAGTAAATCTCCAAATTTTATAATATTTTTTATCTTTTCATCTTGATTGATGTAAAGTGAATATGATTCACATATCAAAATGATTATTCATCATGGTATCGGTTTATTTTTTTGTCCTTGCTTAAAGATACCTTTTGAATGGTCAAACATTAGAAGATTTGTCAATAATGAAAGTATTCTTGAGTTTTGATCATGCAACTTAAGTGTATAAAATTTAATCTCTGGGGATAGTTCTTTACATTTGTTAGCCTCATTGATGTTCAAAATTTATTCCGGTTTCTCATGCCTAATTAATTGGATGACAATAGGATTCAGGTGTTAATCAGAACTGTATTATTTATTGCTCACGCTTCCTGTTAAGCAATAAATCACACAAAAAGTGTCGGTTCCCCACAACTTGGAGTACCAAAAATATTTCCTCCAATACCGCTCTATTTTTCCGGAATTGTTTTTTGCAGTTTTCCCCTCCGACATCGGTCACTCGAACAGCCGTGTAAAATATTGCAGTATAACTCCAACTGACAATATTAAACCAAGAAAAAGAACGGGCAAGAAGAAGTGGAAGTCTTGCATTCCTAATCCATTTACTTTACATCCATTTCTCCTGTCCCAGTATTAACTCTTTAACACTCCTTCGGATATCACCAAACCACAAAATTGGAGCGTCCTTTCAAAGTTGTGCCATGTCAGGCTCATCTTGATAGAGACGGGTCAGTTTCAAGTCGTCAAGGATAAGGAGCACACATGGTACAATTATTGATGCCAGCAGTGTTGCCGATATCAGACCAAAAGCAATACTTGCAATAAGCGGGATTAAAAACTGTGCCTGCGTACTCGTCTCCGTCAATAGTGGCAGCAAACCTGCAAAAGTTGTTAATGATGTAATAAAGATTGCACGGAATCGGTCACGCACTGCCTCCCTGCAGCTCTCCATGAGATTTACGCCTTTGGAAATATTTTCTTTTATAAAATTTACCAGAAGAATGTTGTCATTGACAACAATGCCTGCAAGGGTTGCAAAACCCACCAGACTCGGAATCGTTAAGTCAATTCCCAGCCCCAGATGCCCCCATACTACACCGATCCATCCCATCGGTATTGCCAGAAGAACAGCAAGAGGCTGACTAAAACTCCTGAAGAGAAATACCAGTATAAGATAGATACCGATAATACCAAGGGCGAAGAAAGAGCGCAGTGATGAGCCGGTATCGGCACTCTCCTTGTCCTGTCCCTGAGATACAAACCTAACTTCGGGAAACTTCTTGTGAATTTCCGGAACAAATTCTCTATAAAACTGCTGCATTATCTCACGGGCATTGGCAATACGGGTATTAATATTTCCCTGAACTGTGACGGTATTCATACCGTTGATCCGGTTGATCCGTGAAAAAGCCTGCTTCTGCTCAAAGTCGGCAATACTCGATAAAGGTACAAGGGTGCCATTTGATGCTGTCACTGAGAGATCACGTAAGCCTTCAAGGCTTGCCTCACTAGTAAATTCATCCAGCTTTATGGCAATATCAACGAGCTCTCCTTCCTGAAAAACCGTTAGATCGGTGCTCCCTTTAACTGCACTGCGCAGTGTTTGCGCTATCTGTGCTGCGTTAACACCCATCACGCCTGCTTCATCTTTCAATGTCACATGAATTTCAGTTCTGCCAAAACGTAAATCATTTGAAAGGTTAAAAACACCATCAAACCCTTTGAGCCACTTAATCAGCGAACGACTGACTTTATTCAGCTCCTGCAGGGAACTTCCCTGAACACGGATATCTATACCATTGCCTGCAAGGCCACGCTCCTTGTCGGTAAACTTCAGTGAAACAATATCCGCTGTCGGACCAACCTTCTTTTTCCAGCTTTGAATGAGATATTTGATGCTTTCCTTTCTGAATTGGGCAGGAAGTAGGTCTACACTTACCGTTGCCATGTGCGGTCCGGACTCATTGGCATCGATATTGGTATTGTACATAATTGTTTTACTGTTTACCAATGGTTTTGAGTCTGGATACTTCTTGCCATACGCCTCATTGATTTTGTCCAGCGCGCCGGATATCTTCGATACGACCCTTTCTGTCTGAGAAAGCAGACTTCCCTGGGGCAAAAGGATACGTGCCTGCAAGGTATCACTTTCCAGGGACGGCATAGCCCTGAACTTGAGAAACCCTCCATAAAAGGTAGCTGTCGAAACCATCACAACCATCATCAGCATTCCTAATGTAAAATACGGAGCATTCATTGACTTTCTGGAAAGGGGAACAAAAAAGTGGTCTCTTATCCATTCAAAACCGTTGATAAATATATTCCGGATCGGGTTCGAATCCGAATCGAGCCTGCTGTGTGCCAGGTGCGCTGGAAGAATTAGGAAGGCTTCGATCAGGCTTACCAGCAGTGTTATCAGAAGAACGATGGGAATATACCGCAAAACTTCACCCATTTTTCCACTGAGGAACATCAGGGGGCCTATAACCATTAAAGTTGTGGCAAATGATGCAATTACTCCTGGAAAAACCTGTTTGGTTCCGTTAATAGCTGCCTTGAACGGAGACATCCCAGCCTGTCTTTTGGCGGCAATGTTTTCTGCAATGATGAGAGAGTCATCCATCAACAGACCTATCGCAACAATCAGACCAACCATGGTCATCATGTTGATGGTATAGCCCAGCAGTTGCATGGTGAAAATTGCGCCAAGAAATGATACAGGCAACCCCATGACCACCCAGAAACTGAAGCGGATATTAAAAAAAAGCCACAGCATCAGAAAAGCCAGGGCCAGCCCCTGGAGACCGTTGCTGGTAAGAATCCGCAGTCTCTCTTTAATATTTACGCTCACATCCTGGGTAATTGTGAATTCAACTCCTGCAGGTGCCAGAAGACGCTCTTTTTCTATCATCTTGTTTACAGCGTTTCTTACCTTTAGTGAATCCTGAAAATAGGTTTTAGAAATCTGCAACAGTGCGGCCCGTTTTCCGTTAAACAGAATCCTGTCCTCATCAGCGACAAATTTTTGTTCAATATCGGCAATGTCACTAAGTTTTATTTGTGTTCCGGACGTACTTGTTTTAACCACAATATTTTCAAAGTCATTTACATGACTTCCCAGATGATCAAAACGGACACTTATCTCTTCCAGATCATTTGTAAAAATCCCGGCAGGCACACTAATGCTCTGTTGCTGAACAAGATTTGCCAGGTCAGAAATACTCAGCCCGTACTGGTTCAATTTCCATTGAGAGACCCTCACCTCAATTTTCTGGTCTGAAAACCCTCCAACAGTTACCTGCGCTATAAGTGGATTTGCCTTGATACGCTGTTTTACTTCCTTTGCATAGAAGACCAGATCTTCAGGGGTCATGTTCCCCGTTATGGCAACACTCACAACACTTGCGATCCTGTCAAGTTTGGTGACAGTAACTTGTTCAACGCGATCGGGAAAATCGTTAATAGAATTAACCTGCTGCTGGATATCGGTGGTTAAAGTATCAATATCCTGACCGTGATTAATCTCTGCGTTGGCAATTGCAACATTCTCACGTGCATCACAGGAAAGCTCCTTTATCCCGTTAAGCTTATCCAGAGAATCCTCAAGCGGATAACATATCTCCTCCATGATTTCCATAGG
>NZ_JAIOSW010000497.1 GCF_021107415.1 Desulfobacula sp.
CTGGAGGGAACTTATCTGGCCTGGGCTGATTTCAGGGAACTTGGGCATGACAATGAAAGCCAGATTAGGCTTCTGGAAGAAACCGCCAAAGTCGGTCTTGATCATGGGAACTGGTTCGGAGACAACGGTACCGGATTCGAACGGTTCAATATTGCCTGCCCGAGAACTATTCTTGAAAAGGCAGTAAAATCCATTATAAAGGCGTTAAAATGACAAGCATTAATTGATTCAGGGGAACATTGTTGATCCATTTGTGTTTATTTCCAATTGCCGGCAATTATTGGCCGGAAATCAGACCGATATTCTATTTTTATGAGCTTGGGGCCAAACATTGATTATTGTCTTAAAAACGTAACAATCCAAATGCACCAGACGAGCCGGTGATTTGGAAACGTTCTGTAAATAAGAAAAAATGAAATTCAATGTATATGGAAGAAAGATTGAAATTATCAAATCGTTGAATGGTTGGGATGTTTTTTATATAGGAAATGAAGGAAAAAAGCGAACAGCTCATGACATAATTATTCTCATAGATTTGAAAGAGTCTGAAATAGTTGGCTATCTTGAAGACTTGCTTCACGAATGGGCAACTGCTAAAAATCATAGCGTTTTTAAATTATAATAGAAAAGCAAAATTCAGGAAGTTTTGAGAAATGAAAAAAGAAAGCACCTTCTCCAAAAGAAAATATGAATTTGACTGGATCAGGGTTCTGGCAATCCTGATTGTATTTTTATATCACAGCACCCGGTTCTTTAACCTGGAAGCCTGGCATGTTAAAAATACCGACACCTATGTCTGGGTGGAAATTTGGAATTATTTTGCCACCCTCTGGATGATGCCGGTTTTTTTCATTATTTCGGGTATCGGTCTTTTCTATGTCCTGAGAAAAAAATCAGGATGGAAACAATTCTACGCAGATAAATTTACCCGGCTGATGATTCCTTTGATCTTTGGAACATTTACTCACAGTGCGTTACAGATTTATCTGGAACGCATCACTCATAACCAGTTTTCCGGTTCATTCTTTTCTTTCTTTCCATCTTATTTTTCCGACCTTTATCTGGAAATCGGAGGGACCGGGAATTTTGCATTTCACGGCATGCATCTTTGGTATTTGTTGTTTTTATTTTTGTTCAGTCTTTTATGTTACGGGTTGTTCAAATGGCTTATGGGAAGTGCAAATAGACTGCTTGTCAGGTTTACAAAGCTGTTAGATAATCCCGTTCTAATGTACATGATATTTCCCTTTGTCTTATTAGCAATGAAATTAATCATCCCAGCCTCGATATTAAATGCCGGCAGTGGTGGGTGGGGATTTATCTATTACTTATGGTTTCTGATTGCAGGATTTGTTATTGCCTCCAGTCCGGAATTGAGCCTGAAAATTAAAGATAAATGCGGATTATCTCTTCTCATCGCTGTAATATTAACCATATTTTACCTTTACCAGTCTTTCAGCCGTTCCTATATTGTTTTCCCAGTTGATATAAGCCCTTTTTTATATTCCTTTTTAAGATATGTCTGTTCCTGGACCTGGCTTCTTGCCATTACAGGGTTTGGTATGCGGTATTTATCCTTTGACCATCCCGGTCTAAAACATCTCAATGAAGGGGTCATGCCGTTTTATGTCCTGCACCAGACCGTACTGTTGTGTGTGGGGTATTTTGTAATGCCTTTGGTAATTCATGATTTTATAAAATGGGGCCTTGTTTTTTGTGGTTCATTCTTAATCATCATTGCAATTTATATGATCTTTATCCGCAAAATCGATCTGTTACGTTTCCTTTTCGGAATGAAAACCTCTCATCCCTTCTATGATATACTGCACAGACGAAATGCACTTGTGATCCCCCATTTGGTTTTCATCGGTCTAATCGTTTTTTCCGTAACAAACAGCTCCACCGCGGTCGGTATTTCCAAGAAACCCGGCCCGGTCATCTATGACAAGAACAAAGATATTATCCTTAATATAAGTTCGGCTGCAAAACTCTCGGCAACCGGAGTGCAAATCGTCAAAGACAGAAATGCCGTTGAAGGAGAGGCCATCGGATTTACTAATGAAGCGGTTTCAAAACCCCTGAAAGATCCAAAAATCTATGTGGACATAGGTTTTTTCGCACCAGCCGGAAGCTATATCATATGGCTGAGGGGAAAATGTGAATCTGATGATCTTTATGCCGATTCTGTCTGGCTTCAGTTTGACCGGCAAATCGGTACAGGCCGCGGTCGGATGTTCGGCAACTGGGCTAATATCCATCCGGCACATAACTGGGGATGGGCAAGTGACGGCGCCCACGCTGTACCTGTAATACTAAAATATACTGGGGACCATAGGGTTCGGATACAGCCCCGCCAGATTCCCCACAAGATTGACCAGATCTGGTTGAGCTGGTTTCAATATCGTGTTCCGGACAACAACAGCCCCATAGAATAATCTGTTTCTTGTTCAACATTTAGGGCAGGTATTGAAATAGTAGTTTCCATAATCCGGGAGTGTGACAATTCAAAACCTGAGATTGCTCTGGTGCTTGATTGTCCACAATAAAAATCAACAAAAAAATGCACCGGGCGAGCCGGTGATTTGTAATTACATTGCCCGGCAAAAAAATAAATGATCGCGGAGTCAGATAATCTTCAGGCTACTTAAACTTTACTGCAAGATACCCGTCAATCATAAGATGAGTAATATGATGCACCACACAGACAAGGAGAGCTGTTCCATATTCTGGGAAATAGGTCATCTACAGCATGACAGAAAGGGGCAGGGTTTTTTGTGATCCCATGAAAATCACACTCTCGCGTTTGCCTTTGCCGATGTTAAGAAGCCGGGAAACCAGGCAGAAAAATCCCAAAAGACACAGATGAAAAACAATGACCAGGGGAACTATCAAGAAAAAGCTGCTGCTTTTGGATATAAGAATCTCCTTGACGCCTGACAATGACATAAAAACAATACAGATCACACAGCATTGATTGATAATTCCCATAATCTTTTTTCGGTTTGCCGTAATATTGAAAACCATCTTCTTTAAAAACATGCCGGTGATCAACGGCAGGAGCACCAGGATCAGCAATTTTACAATAATCGCTTTTTGATCAATGGACAGTACTGTATCCTGCTGCTGCAAAAGCAAAAAAATTGAAAGTACCAATGGAATGGAAACAATGGCAATACAATTGGAAACAATCGTTACAAAGAGTGCATGGGCCATGTTCCCATCGGCATTTCCTGTCATCCCTACACCGCTTGAAATGGTTGTCGGCATCACTGCTACCAGGAACATACCGAGGAGGATACCGGTTTCCGACATGCCTTCCCGCTCCACAGGCTCTTTACCAAATATTTGTTTGATCCTTTGAAACTCTTTAACCGGAAGGGGTGCTGATCCTGATGTCCAGAGTCTCATGTGATCGAAACAAAGCGTTTGATTTTTTAGCACGTCAATAAGTTTTGAATACATGGCCGGAACTCCCATGAATATGGAACAGGCCAGATCTGTCTTGTTTTCTTTTAAAATATCAAGCACGATTTCAGGAGTAAACCTATCAAACAGCACCACATGTGCCCCTGAAATCAAGGCCGTGTGCAGGGCAAAACATAACCCGTGAACATGGAAAAGGGGCAGAGAATGACACAAGGTATCAGACTCTGAAATTTCCCATATGTTAATAATATTTTTTGCATCATGCACCAGATATTTCTGGGTCAGAACAGCACCTTTAGGATCGTAAGCGACGGTGCTGCATCATTTAGCAGATAGGTTAACTCAAATTTTTTAAATCCCGGATTCAGGGGCACACATACCGCTCCTATTTTTTGAAGGGCAATGTAGACAACAATAAAAACCAGGGATCTATCAAGGAGAAGAACAACATTATCTGATTTTTTAATCCCCTGCTTTAAAAACAGGTTAGCCATTTTCTAATCTATACCTTTCAAGCTTGCATTTTCAATAGAAATTTATACGATTTAAAAAAAATCGATTTAAATACAGGTTGGAATTTTGTAGGCAGCTATTCGGTATTACCGGGAACAGTTTCATGCTTTTTTTTGTCCAGCTCCTTATCTATCATTCGGGACATGGCATCAATTGAGCGGTTCTTAACAAGTTTACCGTTAATAAATATGGCTGGAACTCCTCGAACCTTAACTTTTTGTGCCAGCCGGACATCGAAATTGATTTTGGTGTTGATAGAAGGATCTTTTAAATCTTTTTCAAATTTTTCCATGTCAAGACCGGTTTCCAGCGCAAGAAATTTTATCTTTTCATCATTCAATTTATTGTAATTTTGAAAGAAAATTTTTGATATCTCTCGATATTTTTCCTGATTGGCGGCCGCAAGCGCAGCCACAGCAGATTTTCTTGCAGCTTTATGTATTCTAAGAGGATAGTGTTTGATAACAAGGTTTGCGTCATTCGGATATTTCTCAAGCAACTGCTCAAGTACAGGGAAAACCCTGGCACAATAAGGTCATTGGTAGTCAGAAAAAACAACTATAGTTACAGGTGCATCGGCTTTACCGATTACCGGCGACCGGCCTGTTTGAATATTAAAGATTTTTACTATCTGAATGATTGATATCCGGTTATTTTCTGCATCTGTTAGAAATAGTTTTTCTCCATCGGGAGACACAACGATCTGGGAAAAAGTGTCGGTCAGCGGTATGATTTCAGTAATTTTATTTTCGGATTTTGAATGAACTTTTATGCTTTTTTCACAAAGTATATAAATGGTTGCCCCGTCTTTGGATATGGTTACGTCTATCGGCTTTTCATCAAGGTCAATACTGTTTAGGATATTCCATTCAATTTTGGCATGAACAATTGAAAAAAAGATGAAAATGAACATGATTGCAGTAACTGCCTGGAACAATATTTTTTTCATAGAGGCCCTCCTTTTTTATATGTTCATAAATGTGTAAGAAAAATTTAGGAACATGATTCCGAATTAATAATAAAATTTATTTTCGATCCTGCCATAGGTGGAAATAAATATTTCAATATCACACTACTAAAACATATATTTCAATGCAAATTATTTCACAACAGGACTTGTCCCGGGATATTATTTGAATATTTTTTAGATTAAATATATTTTTTTCAATTGTGTAATATTTTTCCTAATTGTATGTAATTTTTTTCACAATGTTACATTTATTTCCTATGGAAAAAATTACCATAAATTACTGTAAATATTACCATATAAGACTTTCATGGTGTGGTTAAAAATGGAACATTTCTTGCATGTATTATAACAAAATAATGATAAAGCAAAACCTAAGGAGGGCGTGGTGATGAAGCAGATTAAAATATATGCAATCATTTTAGGCCTGTTGTTTTTACAGGGTTTCTTTTTTTTAGTTAGCTTTCCTTCCCTTTCTTTAGCCGGGTGTCTGTATACGGAGCCTGCGTCAAGTGCTTGTTATGCACCGCGTGTCATCCCCGGCAATGTCGGCCAGCACGTTGTTTTGATGGACGTATCCGATGCCTCGAGCACAATATCGATGTCTTGCAGTCTTTATTCGGTAGGTGATTTGGTGTACTTTTCGGTCACCCCGACTGTCACCGGGTGGGTAACGGTGAGTACCTGTCATCCCATGACCAGTTATGATACTGTGCTGGATGTATTTTCCGGGACGGGCTGTGAGTTGTTCAATCAGGTGGCCTGCAATGATGACAGTACGGATGAGTATTGTGATTCCAGCTGCACGGGCCGACCGAGCAAGGTGAGGTTTTGGGCCACAGCAGGAAGCTCGTACAGGATTCGTGTGGGATCATACAACCAGAACAGCGGGAACTGTGCCCTTTGTCTTGGTCTGATCGTCACCATTGGTACACCGTGCGGTGATCCGCCACGCAATATCATCTGCCAGGAGGCCATGGAACTGCCAGGCTCCTTTGGATCACATGAAGCCGAAATTGATGCAGCAGACGCTCTATCAATTTCCGAAAGCTGGTCCTGCAATGGCACCACCAAGGCGATAGGGTATCCTACATGGTTTCGCTTCATATCGGAAATTGACGGCAAGGCCACCTTTACAACCTGCCATCCCACCACAAGCTTTGATACGGTGGTGCGTGTATTAAACGGTTGCAGCGGATTTGTTATGACCTATGCCTGCAACGATGATTCGCTGGATGCAGGCTGTAGCAATATCTGCGGAGGGTATAGGGCATCGAAAGTTTCATTTGACGTAACGGACGGGTATGAATACTTTATTGAGGTGGGTTCGTATAATAGCAATTCAGCAGGCTGCACCCTGTGCCTTGGGGTCCGTCTGACGATTGAAGAATGCAGAATAGCTGAGGATTGTGATGATGGTAATCCCTGTACGACAGATACCTGCGGTGCAGGGACATGCGAGTATTCGAACAAATCTTACGGCACTGTCTGCGGCGACGACGGCAACGAATGTACCGTCGATATCTGCAATGGATCCGGTGCCTGCATTCAATCCAACGCACCCAATGGCACACTCTGCGGAGATCCTTCCAATACAGACTGCACTAATCCGGACACCTGTAGCTCAGGCGTATGCGTTGCCAACAACGTATCCTATGGTAATGCATGTGCAGGCGACGGCAACGAGTGCACCAATGATATCTGTAACGGCATCGGCGCGTGCACCCACCCTTACAAGCCTTACGGCAGTGCCTGTGGAGACCCTTCTAATACGGACTGCACCGATCCGGATATTTGTAATGGTGCAGGGGCATGCCTTTCCAAAAATGCTTCTTACGGTAGCTCCTGTACGGATGATGGGAACGAGTGTACGTACGATCAATGTAACAGTACAGGAAGCTGCACCCATCCGAATAAACCATCCGGGTCATCCTGTGGTGATTCCTCTGCTAGTGACTGCAGCAACTCCGATACCTGTGACGGTTCGGGCCAGTGCGATGAAAATAACCTTCCTTCAGGCACTCCCTGTCCCAACGATGCATTCTGTGACGGATCGGAAACCTGCGACGGGACAGGCGACTGTCAGTCGGGTGAACCACCTTGCGAGGCAAATGAAACCTGCAATGAGATGGCAGACACATGTGACATAATTACCGACTGGTATGTTGGCCCGGGAGCCAGCATTCAAGCCGCCATAGACGCTGCCTTTGGTTCCGGAGGAGGGACTGTCCACGTAGCAGCAGGGACTTATCACGAAAACATTCAGCTTAGAAATACTGTAAAGGTCCTGGGCGCGGGGGCAGGGGATAATCCTCTAGTGCATACAATCATTGACGGTGGCGGCATTGATTCAGTCGTTATGGCAAGTGGAGTGGATTCGACAGCAACACTTGACGGATTCTTGATTGTCAACGGGTCGGCCTCTGAAGGGGGCGGCTTACATCTTAACGGGTCGTCACCTGTGATAAGCAACTGCCAAATTTCAGGCAATGGAGCCACCTACGGCGGGGGGATGCACAATGAGGATGCTTCACCCACAGTGGTCAATTGTATCTTTTCGAACAATACCGCCGATAATGGAGCAGGGATGTACAACGAGGGGTCTTCCAACCCCATAGTGGTGAACTGTACCTTTACCGGTAATTCGGCTGTATTGAGTGGCGGCGGTATCAACAGCCTCAGCACCTGCGTGATCCGCAACTGCGTAATCTGGGGAAATACTCCGGATGGAATAAGTGGTACGGCTGATGTGGCGTACTGCGATGTACAGGGCGGTTTTACTGGAACAGGCAATAAGGATGTGGACCCAATGCTTGTGGATGCCGAAAACGGCGACTTCCACCTGGAAATGGGCTCGCCATGTATTGATAGTGGCGATAACGGGGCACTGCCTACAGGGATCTCTACTGATTTTGAAGGGCAGATCCGCATTCTTGACGGAGATGGCAACGGTACGGCCATAGTAGATATGGGGGCTGATGAAGCCTTATTGAGTACGGCCTGGCTGTCAGGATATGTCTACTCGGGTGCCCTGGGCGATGAAACCACTCCACTATCGGACGTGGGTGTACAACTTTATTGTTCAGACAACGCAGGAGACCTTGGCATACTTGTCACCACCACCACCACCAATGCCCATGGATGGTACTGGCTGCCTATACCTGAAGTTTGTAACTATTATAATCTGCTGGAGACAGACTCTACAGATTATACGTCCACCGGTGCTGTAACCGTGGGGGGCGCTGTGATAAACAAAAACCGGATTCAATATTCTCATCCTCTTACAGGAAAGATTTTAACGGACAACAACTTCTGGGACATATTTGATTCCACGCCACCACAAATCATTTCAGGTCCCACCCTATCTCTCATAACCCAGAGCTCAGTCCGTATCTCCTGGGAGACTGATGAAGACAGTGTCAGTACTGTCCGCTACGGAAGAGATGCGCAATTGAATGACTCGGAAGAAGTTGAGACCACTTTTACAAAAATTCACGAAATCACATTGAGCGGTCTTGACCCTTCGGCAACCTATGGCTTTACAGTGCTATCAACGGACACCTGTGGAAACACCATTGAAAGCGATGACCTCATGTTTGATACCCTTGCCGTACCGGACCAGATAGATCCTGAAGTCACCATTAACGAAACCGGAATCTCACAGGGAACCGTCATTTTTTCTGCCGATGCCATGGACAACAACGGTATTGAAAAATTAATTTTTTTCATCGATGATTCACCGGTCACCACCATCTTTTCTCCGCCCTATGAATTTCATATTGATACCACCCGATTCCTTAACGGTGAACATGTTCTGAAGGTGGTTGCCGAAGATTTTTTCGGGAGAATGAAAGTGGATACCCGTAATATTGATGTCTTTAATTTTGTGGATACAGAGGTACCCCAAGTCAATATTTATCATCCGTCAATTGATCTGGATTCACTTTCAGGGAATGTTCCGGTTTATGTCACAGTGAGTGATGATTCCGGCTGGAGCGAAGTTGAATGGTTTGTTGATGGAATAAAAATCGGTGGCGGAAGTTTTCCTGTCAGCCCGTCTCTTAACGTTAAATTCTGGTGGGATACCCGTTATATACCCAATGGCAGCTACCGATTAGGCGTTACGGCAACTGATAAGGATATGAATCAGGGCGTGGATACCATTGATGTAACAGTCAACAACCAGTCTTCTCCATTTAAACCGGATCTTATCATAGAGAAACATGAACTGTTCCAATATGGCAACAAATTTGTCTGTGAAATTACTGTAAAAAATCAAGGTACAATGGAGGCAAAAAACATAGAGATCCATGATGCCATGTCAGGCTTTCAGGCCATATCCCGACTCAACGTCAACGGTGCGGATTATACAGCCCGGTTCGATTCAAGCACCAACCGGGGCGTTTGTATCATCAAGGACAGCGTGACCCTCTCTTCGGGGAATACCAGAACTTATATTTTTTACCTTGTTCCGGTACTGCTGCATCCGTCACCGCCCCAGCCCGCTGTGGGACAGACAGTGAAACTCTTTTATGAAACAGGGGCAGTTTTGAACAGAACGTTTCAAAAGGATATACAATTTACCATCCTTAAGACATCCGATGTCCAGGAGAGGAAGATGATCGAAGCCCATGAGACGGCTGTTGCCCAGAGCGATTATTTAATCATGACACACCCGGGGCAGCTTTCCACCTTGAATCCTGCAAATCCAGACGATGTCAATGATCTCTTCTCGGAGATGGCACAACTGGCATGGAATAAAAATGGAATTTTGGGATATCTGAATGTATCAAACAGAAATACCATACGCGGCCTGATTCTATCCAATGGGCTGTGGGGCAAAAAAATGCATGCAGATTTTCGAACGACCAGCAAGGGATACCTCCTTATCGTGGGAGAGACAGAAATCATCCCGGCCTGGGGCAGTGGACTTATATGGAATATTTCTTATAGCAATACGACGTGTATTACTAGGGAAGTAGACAACAGTGATCTGCCCTATGCCAATACCGGGGGCAGCAATAACTCTCCGGAACTCATCGTGGGCAGGATAATAGGAAATGATGCATCAGACCTTGCCATGGCCATCCAGACGAGCAACCGGGTCCATAGCGGTCATCAGGGATATGGATTTGAACGATCAGATGCCCTTCTGGTCAGCGGTACAGATGGAAACACTACTATACAGAAGATGTTTAGTGGTTTTGTAGATTCTGTTGAGACAAAGATTAAAGGTGAGTTCACTGTCACAAAATTACACTTTAAGGATTTGACAGCCAATCAACGGGTGCCCCAGTTTAGAAGTGATGCATCCGATCAGGACGTCATTGTCTATATGGGCCATGGAGGCCCGGACTCCTGGGAAGATCTTGATACTGATGATTTCCCGGGAGACCCCCTGGCAGTCCCCCCTGTTCCAGCCATTGAATTTGGTGACACCAATCCCCTGGCCCTTTCATGGGCGTGCCTGTCCGGATCATATGAAGATCACACGGCAAACACCTGCAGCTATGCCGGAGGAGATGATAATTTTGCAGAAGCCTTTTTTGATCAGGGAGCGGCTGTTTTTATCGGGGCAACCGAGGTGTCTGAAATCGGCCGTAATGTTCTTTGTGGTAAAGCTTTTTTCGAAAAATGGTGGAAAGCAAACACAACGGTGGGCAAGGCTTTCACAGATTTGAAGCGGGATCGCTGGAGTACAAATCAAGTTTGGCAGCTCTGGATCTGGGAGTATAATATATACGGTGATCCAAAATTCGGTGCTGTTGCTTCAGAAAGTGCCTCTTCTCTTGAGGATACGTCTTTGCAGCAAACCGATGGTGATGAACCGCCTTCTTCCATGGAAATTAACATACCCGACTATACAGTTTCAGTGGAAGATGGATTTCATTTTTTAGATATCCCGGGCGGTGATTTGATACTTGAATCCGGAACTTATCGGATTCCCTGTTATTCTGTTGCTGTGGATTATCCTCTGGGTCACAGGGTTCAAAATGTTCAACTAATCCACCGGGCTGAACCGGTTTTGGATACCGGACTTAATCTTCCTGTTAACCAGAATCTCATGGCAGGAGGAGGTTCTGCCAGCAAGGGCAGCGCACCGGATGGTGAAGGCTGGGTGCCTGAAAAAAATTACCGCTGGCATGTGATTGAAAATCCAGACGGCACAAGCACCTTGTTCATAAAGATGTATCCCATTAAATACAATTCAGAAACAAAGGAAATCAGGTTTTATCCGTATTACATCTTTGACATTGAAACAATGGTTTCAGATGTGTCTATAACAAATGCCTTAACTGAAGTGGATGACTATATAGAAGGTGATCTGATCCATTTCAATATGGACATTGAAAATTCAGGTGCTCCCATGGATGTAGTTGTCAGCATCCTGATCAAACAGGACGGGAATGAGAGTCCCGTTGACAGCCTGCTGCTTGAAACACTCAAAGGGCTTTCCGGTCATGCTGTTTTCAGACCCGTGTGGAACAGCACAGGATTTGGGCCGGGTTCATACTACATGGAAATGACCCTGAAGGACGTCCTGGGAAATCTGCTGGATGTAAAGACCAGGATGTTCCGTATTGGTATAATCGCAGGAGCGGTCGAATCCTTAACTGCCATACCTGAATATTTTACAATAGGGCAGAGTGTCTCCATCTCCATGGACTTCTGGAATACCGGTACCCAAAGCATAAATGGAACGGCCATAATTCGAATCCAGGGGCATTCATCGAAAGGGACTATAGAGGAATTCAAACACGGGGTGATTGATTTAAATCCCGGAGAGAGCATCACCTTCAACGACACCTGGGATACCCAGAACAATGAAAAGGGGAAATATTCAATTATAGGAATAGTTGTCTATGACAGTAGGACTACCGAGCCTGTGACGGTGGTGATCAGCACATCCACCTGCCCTGAAGATGTCGATCATGATGGAGATTTGGATGGCAGAGATCTTGCTGCTCTGGCGGCTGAGTTGACGGATGAAGCTTTTCTGACCTCCTTTGCATCTGGTTTCGGTCGTTTGGATTGTTTCGATTAGGAAGCCAGGGCACACACGCTTAAGATAAAATTTTTTCAATTTATTTTATTTACAATTCTCATTAACTGTCCTGAAAGATAGTGAGGCAGTGAATAAAGAGTAAACCGGGATTCGCCTTTGACGGTGTTTCTTTTTTCATGGAATATTGAAGGCGGCATTGAGTTGAATCGAACTGCATGATGAAGCGATTTTTCAACGACCATGATCTGTAAAGAGCGTAAGCTGCCTGTACTTCCAGCTTTTACTTCCACTGGAATAATTTGCCTTTTATTATTTGTAATGACAAAATCAACTTCAGCAGAGGCAGTTTTTTTCTCTCTTGCCCAATAATACAACTCAGGTTCTATAAAATATTGATGCTGTACCATAATCTGCTGAGCGATTAATTGCTCTGCCAGTGCACCTTTGTTAAAAGGATAAAGGATAAGAAGGAAAAAGGATAAAAGGAAAGGATATCTTATAGACAGTGCCGGACTAATCATTCTACCCAACTACCCGGCGATACTAACCAGTGTCCTTGCTCTTCCCAACATTGTGGGAGAATTAGCACTTGTGGTCTGGATAGCATTCAAGGGCGGAAAGAAATCATCAGGGAAGGTAGCTTAAGGAATTTTTTAGAGTGAAACTTTGCCATAACAAGTGCATTAAGATGGATTTTACCCGCCGCTCGTTCCTCGCTCTGGGCAAAACCACTTATGCTAGCGTTATCTGTGAGATCCACGAGATATGATTTAGTGAAAAAAGAAGGGGAACCAGGATAATTGATTAAATCCTAATTCCCCTCTGTAAAATAAAATTTAACTTAATATTACTTTTCTTGTTGAGCCTCTTTTTTAAATGGGACACATCCGCATCCACAATTATCATCGATTTTGGCCATTTTTAAAGGTATGCAATCGCATTCACAGGATTCCTTTTTTTCCTCTCTTGCGGGGATACATCCGCAATCACAACTGTCTTTGTTCTCAATCATTTTTATCACCTCCTTTTATGTTATGTATTTGCGCAATAACTTAATCAGTTTGGCAAAAAAAAAGCTCATTTCTCAGCTTCTATTTCTTTGACCCTTCCTTGCACTCTATCGAGTTCTTTTTGTAACTCAATTTCATATTTTTTGAGCTCGTCGATACCAATCGTGGTTATTTCATTCTCTTTAAATTTACCTGTTCCTTTGCATCCACATGAGCAAACTTCATTTAATATTTCTCGACAGCCCTCCATGGCTTCTTCATTTATCGAATACGGAATCCAATACCCTTTTCTCTCACTTCTCACTAACCCGGCTAGTTTTAATATTTTAAGATGTTGTGAGACGGCTGGTGGAGTGATGCCAAGTTTTTCTGAGATGTCTTTGACCCCTAAAGGACCATTTGCCTTGAGTAGTTCAACAATGTTTACTCGTGTGTCCACACTTAAAACTTTAAAAATTTCAGCTGGTTCAATAATCATAAATAATCTCATTAAGTAGTTATGCAATAACTAAATCATAACAACCAATATAGGTATTGTCAAATAAATTTTTATATTGTAATTTAATTGTAGGATAATCTATGGAAACAATCAGATAACATGGCGCTTCAGGTGCAAAGGCAAGCTTGAAAGTTTTTAAAACTTAGGTTCCCCACAGTTATTAGGTTATTTGACCGGAGAACGGGGGGAGGAAGGGACTTGAGAAATTCCGTTCCAAAATTATTTCTCATGCACTTTAACAGCACCTCTTTTGTTGCTGAAACAGGTACTGATTTTGTGTGGTTTTTTAGTCGGGTTTTTTTCACAAAAATATCCTAGTGAAGGGTATATTCACTTTGTCGGTATTCATCCAGATGTCCGAAAATCCGGTTTGGCTCGAACCTTATACCAAAAATTTTTCAACACTTGTTTACTGGACTCTCGAACAATTGTTAAATCATGCACTGCTCCAATAAATAAGCTGTCTATTGGTTTTCACAAACAAATGGGTTTTTCAATTGAACCAGGTAATTCTGAAATAGATGGTTTGCCTATTACAACAGGCTATTTAGATAAAAATGATCAAAAAGTTCTATTTAAAAAGATATTAACACCAAGATAACCCGCACTTCAGCGGACCGCTGGGGGCGGCTTTGCCTTTTCCAAATTTCAACCCTACGGTCGGTGGTTCCTGAGCTCAAACCGTTGTACGTCAGAAAATAAAAGAATGAGAGTTCCTCAATAGCCTTGAAAAAAATGTAAAGAATGCAGGAAAAAAGTTTGATTTTTTTCTCAAAGCCAGACATAATGTCACCATATATTAATAAAGAATGACAATATGTCTGAAAAATACTTATGAAAAACCAATCAAAACAAATTTTCCGTGAACATGGTGGTCAACTTAGAATGAGTGAAGCCATCAAAAACGGTATTTCGCGTTATATGCTATATAAGCTAAGGGACAAAGGTGTCATCGAACAGATAAGCAGAGGTGTCTATCGACTGAAAGAGCTTCCACCGATTAACAATCCTGATCTGGTTACAGTGAGCCTTAGATTTCCGAAATCTGTCATTTGCCTTATCTCAGCACTGGCGTTTCATGACATCACAACACAGATTCCACACTCTGTTTCTATAGCGGTATATAGATCTTCGCGACTCCCTTCGCTTGACTACCCTCCTATTCAGTCACACCGATTTTCAAATGACGCTTTTAATGCTGGCATCGAAAACCATCGGATTGATGAGGTGCCTGTAAGAATTTATAATATAGAAAAAACCCTGGCCGATTGTTTCAAATTTCGCAATAAGGTTGGAATGGATGTCGTTTTGGAAGCATTGAAACTCTATAAAACAAGAAGAAATTTCAATCTCAATAAACTCATCAAATATGCAAAAATCTGTCGGGTTAAAAATGTGATGCTGCCCTATCTGGAAACAATAATATGAAATCAGCTAAGAACATCCCGGCATCTGTGCGGCAACGACTTCTTAATCGGGCTAAAACTGATCAGCGCCCTTTTAATGAGTTGCTTCAATATTATGCCATGGAGAGATTTCTGTACAGATTTTCCTTATCGGTACATGCGGATTGATTTATTCTTAAAGGCGCATTAATGCTCAGGATTTGGCGATCTCCAGGGTCCCCCCCCCAACCATGGACATTGATATGCCTGGAATTACGAGCAACAACGAGGCTGAAATCATAAGACAAATCCAGGATATAATGATTGTGGATGTGGAACCGGATGGATTGGATTTTGATCCCGATTCCATTCAGTGTGAACGGATTACCGAAGATGCGGATTATGAGGGAATCAGGCTACGATTCCTGGGAAAACTGGAAAAAGCAAGGATACATATGCAACTGGACATCGGTTTCGGGGATGCTGTATATCCAAAACCTGAGAGACTTGAATTCCCTACTATACTTGATTTTCCTGTACCACATTTGCTCTGTTACAGCCGCGAAAGTTCAATCGCTGAAAAATTTGAAGCTATGGTCAAACTGGGTATATTGAATAGCCGTATGAAAGATTTTTATGATATCTGGTTATTGTCACGGCTTTATGATTTTGATGGCAACACTTTAACTGAGGCTATCCGAATTACTTTTGAAAGACGGGGAACAAAATTATCTCCAAAAATCGAAGCATTCACTGAATTTTTTAGAGATGCCAAGCAGACTCAATGGATTGCGTTTTGGAAAAGACTCCAACAACAACATGTCCCAGCATCATTTAAAGAGATTGCAATTATGGTAGATAATTTTATCTCTCCGATTATTTCAGATCTTTCCTCTGAAAGTTCAAATCCGAAAAAATGGTCTGCCCCTGGCCCCTGGGTTTATGCAAAGAAATCCAACTCGAAAGAATAAGCTGTAAAAAAGATATTTCAACAACAGAATTCTACGGATGAACCGTAGATTCTGGGTTACAAAAAGACAAAAATAATTGGATGATCTTGCTCAACACTGCAAGGCAGTGAGAAAACTCATGGCCTGATTTTAACAATATACTTGACATCACACATCAAAATACTTACAATTATGTGTAAATAAAAATGGAGGTATTATTATGGCTACAAATCTTGCATTAGATGATTCTTTGATTGAAGAAGCAAAAATAATTGGAAAACATCGAACCAA
>NZ_JAIOSW010000416.1 GCF_021107415.1 Desulfobacula sp.
GGGAGATTTCATCCTTGCTTTCCTGGATAACAGCATTCTGATCAGGAGTGCTTTTCAACTGGTGGCCAAAAATGTATACGGTGAATTATACAACAAAGTTGTTGACCGCATGGATCGAAACGTTCAATGGGAGGAGTATGTTGGGGATATAAAAGATAAATTTTCAGAAATGGCCAATAATTGTTTCAGCTACGGTATCAGCGAGGATAAGGGGGTTGTTCTGACAGGGCCTCCGGGCAGTGGAAAGACCTTTCTTGCCAGAACCTGGCTCTCCTCCAACCTGAAAGTTCATGATATTGCCACAAGCCCTTCTGCACTTCAGGACCCTTCAAGCCCGGTTCACGGGGCAGTCTCCAATCTTGAAAAGGTTTATGATATCGCAAAAATGATCGCCCCCACCATCATCTTCTTTGATGAAGGTGATGCCCTGGCACCCAGAAGAAGTGCTACAGGCGGTCAACCGTCAGATGCATTGACCAATAAATTTTTAAATATTATTGATGGAGAGATCCCCTTAAATAAGGTCTTTACGGTGCTGACCACCAACCGCCTGGACATTCTTGATCCGGCTTTGATTCGTTCAAAACGGCTGAAAACACTCGAAATATCAGGACATATGAGACAAAAGGATATCTTTGATATCATAAAAAAACAATTAGAAGATGTCCCCCATAAACGCCAGTTTAAAATTGAAAAAATCATTGAGACTGCCCAGGGAATCTGTAACACACCGGCCGATTACACCTCGTTCACGGAAAAAGCCATTGCTCTTTGCAGCACTGAATATAAGGTGTTGCTAAAACTTCGACAGCTTAAAAAATCCACCTACCAGGAAAAATGTACTTTTATCAAGCTTAACTTTAAAACCATTATTGGCATTCTTGATGCTGTCAAAGCCCCGCCTTTGATCAAATCAAAAATCAAAAATGATTTAAAAAACTTTGTAGAGCATTATGGCCAGATCCTTGCCCATGTGGATCATATTACCTTGGAAGAAAACTACCCACTTGTAGAGGCCCATCTTGAATCCGCCCGAAGAGAGATATCCCAAAGTCCTGTAAAAAAAGGGTCTATCCAGCTCAATGAATTTCTGGAAACGGAATTGAGTAAAGAACCCCAGGTCGGGTTTATCATTGGTGTGGGTGCAAATGATCTTACGGGAATGCTGCTGCCCATTGCCACCAGCCTGACCGGGAGAGTGGAAGGATCTCCCATTATTGTCACCGGCGCCGTATCATCTTCTTCAGCAAATATGGCAGAGCTTGACATGGCCGTTCAAATGACAAAACAATCTGCCCAGGAAGCATTAACCATGGTGAAAAATTATATCCAGGAACTGAGCCCCAATTATAGTATTCCCTGGATTTTTGGCGATTTTTTACAGCGATATTCCCTTCACCATCAATTACTTTCCGCTTCATATAATGTGGGCGGGCCCTCGGCGGGTTATGCCCTTGCCTTGAATACACTGTCCGCACTTTTAAGGATTCCCCTGTGCATTGATTTTGGTATCACAGGCGCTCCCTGGACCAAAGGTGTCAGAAAAGATGAGGTCGGCGGTTCCGTCATTATCGGTGGCCACAGGAAAAAAACAGAAAAAGTTCTTTTATACCTCAGAAGAATGTATATGCCCTTACAGAACTATAAAGACCTTGAACCTGAATTTTTAATGGGGTATTGGCAGAGCAAAAAAGATATCATTGCCGTCACCCATTTTGCAGATTTAATGCCCGAAGTCCTGTTCCTGGATGAAGACCATAATCAACAAAGGGAAGATCTAATCGAAATGCGGATAAAGCTGAAAAAAGAAAAATACTATGCCGCTGAAAGAACGCCGAATCTTAAAGAAAATATTATCCAGACAAAAAAAATAATGAGAAAACGGGCAGAAGATGAAATATTAAAACGGGTCGATGCTATTCGTAAATATCTTGTAGATCCTGACAGGGAACACTACATTTCCCATGACCAGCTATTTAAAAAATATATAGAAAAATAACAGGTAAAAAAACTTTCCTATTTAGTGTTTGACCGAAAACCTGAAAATTTTGTGAGCTACGCTCGTCTTCGACCCCGAGTACAAGGCGGGTGATAATTTTAACCGGAGGAATACATTAAGTATTTCGAGGATTAAAATTTGAGCCCAACGCAGTAATCGGGAAAATTGGCGGTTTTCGGTCGGCACTATTTATCCCTTAATGCCAAGGGTTTGGACAAAATTTCAGACCAGATAATGGCATTTTGCAATGGATTGGATTTAAAACAATACTTTTCCCGCAAAGGATACAAAGGCTCTTTAATGCAAGATTCCTGTTCATGTCTTCGGGATTGAATTCTCTTTTTTACAGGCGGTTTAAACACTTCAGGTTCGGGCTCACTGAAATCAGCATCCTCTACAACACTTTCAAAAACAGGGGGAGACTCTTCTTCTTCTGACAGTGTTTCCCAAATAATTTCCTGGTCACTGGTTTCCTTTTTCTGCTGTTTAGCCTGTTCTTCAAGTTCCTGAATAAATTGCTGGATCCGCTCACCGATCCTGCCAAATATGGATAGTTTCTTCTTAGTCTTTTTCGGTGTTGCAGTCTTTTTCTTTCTGGCCAGAACCTGCTTTATAATTGATGGCAGGACAAAAAAGGCAATAATAAAAAGAAAGGTTACAATTGAATCAAAATCCATGGCTCAATCCTTTATGAGGGACCGGTCCCTCCCCTTGAAAAGGAGAAGGGACCGGCTTGTGTAGTTATTGTTCAGGGTCCGGGTCTGACTCGGGTGTGGCAATCTGGTCTCTCATTTTAGTGTCTGCGGAAATATTCTGCATCCTGTAATAATCCATGATGCCCATATTACCACTTCTAAAGGCATCTGCCATGGCCAGAGGCACCTGGGCCTCAGCCTCTACTACCTTGGCACGCATTTCCTGGACACGAGCTTTCATCTCCTGTTCCTGGGCAAAGGCCATGGCACGTTTTTCCTCGGCTTTTGCCTGGGCAATTTTCTTGTCTGCCTCGGCCCGGTCGGTTTCAAGTTCTGCCCCAATATTTTTACCCACATCCACATCTGCAATATCTATGGATAAAATTTCATAGGCAGTTCCTGAATCCAGGCCTTTTTTAAGAACAGTTTTTGATATGGTATCCGGATTTTCAAGCACTTCCTTATGGGTGACGGCAGATCCGATTGTGGTCACAATACCTTCCCCCACTCTTGCAAGAATAGTTTCTTCTCCAGCGCCCCCGACAAGGCGGTCGATATTGGCCCGAACCGTAACCCTTGAGATGGCTTTGAGCTGAATACCGTCCTTTGCCATGGCAGCCACCAGCGGGGTCTCAATGACTTTCGGATTAACAGACATCTGAACAGCTTCCAGCACATTCCTTCCGGCAAGATCAATGGCCACAGCCCGGTTAAAGGCAAGTTCAATATTGGCCTTGTCCGCTGCAATGAGTGACTGGACAACACGACTGACATTGCCGCCTGCAAGAAAGTGGGACTCAAGATCATCCGAAGAAAGTTCAATGCCGGCTTTAACCGCCATGATTTTGGATTCAACAATCAGCTTTGGCGGAACTTTCCTGATCCTCATGAAAATAATATTGATTAATCCAACCTTTGCACCGGACACCAATGCCTGTATCCACAAGGTGATATAGGAAAAGATAAAATAAAATAAAACAAGACCTATAATAGCGGCTATAATGGACAAAATGTACATAAAATTCATTTAAAATTTCTCCTTTTATTCTGATTGTTCAACAATGATCCGGTTGCCTGCAACATCTGTAACAACAATGGGCGTATCCGCATCGATATATTCTCCATCCGTCACCACATCCACACGCTGTGAATTAATCTCGGCCATTCCCGCCGGACGAAGATCGGTGACGGATCTTCCTTTCATATTTATATAGGCTTCATACACCTCTTTTTGAGAAACCACTCCGTCCTGTTTTGACAGCTCCCGCTTCAGTGCCAAAGGTGACCTGGCCAGTATTTTCATGCCCACAATAAGCAAAACAGGAACCAGGACAATATCCAAACCCGCCAATACCATTCCGGCTGTCGTGGATATACTTGTATACACTATATATAAAGAATAAAAAAATACGCCGAGGGCGATGGCGGTTAACAGTCCCAATGATGGAATAAAAACTTCAGCAATGATGACCAAGAATCCGATCATTTGAAGAAGAATGGGTAAGATATAGAGTTTCATTCCAAGCCTTTATATTTCAGAATATTCTGGGTTTAACAATTACACGATTCTGTTCTATTTTGTCAATC
>NZ_JAIOSW010000363.1 GCF_021107415.1 Desulfobacula sp.
ATGGGGATAAAGGCGGTATTTTCTCCATTGGTCATAGTGCAGTATCCCTTTATAAAAAAAGGGTGGCAGGCATAGAGATTAATGGCATAATTCGTATTTTGTCTGCCCTGGGCCATAATGATACGGGCATTGAGTTCTTTTCGATCCAATTCCAGATAATCGGCCAATTGCATGGGATCTCCGATTTCCTTGATCATGATGGTGTCCGGCCAGAATGAGAAAACAATCATATCTTTTTTCTCTTCGCCCATTTCACGAATTTGCAGTCGGATCAACATCAGTCTTTTGGAAATCTCGTCGGGTTCAAGATTGTCCCATCCTTCAGGCAGTTCATAGGCTCTGATCAGGTAGAGATCTCTTCTGGGAATGCCCTCAACCGGTTTTTTAGGTACTTTTAAAGAAATTTTGTATTTGGTTAAAAATCCCTGGTCCATCATGAAAAGATCCAGGCGCCGGATACCTTTTTCACTGAATATTCCGGATAAAATCGGCGCATCCTTCATCTCTTCAAACGGGCCACCCAGATCCTGGAGCAAAAGTCCCATGCCTGATCCGTCATGCCCTTCATTCATCACATCAAGGGCTTTGATGGCCAGCATTGGAGACACAGGATCCTTGCTGGTAAGTGCAAACAGACGACACATTGTATATATTCTCCCTGTCCTTAAAATAGTGCAGTATTCTACTTGAATTTTCTAGAGAAAAGCGCTCAGACTAACTTTCCAAAACTTTAATTTAAAGAAGAAATAGGCATATGTCAATAATTTTAGTTGTTTTACTTGATTTTCAATGGGTTACATGACTGGAATAAATCAATGATGGTGTCCGCAGCCGCCTTCCTTTTTATTCTTTTTTATTTGACAGAAGTCAAATATATGGAACAGCTTCAGCTCGTCTTTTTCCAGAAGCTCCAAATTTTCTAAGATGGTCTCTTTTTGTGCCTGAAAAACTTTTATATTTGACGCTGTTAGACTCCTTTGGGAACCGTCTCCCATGCATCGGGTTACCACTGCATCAACCTGATCTTTTTTTTTAAACACCCCGATTTTACACTTAGACCCTTCAGCCAAAAGTTTCCGGTTATCCTTGAGTTCAAGTTTCCGGGTTTCCAGATCCACGATTAAAAAGGTTTGGGCAACACCAAAATGTTCATCAACAATACTTTCCAGTCCATTGTTTTCTTTAACAGGAAAGGCTATTTTCATTACATCCCTCCAAAAAATACTCAATTATTAATACCGCCATATAAAACAATTAGCTTCTAAAAATAAGGATTCATTTTGTAATGGCAAGAGAGCTATTTTTCAACCACAGGACATAAATTACCAATAATATAAAGAACCAGATCATGAAGGTGATCGGGAACCAGGAAAAGGTATTCATAAAAACCGCATTTTCAACATGTTCTGACTGGATACCCTGTTTTTTGATTTTTAAAAGAAGTGCATAGAGAATACCCAATACACCATAGGAAATATTATAGGCCAGGCCTTTAAAGCTTAAGACAGTTGCCCTTTGGTCGGAGGATGTGATCTGATTGATATAAAAACTGACAAAGAAACCAGTGAAATACATGGCGCTAAAAGTGATCAAAGCAGGGATTAATCCGGCATAAGGCCAGAAAAAGCTCATTGCAGTAAGACCTGTGAAGGTTAAAAAGGTTGTAATCCAGAGGGCATGGGAGGGGGAATGGTTTTCTGCAATTTTCTTGGCCATTTTGGGGATCACAAGCCCGAACATGGCAACAAGTGATCCAATGATACCAAAAGTGGATTCAGGCAATTCGATCATTCTGTAGTACTGGCTGGAAAGGGTGACGGCCATTCTGATGATGCCGTCAAACAGCATGCCGAAAAGTATGACTGACAAGGCGAAAGGGGTTTTAACAATCCAGAGACCTGCCTTGAGTGTTAAGCTGAAGGCCTGGTGGACCTGTTTTATTTTTATATCAGATGCAGCCGGGCCGGAATCCGGGTCTTCCATTCTCAGGGTTGTGATAAATGCACAAATTGCCAGGATAAAGGTAAGGTATAGGGGAAACCGCATGGTGGTTTCCTGTGTAAATGATATGGTGAGGTCGAAAAACCGGCAGATATTTTCAAGCAGGTTGGGATCATAAATGGCAGCACCCACACTCATGGCAATAATAAACCCTATGGATTGAAACCGCATTAAGATTTCCAGCACTCTTCCCCACTGGTCAGGGTTTCCTTTTGCAGCCAGAGAATCATAGGCAATGGCTTCATCGGCCCCGCTGGCAGCAGCTTCTGCAAGACCGCTTAAAACACGGTTGACCAGGAAAACAATGAAAATAATGGAAGGGTCTGTTTTAGGGATAAAACTGATGATGCCGATTTCAATCATCATAATGGATGTGGCAAAAACCAGCAGCCGTTTTCTCCCGATAATGTCAGCCAGGGCTCCTGAAGGAACTTCGGCAAGAACGATGGTGGCGGCCCAGACAGCATTGAGGATGGAAAACTGGGCCACGGTGAGGCCGAAATCAAGGAACAGAATGGTAAAAACCGGGTAGTAAAATCTTGAATTAAAAAAGACCTTAAAGGCAATAAACAACCGGATATTGGGAATGGAAAATGTCGGTGTCAATGGTGGTTCATTCTTTGGATATCAGGGTTTTTAAAACATCTTCTTTGCCGATGATGCCCACAAGTTTTTTGCCGTCCACCACTGGTAAGGTATGAAAATGCTTTTCCACCATCAGGCTTGCAATTTCAGATACAGGGGCGTCTGCCGTTACGGTAACCGGGTCTTTGACCATGGCCTGTTCAACGGTTGTGGCTGATAGCTTCTTAAAGCTGGCTTCCATTTTTTTGGACGATGACAAAGGGATAATACTGTCAAGGATGGTGAAAATAGGGGGAATAGGCATTTCTTTCTGCTGGAAGATCAGATCGCTTTGGCAGAGGATGCCCACCAGTTCTTCTTTGTCATTTATCACCGGGACTCCGTTGATATGATTGTTTAAAAGGATTTTTACAGCCCTGGATATCTCTGTATCCGGGGTGACAGTGATAATATTGGTTTCCATTATATCCCTGGCGTTGCTCATGGCGCCCTCCTTATGAATGAACGGTTTTTAAAATTTATTTCGTTCACAGGTGGTGTGTGCTTCATTTATTTAATATACACGAATACCGGTTTCAGGTAAAG
>NZ_JAIOSW010000226.1 GCF_021107415.1 Desulfobacula sp.
AAAGTGGTCATTGAAAAACTTGAAGCCGTACCGGAAAGATCCGGAGCAAAAATGATTGAAGGATCTGTGGACAATCAGGTGACTGAACTTGTCAGAATCCTTAAAGAGGATGAAAAGGTATTATAAGGAGAAAAGGATATGATTCAAAAGACAGGCGTTTTAATTGAAGTTGAGAATAATACGGTAAAAGAGACCAGTTTAGGGGTAATGACGGCTGCAACAGGACAAGAGATCACGGCTCTGGTACTGGGCAATGCCTCTGCTGTTAAAGATAAACTGGCAGAATATGGTGCCGCTAAGATTGTGAGCATTACAGCAGCAGACGACAGCCCGGACCTACAGGCTGCAATACTTGCAGCAGCCGTAAAAGAATACAATTTTGAAGCCCTTCTGGGAACAGCTAGTGCAACCGGCAGAGACCTGTTTGCAAGACTTGCTGCCATCCTGGATGAACCCCTGGTATCAGACTGCGTGCAGGTAAATATTGCTGAAAAAACAGTAAAAAAATCCCATTTTTCAGGCAAAACTTTTGCCACGCTTAAAATAAACAGCTCCCTTCTTCTGTGTACCATTCGTCCCAATTCCATTGATCCTGCGGCATCACCTGTAGCAGGAGAGCTCATGGAGTTTACGGCTGATGTGACAGGCCTGAATAATAATAGGGGCCTGATTAAAATTAAGGAAACCAAAAAGGATGACCAGGGCAAAATGGATCTCACCGAAGCCCCCGTCATCATCACCGGCGGCCGGGCTATAAAGGCTGCTGAAAACTATAAAATGCTTGAAACCTGTGCCCAAAAATTAGGTGCAGCCGTGGGAGCTTCCAGAGCTGCTGTGGATGCGGGGTATGCCCCCCATTCCATGCAGGTGGGCCAGACTGGTAAAACTGTAAGCCCTAAACTCTACATTGCCTGCGGGGTGTCGGGTGCGGTTCAGCATTATGCCGGAATGAAAACCTCAAAGGTCATTGTGGCCATTAATGAAGACAAGGATGCCCCCATTTTTTCCAAGTGTGATTATGGCATCGTAGGGGATATTTTTGATGTAGTCCCTGTGTTGACTGAAAAACTTTGATAAATATAGAAATGCCAGCGATTTTTAACCATGATGAAACAACAAACTAACGTATAGGAGGAAAGATTTATGAGTGGCAGGATTGATACGGATGAGGCTCACAAGTTTAATACGGGCTATAAGGTAGGGCAGGATAACCTGAAAAAATGGGGCATGGATATGCACAACCCTGTTTTTTTTATTTCAGCTATTCTGGTGCTTGTGTTCATTATCGCAACAATTTTATATCCAGTGGGCGCAAAAAAGTTATTTGATGCCACAAAAGGATGGACCATTGAGAATTTTGACTGGTTTTTTATGATTTCAGGCAATATCTTTGTTTTATACTGCCTGGCATTGATTGTACTTCCGGTGGGCAAGATCCGATTGGGCGGACCTGATGCAAAACCTGATTTTACAAGAATGTCCTGGTTTGCCATGCTGTTTGCTGCCGGCATGGGAATTGGTTTGATGTTTTGGAGTATTGCCGAGCCTGTTGCCTATTATACAGACTGGTGGGGAACCCCGTTAAATGTAGTGCCAAAAACTCCGGAGGCGGCAAAAGCTGCCATGGGTGCCACTATGTTTCACTGGGGCCTTCATCCCTGGGCCATATATGCTGTGGTTGCCCTTGCCCTTGCATTTTTTACCTATAATAAGGGGTTGCCATTAACCATCCGGTCCACTTTTTTTCCTATCCTGGGGGATAGAGCATGGGGAATACCCGGTCATATCGTTGATATTCTGGCAGTTGTGGCTACTATTTTTGGGTTGGCCACTTCCCTTGGGTTTGGGGCCCAACAGGCGGCATCCGGCTTGAATTTTTTATTTGGTTTTAAAAATTCCATCAATCTTCAGGTTATTATTATCATATGCGTAACTGCTGTGGCTGTTATTTCTGTTGTCCGGGGGCTGGAAGGCGGGGTCAAAGTATTGAGTAATTTTAATATGGTACTTGCCCTGTGCCTTTTAATATTTGTTATTCTTGCCGGTTCTTTTACACATTTTTTTACAGGGTTGGGAAAGACAGCCATGGCCTATCTTGAATATATTCTTCCCTTAAGTAACTGGATTGACCGGGCGGATGAAAAATTTTATAAGGGATGGACAGTTTTTTACTGGGCATGGTGGATATCCTGGGCTCCTTTTGTCGGCATGTTTATTGCCCGTATCTCAAAAGGACGTACCATCCGTGAATTTATCACAGCGGTACTCCTTGTCCCGACACTGGTAACTATTATCTGGATGCAGGCGTTTGGTGGTAATGCCCTGCTTCAAATCCAGAATAAAGTCGGTATTCTGGCAGAAAAAGGTCTGGGAGAAGTATCTCTTGCAATGTTTCAAATGTTGGAAAATCTTCCCCTGACACAGCTCACCTCGTTTTTTGGTATTGTTCTGGTTCTTGTTTTCTTTATTACGTCTTCAGATTCAGGCTCGCTGGTTGTAGATTCAATTACAGCCGGCGGGAAATTAGATGCTCCAGTTCCCCAAAGAATTTTTTGGGCGACAATGGAAGGTGCAATTGCTGCTGCTCTTCTTATTGGTGGCGGTGCTGATGCCTTAGGTGCTATTCAAGCGATTGCTGTCACAGTGGGGCTGCCCTTTACGGCAGTAATGCTGATCATGATTGTCAGTCTTTATCTGGGCCTGAAACACGAATTAAAATTTGGGTATAATAATACAAATCAGGTTTATTAGTGATGATAAAAATAATCAGGAACATCTTATTTGAATCATAACCTGTTTGGAATTATTGTTGTTTTTGCAGCTGCAGCAGCCTGGGGAATGTCTGGGATTTTTGTAACCCTGATTATTGATTCCTCGGGCTGTTCGTCTGTAGCACTTGCCTTCTGGCGTGATTTTACCACCTTTTGTGTTTTGCTTTTATACACGCTTGTGACGGCACCCCACAGGCTGACTATTCAAAAAAAGGATATTCTCTGGTTTTTGGCTATGGGGTGTTGTCTAGGGGGCTTTCATATTTTTTATAATAAAAGCGTGATGATGAACGGCGCTGCTGTGACAACTGTTCAGCAGGCAGCCATGCCTGCAGTGGTCACCATTGCTGCCTGGTATCTATGGAAGGAAGCTCTTACCAGAGAAAAAATTGTTGCCATGGTCATCATATTTTCGGGGACTGTCATGGCCTCTGGATTAAACCTGTTTACCCTTGAAAGAATAAATGTTACCGGCTTAATGGTCGGTTTTATAGTTCCTTTTTTTTATGCCGGCTGGACATTGTGCGGTAAAAATATCGTAAACCGATATGGTGCTGTTCCCTGTCTGGCAATTGCTTTTGGCATTGCTGCAACAATGCTTTTGCCCTTGCAGCCTTTTGTTACACAACCAGGTTTTTTGAATTGTAAAATAATTTTGATTTTTTCAGGATTGATTGGCCTTTCAACTGTTGGAGCCTTTACGTTTTATATGATAGGATTAAAATACGTCCAGGCAGGGATTGCCAGTATTCTTGTCATGTCCGAAATTTTATTTGCCGGTGTTTATGCATGGTTTCTTCTAAACGAACGCTTATCTTTTGTTCAGACTATTGGCGCTATTTTCGTTATTATTGGTGTCGCCTGGCTTTCCTTTAAAAAGCCCGATGCTGCCAGTGAGTAGCGAGCAAGGCAGCATCGGGCTAAATACAATGGGTATCGGTTTTATTTAACTTTCAATAGCTCCGGAACGAACCCCTTTAAGAAAATTCATGCAATAATTATCATGGCCCAGGAGCATGTCTGCGGTTCTGATGGAGGCCATGATTTTCTTATCCAGAGGATCAATAATGGCGGAGTCCATGCCGGCATCCATCATCAGAGAGAGAAAGGTCCGGTTGATGATTTTTCTCTGGGGCAGGCCGTAGGAAATATTGGACAGGCCACCGGTGATGTGGACATCCGGGAATTCGGCTTTGATGGACCGGACCGCATCCAGAACCATGACGCCTTTGTTGGACTCAACGCTGATGGGTTGGACCAGAGGATCCACATAAATAGAGGGCGTGGGGATGCCGATCTTGTTAAGTTCTTCTACCAGACCTCTGGCACGGCCCAGGATATCATCGGAAGAGGCAGGCATGCCGGCATCATCCATGCAAAGGGCAATGATTTTACACTCTTTTCCTTCAAGAAATGGCATCATGGCATTAAAGCGTTCTTTTTCCAGGCTGATGGAGTTGATCATGGGAGTCTTTTCCACCATTTTAAAAGCCATTTCCAGAACAGCCGGGTCCGGGCTGTCAAGGGTAAGGGGTACGGTGGCAATGGGCTGGATAGTATCCAACAGCCATTTCATGTCCTCGGTCTCATGACCGATGCGGGCTCCGGCATTGACATCAATATAGTTAGCACCTGCTTCCTGCTGTTTTTTTACATCATCAATGATATAGTCGGCATCCCTTTCTGCCACAGCTGCCTGGACAAGTTTTCTGGAGGTATTGATTCTTTCACCTATTACTTCAAACATGGTTTTTCTCCTGTGTTTATATGTCCGGCTTAGTTGACAAATGATTTGGCAAGTTTTGAAGCAGAGCCTGCATCAGCTGCAAAACCGTCTGCTCCGATTTCATCGGCAAAGGCCTGGGTGACAGGCGCACCGCCCACGAGAATCTTGACCTGGTCCCGCAGGCCGCTTTCCACGATGGCGTCCACGGTTTGTTTCATCATGGGCATGGTGGTGGTCAAAAGAGCGGACAGACATACAATCTGGGCATTTTTTTCCTTGATCTGGGCAACAAAATTTTCAGGGGCAATATCCACTCCAAGGTTGTGAACTTCCATGCCCGCGCTTCCCATCATCATGGCCACTAGATTTTTACCGATATCATGGAGGTCGCCCTTGACCGTTCCGATGATCACGCTGGCACTGGTGGCGGACTCATCTTCTCCCAACAGGGGCTTGAGGATAGTGACGCAGGTTGCCATGGCCTGGGCTGCCATGAGGACTTCGGGGATAAACATATCACCGTTCTCCATTTTCTCACCCACAATGTCCATGCCGGCAATCAGACCTTTGTTGAGGATTTCACCGGCCGGAGTATCCTGAGCCAGGGCGTCGTTTACAAGACCTGTCAGTTTGTCGCTGTCACAGGAAACTAGGGCATCTGTCATTGCATTAAAATCAGTCATTTTCTTCTCCTTTAAGGGTTTTTGCGTTTTTCAACATATTCAGTTAATTGTTTTTCAATTTTCGGGTCAATGTCCGGTTTTTCGTAGGAAGCCAGCCGCTGTGCTACCTTGTCTTCGGCAACCTGGTCAATGTGTTTTTTCCCATCCTTGGTCCAGGCATCCGAGTTTTTACGGCTCATAAGAGTGGGCATGAAAAATTCGGTCCGGCACAGTTTAAAGGTTTTGGGATGGGTCAGGTACTGGCCGCCGATGCCGACATCCTTTATCACGTTGATATCAATGGAGTCATCGGTGAGGGCAAGGGGTTTGAGCATGTTCAGTATCATGCCGCAGGCTTCCTCGTCAACAAGGAATTTTTCAAAACTCATGGCAATATAAGAGCCCAGGATACCGCAGGAATGGAGGATAAAGTTGATTCCGCTCCTGGCTGCAGTGGAAAGGGCCAGGGCTGATTCCACACCGGCCTGGGCATCGACACACAAGGCATCGGTCAGACCGCCGCCAGATCTGGAAGGCAGGTTGTAGAATCGTGCCATCTGGGCTACCAGGTGAATATTTTTAGACAACTCGGGTGCGCCAATGGAGAGAGCGCCTGTTTTCATGTCCATGGCAGAGGAGGTAGACCCATAGATCACAGGGGCTCCCGGTCTGACCAGCTGGGCCAGGGTGATACCGGCCAGGATTTCAGCATTCTGGAGGGCCAGCACTCCGTCCAGGGTCACGGGGCCTGAGCCGCCGGCCATGATCAGGGAGGCCACCACGCAGGCCTGGTTGTGACGGGCAAGTTCAATGAGAGCCCCGGCCATTTCATCGGAAAACTGTAGAGGAGATAAGGAATTGATCAGGGAGACAGATACGGTTTTGTCCATGATATTTTCCTTGCCGCCCCATAGGATACCGGCCATCTCAATACCGTCCAGAGCACCTTGTCGGGAGGTTGGACTTCCCATGAAGGGTTTGTCGCACAAGAGCATATTAGACAAATTCAGATCTAGATGGACGGTGTCACTGGGCATGTCAGCCGGTTCCACCATCATCCAGCCGTTCATGTTAATGTACGGGGAGGTCTGGATCAGCTTGCAAAAATTGTCATAATCTTCCATGGTGGCCTGGCGTTGGTTTCCCTGCATATCCATGACAAATGGAGCGCCGTATCCGGGGAGGAAGACAAAATCATCTTCCCCGATCTCCACACTTTTTTCAGGGTTCCTGGCATGGACTGTGAAGCGTCTGGGAGCGGTTTTCAATGCTTTTTGAATGTCGGATTTTTCAAAAAAGACTGTGGTGCCTTCCACTCTATGTCCGTTTGTTTTGAAAATTTTGAGCGCCTCTTCTTCATTAAAGGAAACGCCGGTGTTTTTCAAAAGATCCATGGCAGCATCATGGATTTTTTCCATATTTTGGATACTCAGTTCCTGCATTCGATCATACATTGTTTCTTCTCCTTTAAGAGGGATATTTCCTCTTTTTTAAGTAAATAATCCCTGTGGCCATGAAAGGCAAGGCCACAGGCAGATTGTTTATTCGTTATTTTCTTTTTTATATTGGTTCAATCCCTTGAATGTACCGTAAAGTACCAGCAATAACAGGAACATAAGGGGGAATGCCGTTGCAATGGAGGCGGTCTGGATGGCTTTAAGGCTGCCGCTCCCAGCCAGCACGGCTGCCACGGCACCCAGAGCAATGCCCCAGAAGGCCCGCAGATTTCGTCCGGGATTTTCATGGCCGGATACGAACATGGCAAGGGCCAGAGCTGCGGAATTGGCAGAAGTCAAAAAGAAGGTACCGATGAGAAAAATCAGGGCAATGGCCAGAAGCCCGGTCATGGGAAGGTTCTGGGCAATAGCAAATATGGCGCTTTCCATGCCGTGTTCCTTCATGGTGGCACTGACATTAAAATTAATTCCGGCTCCGCCCACGACTCCATACCAGAGAAAATTCCCCAGAGTGGGGAGAATCAGGGTAGCGGCAACGGTTTCACGGATAGTTCTTCCCTTGGAAATTCTGGCGATAAACACAGCCACAAAGGGTGCCCAGCTCATCCACCAGGCCCAGTAGAAGACAGTCCAGGAGCCGATCCAATTGCCTTCAAATCCCGGGGCGGTAAAAAGACTCATGGGAATGAAATGTAAAAGATATTGGCCCAGGGAATTTATGGTAAGGTTGATCAGGAAAATGCTGGGGCCGAAGACCAGGACAAAAAACCAGACCAGGACAAAGACCCACATGTTGATATCCCCAATAAGCTTTACCCCTTTTTGAAGCCCGGTATAAACCGACAGGGTGAAAATGGCGGTGAGAATACCGATGATGATATACGTGCTGGAAGGACCCAGCTGCATACCGTACTGGAATTTCAGGCCTGAAGAGAGCTGGAGGGCCACAAAACCCGTGGTGGTGGCAAGCCCGCCTAAGGTAGCAAACACGGCAAAGATGTCCAATATTTTTCCCCAGGTACCGTGGATCTTGTCGCCGATAACATAGTAAAAGGCACTGGAAAATTTTAAGGGCAGATTATGGGTAAAACAGGCATGACCTATGGCAATGGTCAGCATGGCATAGATAGACCATGCACTCAATCCCCAATGGAAAAAGGAATAGGTCATGGCATTGGCACCCGTAGCCGGGGTGTTTGCCTCTCCGCCAAAATAGGGGGGTGGACTCATATAATGGTAGGCCGGTTCGGCCGGGCCCCAGAATACGATGCCTGCGGCAATGGCAGAGCCAAAGAGCATGGCAAACCAGGAAAAGTTGGAAAACTCGGGTTTGTCACTGGGGAGTCCCAGTTTCATGCTGCCGTATTTTCGTCCCATGAGCACAAAGCAGCCAATGACCAGCATAAAAACAGTCAATAGATAGAGCCATGCCCATTTAGTGGTGGTCCAGCTGAAAACCGCATTGATGACCGTAGTCATATTCTCGGGAAAGAGAATGGACCAGAGGACAAAAAGAACGGTTAGTGAGGCAGAGATCCAGAACACGAATGGATCAAAGGGTTTTGTTGATGTCGTTGTATTATTCAAAACGGAACTCCTGTAAAATCGGTTTATATCCCATCCATCTTGACGATCCTTTGTACGGTTAGACCGGTGGGATTTTATCCGATAAAATGCAGGTTGTGTGCCAGGGAACTGCTCTTACAATTTTTTTTAAATTGATTGTTTAACTATTTGATATTATTAATAATATTAATTAAATATTGTGACTGAAATAATTTTAGTTTAGCCGGATAGAAAAATTTTTTTCACTTGGCTGAAGCAAAAAATAGAAAAAAAATTTTCACTTGAAAAAAAATTGACTAAATGATTGGGCGCCGGATAAAATCCATGCGGTAAAATCCGTGTTTTTTGATTTTATA
>NZ_JAIOSW010000212.1 GCF_021107415.1 Desulfobacula sp.
ATCCAGAGCAATGATCTGTTCCAGAGCTCTGTTGGTTTGGGTAATATCTGAAAGGGATTTGAAATTTCGGTACAATTCGCCCGATTCATAATTGGGTCTATAATCGGGCGCATAATCGGGTGTATAATTATTATAATACAATGGACGGTCAAGAAAAAGGCCGCCAATAATCCCTAAGAAATCTTCTCCAAGAAAACTTAAAGGCAGATTGTTTTTGTTTATAAAGCTGTCTTTAAACCATTTGATTGCTTTTGTCTTTAGTTTGATGCCGACCCTTGAACCGGTTCTGAAAATATCTTCAAGAAAGTATTCCTGGATCACATCTTGGGCAAGCTCGGACTTATGTTCTCCTTTCAGTATGACTTCAAGTCCGAGATTTAGATAGGCACAGGCCTTTAAAATAGCTTTCTCAAGAATTCCTTTAGATTGGACTTTTATTTTATCCGCAGAAATAATTTTATTGATCAATGCGGCAAGTTCAGACTCAAGATGAAGGATGATTTCAGGATCGAAAAATTTAAGGGATTTTACAAACAGATCATCCCCTTCAATAAACTCGGAGAAAAACTGGGGAGGCAATGGAATATCCGGGTCAAACTGCTCTTGTTTAAAAAGAGAATTGTCCGGCCGTTTGCGAAGAGAAGAAAGCCGGGTGGGTTGATAAATTCCAATGGCTTCATGGGTGGGTAAAAACCCTTTTTCAGCAAGCCGCAGGTTTCTAAGCCTGAACTGCTCTTCTTCGACTTCAGCCGGCAGTATGGCTTTGGTTTCGAGCAAAAGTCCATGAAATACGGACAGGTCCATTTGGGCCACAGCGTTCACCATTTTTTCGATTAATTCCCAGGCTTCCTGTTTGTTCCCGGGTTCGGGCATATTTTCATCAATGTTTTGGGGTTTGCCGGGAAATCTGAAATAAAATTTGTCATCAATGGTAATATAATCATTAAAATCTTCCGGAGGCAGCTCATCATGTTCCCTTACCTTGATCTCCATATTCTTAAACAGGTAAAACTCAAAAAAATCAGGTTTTTCCTTCATGACCCATCTCAAAAGTCTATTGGAATCAGCCTGGAAAAGCAGGTCAAATGTTTTTGTCATATAGTCAAGGTCAAGCCGATCACTGTTCCAGGCCTCCACATCCATGATATACTCCCATTGTTCGGATGTGGCCAGGGACAAGATGGGAATAAAATCATCCACTCCAATTTTATGCATGAGATAATAAAGATCCTGGTCTGGAAAAGACTGTACCAGTGCGGCTGGTGCCGGGGCATCAAGGATGATGTCCAGCGCTTTTTCAGATTCACTGACAAGGATTTCATGGCGCACCCCTCGGAGTTTCATCTCTTTTTTTTGAATATTGGCAAGTTTATAATTTGTTTTCTCGGTCATGTTAGTGTCCTGATATTTTTTGATGACAAATATTGATGTATTGGTTTGTTTCCGGATGTTCATTGAATTTTTCAAAAAATTTCAATGCGGTTTTAAACCGGCCTGTATTCATCAGGCTAACTCCCATACAGATATTTAAATTTTTGTTTTCAGGCGAATGATCCAGCCCCTTTTCCAGCATGGAGATGGCCTGGTCAAAACGTCTTTGCTTTTGCAGCAGCATGGCAAGCCCTAAAAATGATCTGGCATTCGGAGTATACGACAATGCCCTGTCATACAGCAATTTCGCTGTTTTGTCCTGGTTTTTTATCCGGGTGTCACCACCATATTCACCAGCATATTCGCCATGGGAAAATGTCATGGCAAGTCTTGACAGGAAATCCGCATGAAAAGGGATTAATTCTTTTATGTCCGCAAGCTCTATTTTTTTGGCAAATGTATCAAGGTTATTATAAAATTCAGACCTTAAACCATCACCAAATGCTTTAACTTTGGTGAAATCAAGAAGGTCATCTATTTCAAACCATGGCAGGTCTTCTATCTTTTGATGCCAGACGTCATCCGTCACCAGATGTTTCTGGACCGCAGATTGATACAGATGGGTTCCCGGGAAAAGCACAAGCATATAAAATATAGCACTCAAGGGCTTGATGGTATTTAAAAGGTCGCGGCTTTCCTGTATGGTCTTATCTGTTTCGCCGGGTGAACCGTAAATAAAGTAGGCCCGGGGCAGTATGCCATAGGATGTGGTCAGGGAAAAAGCCTTTATGATTTTTTCTTGTTTTATGGGTTTGCCAAGCGTTTTTCGGATTTTTTCAGATCCGGATTCAACACCGAAACTTAGGTGAATGCAACCGGCCTTTCGCATGGAAAAAAGGATGTCTTCATCAATATAATCCACCCTTGAAATTGCGTTCCAGGTGATGTCAAGCTTCCTGTCAATAATAAGATTGCAAAACTCAATCACCCTTTGCTTATCCATTGTAAAGGTATCATCTGAAATATAAAAATGGGTGACATTGTTTTTGACCAGGGTTTGGATTTCATCTGCAAACCATTTGGGAGAATGAAACCTCAGGTTTGAGTTTCCCCAGAATTTTGGTGATCCGCAAAAAGTGCATTTGCCGGGACAGCCCCGTGACATGGCAAGGTGTTGATATACAAAATATTTTGAAGGGTGAACCAGGGTGTCAAGTTTTTCAACCAGGTGCCTTGAAGACGTCCGGACAATACGGTTGTTTTTTTTAAAGACAAGACCGTCAATATTTTCACAGGAACTATCTCTCCTGTTTTCAAGTTCTATTACAAGTTCAAGAAAGGTGATTTCACCTTCTCCTGCAACAATAAAATCAATATCAGGGCAGGCCCTTAAAAGATGGTCTGCAAGAAATGTCGGTGCAGGTCCGCCAAAAACAATGGTGATATCCGGTTTGATTTGCCTGGCTGCCCTGGCACAATCCATTGCATTCCACCGGTTCGGGTTGATCACGGAAAATCCGATAATATCCGGCTGTTCGGTTGTGATAAGCTTTTTGAACGCTTTAAGAGGATCATCCTTATTGCCGGCCAGGTTGATGATGTTTGCGTCAAATCCGTTTTCAATCAGAAGCGCCCCAATATAGTAGAGCCCTATGGGAACAACACCGGCATCCTCTCCGGAAATCCTTGCATCAAGGCAGGATGGATTTACAAGAAGAATTTTTTTTTGTTTTTTCATGAACCCATGATAATATCGGACAGTTTTCTTTTGGGAACATGATGAACCTGATTCTTATCCCGCCAGTATTTGATATCCCCGTCTTCCCCTAAATCATCAATCCGGATCTCTTCAACGGGCTTTCCTAAGGCGACTACCAGTTTTGGCTCCAGGTGATCCCCGATATTCAAAGACGATTTGAGCTTCTTGATATTGATGGAGCCGAACATACACCCGCCAAGCCCCATGGTCCTTGCACCCAGGAGCATGGTCTGGGCTGTGATGCCGTGGTCACACCAGAATTTGTCGGAAATGTTGTGGTCACCCATAATGACAATATAAGCAGATGGTCTTTCTTCTTTTATGGAACCTTTCCAGTCTTTTAAATATGCAGCCCAGCCAAGACAGGAAAAGATTTTTTCATTTTTACTTTCATCACAGCAGATCACATATTTCAAGGGTTGCATATTGGCAGCCGAGGCACAGTTTCTGGCAAGGTCAACCAGGTCTCTTAAGGTTTTTTCGTCAATTTTATGGGCGTTGTCAAAGCGCCGACAGGACCTGTTCTTTATTACGAGTTCTTTAAAAGATGATGGTGTCATGATTTGTTTTCTTTGCCTTCAACAGGTTGGAATTTTGGCATAATAATGTCAATCCAATCAATAATTTTATCTATTTCATCTACAACTTCTTTCAACGCTTTGCCCCGGTGGCTGACCTGTCCCTTTTCTTTGATGGTCAGTTGGGCAAAGGTTTTATTCAAGTCCGGATAAAAAAAGAGCGGATCATATCCAAATCCATTGTCTCCAACAGGTTCTTTAGTAATGATACCTTTACACTCCCCTTCATAGGTTAATGCAGCCCCTGTGGGAACTGCAATGGAAATCACACACTGAAAGGCGGCATTCCGGTTTTCTTTACCCTCTAAGTCAGACAGCATTTTTTTAACATTGTCCGCATCTGAGGCATTATCTCCGGCATATCTGGCAGAATAGACCCCTGGCGCACCGTCAAGGGCTTCAACACAGATTCCGGAATCATCAGCCATGGCAGGATACCCTAATATCTTTGCCGTAAAGGAGGCTTTTTTATAGGCATTGTCATCAAATGTTTTTCCATCTTCAATGACTTCAGGGATGGGGCCGAAGTCGTCAAGATTCCTGATTTCAATTGGGAAGTCTTTTAAAAGCTCATTGATTTCCCTTGTTTTTCCCTTGTTTCTGGTTGCAAGAACAATTATTTGTTTCAATGGTTTGCTCCACATTTTTTTGGTTTGGATTAATTTTAGGGATAATATAAGACCAGCACTCTTTTTGTAAACCCCGGTACATTGCAAAATTGCCCTCAATTCATATGCAACCATCAGGGTAAAGGCAAATAGATTTTGTATTGGTGACAATTGAAGAGGCTGCCAAGGCCCCGATAGAGATCCGGCTGTTACAGAGGAACAGAGTCCAGGTCCTTGCAGAACTGATGGACAGCTTTAAAGACAGGCTTGATGTTGCTATCGGTAATACAATACCGGAAGTCCCGGAGGACGTTAAAATTTTGATAAGCTTAAAACAAATTGGAGAACAGGTTTCAAATTGACATAAAAATTTAAAAAAGCTAATAATGCCTCAAAAAAAATAGAGCAAGAGAGGGATAATGATATTTATACAAATTTTGGCAATTTTTATGGTCTATGTATTTAAAGTAATTCCAGCTAAGTTCCGGGAAAAAATTATGATTGCCACAGCGCTGGGCAACAGCTGTAACCACTGGCTGGCAGCAGTTTTGAATGTTTGTTAAATTATAAAAACCAGGTAAGTAGCATGAAAATAGCAGTCCCAAGTACTGAGCCAAACTTGAACGGAATGGTGGAGAACAAGCTGGGTATAGCTGCCCATGTGCTGGTGATCGAAACCGATGATATGTCCTTTGAGGTCTTAAACGGGTCACAACGTTCATCTCTACCTGGGGCTGGAGTACAGACTATTTCCCTGGTCATGGATATGGGTGTTCAGGTCATTCTTGTTGGTTTTATTTCTCCAGATATTGCTAAAGTATTAGCTGAACAAGGTATTGAAATTGTCACACAAATTTCTGGTTCAGTAGCCAAAGCAGTCACAAACTATATGGATTCGCAGTCCTTAAACTCCAAGCTGAAAAATGACGAGCTGCCGTTCAGAGAATCCACATCGAAAGATCAATGGATTGCAGCTATGAAAAAGGGCCTGCGCCAGTTTCAGTCCATTTTACCTCTGCTCGTTGGTGTGATCCTGTTGCTGGGGTTGTTTCAAGGATTTGTGTCGAAGCAGACACTGCTTTCTTTTTTTTCCGGCTCTGCCGTTCTCGATTCATTCTGGGGGGCTTGCATGGGAAGTGTCCTGACCGGAAATCCCGTCAACAGTTATGTAATAGGCAAAAACCTTTTGAATATTGGTGTTGGGCTATCCGGGGTCACGGCATTGATGCTGACCTGGGTCAGTGTTGGATTGATTCAGCTACCCGTGGAGTCTAAGGCTCTGGGCATACGTTTTGCTCTGGTGCGTAACATTACCGGATTTATCGTGGCCATAATCATGTCTTTTGTAGTTGTCTGGTTTGCAGGAGGAAGTATATGAGCCCAAAAAGCGATTCTTCGGTCTTTATGGCTTTGGCACGGCCATGGTTGTTTCCTTTTGGGGTTATCGGTCTGTATGGACTCGGGATCGTGTTTGCGCCTGAGAGCACTTATCGTGCATTGCATATGAGCGGTTCTATGTTTTGGCAGCTTGCTCTGCCCGTATGCTTAGCCCTTATCATGATGGTGGTACTCAACCGATTTTTATCCCCGGCAGTGGTAACGCTCTTTTTAGGTCGGAATGCTGGTCTAAAAGGAGTATTCCTTTCATCCTTGGCGGGTATTTTGTCAATGGGGCCTGTTTATGCCTGGTATCCATTGCTAAAAAATTTAAGGGATAAGGGAGCCACTGAATTCCACCTTGCTAATTTTATAGGTAACCGTTCGGTCAAACCTGTTCTTTTGCCAGTGTTGATAATATATTGGGGTTGGTACTTTACCTCATTATTCGTGCTGGTTAGCCTTGCAGGTGCATTAATTGTGGCCTGCATCGTGAGCTTGTTTTGTTCCAATTTGCAACATTCTCAATAAGGCGTTGCCCTTTAATGGGTTGAACGTTGGCTGTTTTGAACTATTTTTCAGTCTTTAACAATTCGTTTTTTACTGCGATCCCTATTTCTTCAATGGTATACGGTTTTTTAAGATAATAACCTGCCCCAAGACGGAGGGTTTTTTCCACCTGTCTGGTTTGAGAATAACCGCTGACAATAATCGCTTTTTGTTTAGGGTTAAAGTCCAGGATTCGTTTGTAAGTTTCAAAACCGTCGATCCCGGGCTCCATGATCATATCAAGAAGCAGCAGGTCAGCATCATTTCCTTTTAAATATTTGATTGCCTCTTTACCATTGGATACACTAACTGTTTTATATCCAAGTTTTTCCAGAGTAACGCCGGCAATCCGTCTTTGGGCATCAACATCATCAATAATAAGAATTTTTTCGCCATTGCCTTTACAGGCATCCAGGGAAAAGGGTTTTTCCGGGGTTAATGCTTCATCCGTGGTGATGGGAAAATATAAGTCAAAGGTTGTTCCTTTATCAGCATTTGAAATGATATCAATATAGCCTTCATGATCCTGAACAGTTCCCCATACGACTGACATGCCAAGGCCGGTACCACTTCGTCCCATTATTTTTTTTGTGAAGAATGGCTCAAATATTCTTTTTAAATCCTCTGGATCAATGCCGATACCATTGTCTTTAACACTGAGGACAACATAATTTCCTGCTTCAACCTGATCATATCCTTTTATGGGGTTATTTAAGAGCCTGTTTTGTGTCTTTATACGGATTATTCCCCCATCAGGCTGAGCTTCTGCGGCATTGGATATCAGATTCATTAACGTTTTTTGAAGATGAACGGATGATCCTTTTAAAAAGGGTGTGGCGGCGTCTATCTGTTTTTCAACAAAAATATTGGGATGGAATGAAAGAATTTTTTTGTATTCCGGAGTGAGTAGAAAATTTGAAACCAGATCGTTCAGATTCAACACCTCACGGGTAATTACGCCTCTTCTGGAAAGAGTGAGTAGATCCTGAACAATTTCCGCAGCCCGATAACCCGATGATTGAATAATACCAAGTGATTTTTTTAACGGGTCATCCTTATCAAGATTCATTGCCAAAAGTTCAGGATAGGTTACAATACCGGATAATATATTGTTTAAATCATGGGCTACACCACCTGCCAAAAGGCCTAATGTCTCCATTTTTTGAGATCGGTTTAACCGTTCTTCAAGATTTTTTTTCTCTTTTTCCATTTTTTTTTGATTTGAAATATCCCTGAAAATCCCAATAATTTTTTCAGGTTTCCCATCTTTCCCCTTTAAAGGGCGGGCATTTACCGAGCAAAAATGGATGGTGCCGTCTTTGTTTATCAGACGTATTTCGTGATCTTTTAAAAAGCCGGTTTTGATGAGACGCTTTAGCGTCTCGTCTCGGTGATTTGTGTCTTTGTAAATAGTAAAAAAAGATTTCCCTCTAAGTTCATTTTGTGAGTATTGAGATATTCTTTCGATAGACGGGCTTATTTCAAGAATAATTCCATCCATGCTGGTTTCAAAATAGACATCCAGAATATTTTCAAATATTCTGTGGTATTTTTTTTTTGATCTTGTAACCGCCATCATTGATCTTTGAAGGCCGTTTAATATAGTCGTTACCGAAAGTGTGGCAATAATATTCAAGAGCATAAAGTTCAGACTGACCACAATCCATTTCTCCAGGGGATTGTCTGATGACAGATACCATACCTTAAAATTAAGCGATACCAAAAGATCTGTCAGGTTAAAACTAATTAGAAAACCAAGACTTATAATGGTTAGTGCATTAATAATTAAAGCCCAAAAAGCCATTTTGTATCCCAACAATACCCCGGTGATAACAGGAAAGAAAAACAGCCAGACAGGTCCGGCACCAAAAGGTCCAAGTGTGATAATTAACACCATGCCCAAAAGATAGCTGATCAAGGGGATACTGGCTGCACGAAATGTATAGGAGAGGTTTGGTTTGAAAAAGAGGAACAGGATGAATAGATACATAAAAGTATCAATAATAGCGACAATCCAGAGCTCTTCTTTGATGGACAGGGCAAAACTCGGAATATAGGTAATTAGCCCCAAACCGGCTATTATAAGAAAAAGATTTAATAAAATTTTTTCCTGCCAGTATGTAATACCGTCTTTTATGGTGAGATTAGCTGGTGTTGTCAGTCGATCTAAAAAAGATATTATTTTCATATAATTTGTTAAGGTAACGCTCTATATTAAAGATAAATCAATACCATATCAGGCAAGTTATGCATATTTGTATCACGAATTATTTCGGATTTCTATCATTGTATAAAAAACTTGATTTTTCTTTGCTTAACTGGTATGACCTCTTACCAGTTATGTCGCAATTCATGAATATTAAAGGGTGAAACCTTGGTTGAAAAATTATTAAAACCTGCTGAATTTGCTGAGAAACAACTGCTGGAGGCCATTTTAGGGTTGAAATATAATCCTGGTGAAGTGCTTCCGGCGGAAAGGCTTCTTGCAATTGAGCTTGGGGTGACAAGGCCTACATTGAGAGAGACCCTGCAACGGCTGTCAAAGGAAGGATGGATCACCATACGCCATGGCAAGCCGACCAAAGTGAATGATTACCTGAAAAACGGCGGGCTTGGAATCCTAAGTTCTCTGGCAAGATATGGTAAGAATTTATCCACTGACATGGTGTCCCATTTACTGGAAGTCAGAACCGTGATGTTTCCCGATATCGCACAAAAAGCCATTTCCAACAGTCCTGAAGAGATCTTAACCTATCTTAGAAAATCAAATGCCTTAAAAAATCGGGCCGATGCCTATGCCGAATATGACTGGGGACTGCAGATGCTTATGGTTAAGGCGACAAAAAATCCCGTCTTTAATATGATTTTAAATGATTTTGAACCGCTTTATGCGATTTTAGGAGAGATCTATTTCCAAAAAAAAAATGCCAGAGTCGCATCACTCACATACTACAGTGACTTGATCAAGGCTTTGGAACAAAACAATATGGATATAAAATTGTTGGTTGAAGAGACCATGATCCATACCCAAAAGATATGGGAGAAAATAAGATGAAATTTTCTGATATCAACAAAGAATATGATGTGATTGTGGCCGGCGGCGGGATTACCGGGGCCGGTATTTTTTATGAGTCTGTAAAAAAAGGGTACCGTGTACTTCTTTTGGAAGCAAAGGACTTTGCCTGGGGAACGTCAAGCCGGTCGTCAAAGATGGTTCATGGGGGGTTAAGATATCTTAAACAGGGGAAGTTTCTGTTAACAAAAGCGGCTGTAAAAGAGCGGGAAAGGCTGTTAAAACAATACCCCGGACTGGTGACCCCTTTGAAATTTATCATGCCCGTGTTTGATCATTATGGTCCTTCCAGGTCATCCATGAAAATCGGTTTGTCTATTTACAGTTTCATGGCCGGGGAAAAACAGCATAATAATTATACAAAAGCTGCGCTTATAGAGAAAATTTCCGGAATCAGAGAGAAAAACCTGGTGTCGGGGGTTGGATTCAAGGATGCCCAGGTAGATGATGCCCGGCTTGTATTAAGGCTGATTTATGAGGGGTGCCTTTTAGGTGGGACAGCACTGAATTATACAAGAGTGACGGGGATTGAAAGGGATCAAAAAGGATATCTGGCCGCGGTTAATGCCATGGATATAGACTCCCTTGCATCAGTTGAAATCAAGACAAAGGTGCTGATCAATGCCACCGGTGCATTTGCAGAAACCCTTCATCCATCTCCCATGAAAGGATTTCACATACGGCCGTTAAGGGGAAGCCATCTGATTTTCCCCAAATCAATATTTCCCCTGGACCGGGTTATCAGTTTTATCCACCCACAAGATTTAAGGCCTGTCTTTTTGTTCCCCTGGGAAGAATCGGTTTTGTTGGGCACAACAGATGTTGATCATGATCAGGATATGAAAATGGAGCCGTTTGTGACAATGAAAGAAGCAGATTATTTAATGGAAGGACTCAACCATATCCTGCCGGATTTTAAATTATCTTTGAATGACTGCATATCTTCCATTGCCGGGGTTCGGCCGGTATTGAGCAAAAAAAAGAAGGCAGCATCACGGGAATCAAGAGAACATGTGGTATGGAAGGATAAAGGACTCGTAACGGCAACAGGCGGAAAACTTACTACGTTTCAAATGCTTGCCAATGATGCCTTAAAAGCGGCCAAACCATATTTGCCAAAACCAGCGATTCCAAATCCCGAACAAAAGATAAAAGATCAACCCTGGGATGAAACATGTCGGAATGTATCAGACAGTGCCCAGGAAAGACTTTTGGGTCGGTATGGATCTTTTGGATGGCAAATGATCCGGCAGTATGACGAAGAATTGTTTAACCCAATTGAAAATACAAAAAGCCTTTGGGCGGAAATCCGTTATGCAGCTGAATATGAAAATATCCGACATCTTTCCGACCTGTTATTGAGGCGGGTCAGGGTTGGGCTGCTGCTTCCTGAAGGTGGGAAAAATTTGCTGGATAGAATTGAAACCTTGTGCAAACCTTATCTTTCCCAAAACAATAAAAAGTGGGATAATAAAAAGTGGGACAAAGAGAAGAAAGCCTATATAAAACTATGGGAAACATATTATTCTCCACCTAATCTGAAGGTCCTACCTAACCTGAAGGTCAGACCTAAAAAAAGGGAGATTTGATTTGGAACAAAATACAATTCCTGCCACAATCCTTGCAATTGATTGCGGAACCCAAAGCCTCAGAGCCATCCTTTTTTCTCAAAAGGGTGAAATGCTCGCAAGGGTTCAGATCGAATATGAACCCTATTTTTGCAAACAGTCCGGTTGGGCAGAACAGGACCCTGAACTTTATTGGAACAGTCTTGTTAATGCCTGCCAAAAGTTAAAGGAGTCAAATCCGAAATTATTTGAATCCATTGCCGGGGTGGGGGTGGCAACCCAGCGGGCCAGTATGGTGAATGTGGATGAAAAGGGTATTCCCCTGCGGCCAGCAATCATATGGCTGGATCAGAGGAGATCTAAACCTGTCTGGGGGCAGAAAGGCTTATTAAATCTGGGCCTTAAAATTGCAGGTCTCAAAAAAAAGTTAGAGGATATTCAAATCCAGGGCAAATGCAACTGGATCATGCAGAACCAGCCCGAGATCTGGGAGAAAACACACAAGTATCTTCAGATTTCAGGGTTTTTAAACCACAGGCTAACCGGAAATTTTACCGATTCCGTGGCTTCACAGATTGGGCATATTCCGTTTTGTTATAAAACACATGCATGGGCTAAAGATCACCAGTTGGCAAAAAAATTCTTTCCCATTGAAAAGGATAAACTACCTACTCTTGTGCCGCCCGGGGATCTTCTGGGCACGATTAGCTCACAAGCTGAACGGCAAATTGGAATCAAAAAAGGTACTCCCGTGATTGCCTGTGGATCGGATAAGGGATGTGAAACCTTGGGAGCAGGTGTTGTAAATTCTAAAATGGCAAGCTTAAGCTTTGGTACGACAGCCACGGTTCAGACTTTGTCTGAAAAATATATTGAGCCCATAAAATATTTGCCGGCATACCCGGCTTCGGTTCCGGGATTTTATAATCCGGAAATAGAGATTTTCCGGGGTTTCTGGATGATCACATGGTTTAAAAATGAGTTTGCCTACAAAGAGGTGGAACAGGCTAAAAAAATGGGTATCCCGGCGGAAGAAGTGTTAAATCAATGCCTTGAAAGAACTCAACCCGGCGCCATGGGACTAATTGTACAGCCCTATTGGGGGCCGGGCTTAGATCATCCCGATGCCAAAGGTGCCATGATTGGATTCGGGGATGTACATACAAAAGATCATATATACCGGGCAGTCATTGAAGGCTTGGGGTTTGCTCTCTGGGAGGGTATGGAAAAAATTCAGGACAAAACCGGGATAAAAATAGAAAAAGTCGCTGTCTCTGGCGGTGCATCACAAAGCGATGAAATCTGCAGGATAACGGCAGACATTTTCAATCTTCCCATGGTAAAAGGGCAAACCCATGAAACATCGGGTCTGGGGGCTGCCATTCTTGTGGCCAAAGGCCTTGGATGGTTTTCAAGCCTTGATGAAACAGTGGAAAACATGGTCCATGCCAAAAAAATTTTTGAACCAAACCAGAAACATGTGCAGATTTACAAGGCCTTGTATTCAAGGGTTTATGCTAAGATGTATTCAGTTCTTGAACCCTTGTACTCTCAAATTCGTGAAATAACAGGATATCCCAAATAATGAAAAAATATGATTTTACACCGGACTGGCTGGAAAAAGAACCGAATCAGCAAACCTTTAGATCCATATTTAAATGGGGGGCAAAGGATTATTTTAAAAATCCAAGCCAGGGATTTTTAAATATCATAAAAGAGGAACTTGGGCTTTCAAACACAGATTTTCAAACCCCTGTCAATTTAGGAAACAAGGCGGTTGAAAATACCCGGGAAACAAGGATTGCAAAAGAAGATATCACCCTGTTTGAAACCATAGTGGGCCGTGATAATCTTTTTTTTGATACCTATTCCCGGCTGAAATACTCCACGGGTAAATCCATGGAGGATATCCTTAATTTAAGACAGGGACAAATTGAGAAAATATCTGATTTGATCTTACACCCACGCAGCAGGGAGGATATTAAAAAAATCCTTGCGCTTTGCCATGAAAAAAAAATTCCCCTGCATGTGTATGGCGGCGGAAGTTCCGTCACTCTGGGGTTGGACTGTCCAAAAGGCGGGGTTACCCTGGTGATGGGTACTCACTTGAACAAGATGATTGAGTTTAATGAAATCAACCAGACCATTACGGTTGAACCGGGTATGATGGGGCCTGAATATGAAGATTTGTTAAATCATGCTCCTGAAAAACTGAATGCGAAAACACGGTATACCGGCGGCCATTTCCCCCAAAGTTTTGAATTCTCTTCTGTTGGCGGCTGGGTGGTCACTCTCGGGTCTGGACAGGCATCGTCATATTATGGAGATGTTTATGATCTTGTTGTCAGCCAGGAGTATGTCACCCCCACAGGTGCCTTTAAAACCCATGATTTTCCTGCAACAGCCACCGGTCCTAAGATCAATGATATCATGAAAGGCTCTGAAGGATGTTTTGGTGTTCTGATTGCCGTAACCATGAAGATTTTTCAATATCAGCCAGAAACTGCAAGACAATTCACTTATATGTTTCCAGATTTTAAAGCAGCCATAGATGCAGCACGGCAGATCAGCCAGGCCGAATCCGGCATGCCTTCGATCCTTCGGTTGTCTGATCCTGAAGAGACGGATGTGGCAATGAAAATGTATGGTCTTGAAGGCAGCCTGCCGGATAAGTATATGGGATTTAAAGGCTTGAGACCAGGGTCTCGATGTCTGTTAATGGGCCAGACAGACGGAGACAATTCTTTTTCTAAAAATCTTTTTAAACAGGTCAAAAAAGTCTGCAAAACAAATCAGGGACTTTATTTAACCGGATATCCCATGAAAAAATGGCAAAAGGGAAGATTTTCAGACCCCTATATGAGAGATGCCTTAAATGATTTTGGTGTATTGATCGATACCCTTGAGGCATCTGTTACCTGGGATCATATTCAAGCGCTTTATAGCGCCGTAAGAAACCATATCAAAAAACATCCCAATACCATTTGCATGACTCATGCATCCCATTTTTATGCCCAGGGAACCAACCTGTATTTTATTTTTATCACAAAGATGCAGGATGTTGAAGAATTCAGATCGTTCCAGCACGGCATCATAGAAAAAATTGAAAAAAATTTTGGATCATTAAGCCACCATCATGGAGTGGGAAGAATGATGGTGCCCTGGATGGAGAAGCATCTGGGTGAAAACCAGATGGACATACTGCGGGCAATAAAAAAACATTTTGATCCCCATAACATCATGAATCCGGGAGGTCTTGGATTATAACACTGATTATATTTTCAACTTGAATTTGAAAATATTAATTGCTAATGGTTTATACTTTTGATAGCAGATAATAATTAGTTATCAAATGGGAATTTTAAATGGAAAATTATGAGTAAAATATTCTTTCAATTATTTTTTATGTTCATTTCTATTGTAGTTGCGGTCCCTGCAACGGCAGGTACAATAACTATTGTTGCAGATGCATGGCCTCCATATAACGGACTGCCAAATACATCAGAACCAGGATATGGAATTGAAATTGCGCATCAGGTTTTTAAAGCGGCCGGTTATACGGTTGACTATAAAATTGTCCCCTGGAACAGAGCAATTATAGACACACGGGAAGGAAAATATAATGCTATTATAGGAGCAAATATAGAGGATGCTCCGGATTTTATTTTTTCTGAAGAAGAATTTGGTGTTTCTAAGAGGGATTTTTGGGCAAGAAAGGGAAGTTCATGGCGATTTACAGGGATAGAATCATTATTAAAGGTTCGGATTGGGGCGATAAAAGATTATTCATATGGTAAGGAGCTTGATAAATTTTTCAAGAAAAACAAAGAGTTAGTCCAATATGTTTACGGTCAAGACCCTCTTGTTCAAAATATTAAAAAATTACTATCAGGAAGAATTGATATCACAGTCGAGAATAAAAATGTTTTTTTACAAAAAGCAAAAAAAATGGGGGTCTCCAGCCAGATCATTAGCGTGGGAGGTAGTGGTTCGATAGATAATCTGTATATTGCTTTTTCTCCTAAAATCGCAAAATCCAGAGAATATGCTGAGATCTTTACAAAAGGCATAAGAAAATTAAAAGATTCTGGAAAATTAGAGAAAATTCTTGCAAAATATGGCTTGGAGTATTGGAAGTAAATGGTATAGTGAAGTCGGTCAGCATATCCTGTAATCAATTAATCATATAAATAATCCGAGTGGGGATATCGGTAACTGGGCAAGATTTCACCATGGTCATGGTTTTATATAACCTTACTCGAGTTTCAAGCTGATATTATGTGCTTTTATCGTAGAGTTAACAGCATCGCTAAGTTCATTCAGAGTTAAATTGGATATGAACTTTTCCCCGTCACTTGATATTTCAATCCCGCTGATAGTTTTTTTTGTTAACTTGAACAGAACACCGAGTCCAAAAGTTTTTGCCACTTCAAAAGGTTTTTTTTCATTATTCATAATCAGTCCTTCCTATCCATAGATCTTATCCGGATTCATGTCATCCGCAAATTGAATCTTTGTTATTATTATCGGCTCTGCTGAAGTAAAAATGCAATTTTTATACCAAAAACCATAAAATTTTTTTATAACAAAAATATCAATTGAGATTGCGGCCGGTTGTTTTTCTTCACAAATACCAGTATGGTAAAGCCTGTCGGCATATTTTATAATCAATTAATCATAATAAAGAGGACAAAATGGAATTAAAAACCATAACCATTGAAAATCCGGATGAATTGAATTTTATTCTCGGTCATTCCCACTTTATCAAAACGATTGAAGATATCCATGAGGCCATTGTCTGTACAGTGCCCAATGCTAAATTCGGCGTGGCATTCTGTGAAGCATCCATGGAGTGCCTTGTCAGGTACAGCGGTACAGATGAGGAAATGATGGAACTGGCAAAGAAAAATGCCTTTGCACTTTCCGCCGGCCATTCTTTTATTGTTTTTATGAAAGATATGTTTCCCATCAATGTCCTCAATACGATTAAAAATGTACCTGAAGTCGCCAGAATCCATTGTGCAACAGCCAATCCCGTTCAGGTAATTCTTGCCCAAACAGACCAGGGAAGAGGAATCCTTGGGGTCATAGACGGATTTTCATCAAAGGGTATTGAGACCGAAGAAGATATTGAAAAAAGAAAAGGTTTTTTAAGAATGATCGGTTATAAACAATAAGGAAGAAAATCTGAAACATCAGGGTTCCGGCTTTCAAAACAAAACTTGTCATGTTTATTCCTTATATTGTCAGTAAAAATTACAAGTTTAAAATGATTGTTTTGCTTTAAGCCGGTCGGGGCATGCTTGCGATGAATCCGATTGAACTTCTTACAGATTTTAAATTTCGTTGCGCTAACCGGCAAGAACTCGCTACACTCAAACACTTTGCCGGTCTTAACGCTCCACTGCATTAAGAATCTG
>NZ_JAIOSW010000148.1 GCF_021107415.1 Desulfobacula sp.
AACGCTTTGATTTTTGGAAGATAGGATTTGATATTGCAAACAATAATAGTTTCAATATTGGTGTCTTTTATCGCCTCAACCGTGTTTGGATACAGCAGGGGATGGTCCATGCAAAAGACCATTTTTGATTCAGAGTCCTTGAGCTGGTAGTTCAGTTCTGTCGGTGTATAGGACGGATTACAGTTCACAGCTACGGCACCGGCCTTAAGGATACCAAAAAGAACTTCAGGAAAGTGGGGTATGTTGGGAAGAAAGATAGCAACCTTGTCTCCCTTTTTAATGCCTTTGCCCGCAAGAAAGTTTGCAATTCTGTCCGCAGTATCCTTGACCTGGGCATAGGTCCTGAAAGCACCGTTAAAAATGGTATAGACATTATCAGGATACTTTTTAGCCGTGTTATCAAGGATTTGAGGCAGGGGGTAGTGGTAATTACTTACATCGTGTGCTACTCCTTCCGGCCAATAGGGCGTTTTCCATACTTGGTCAGTCATTTTTATTTCTCCTTTTGTTTAAGGTGCTCTGTCAGAGATAAACCATGCTTATTATAAGTTTTGAGTGAACTAAATAAACGGTGTTCATTTGGTTATACATAACTCTATTCATAAATGGAAAGTTTTTTTTTAATTGCCATATAATTATGAACATTGGCAGCAGTGTAATTTATTTCATAAAAATAGATAAAAAATGTAATAGTTTATGTAATTTATTTCATAATTTCATTAAACTTTTTTATGGACATGCATTTAACTATTTGAATTTTAAGGAATTATAAATATTCAAAGCTTTGGTGTGATTATTGCATTGAATAGAGGATTGAATCTATTATACAAAAGGAGAAGTACTGATGCAAAATAGAAAAATCAGATTAATTTTATTGGTAATTGTTTTAATATGCCTGACATCATGCGCAAGTGTGAACAAAACCAAGATGGTTCCGGACAGTATTGTTAAGGATTTAACCCCTGGGTTTCAGTCAGGTGAATTCGGGTCAAAAGTGGATGGTTTAGTGGTTTTGATGGATGCATCCTCATCAATGGCTGAAACCTATCAGGATTATGTCAAGTTTGATATCGCCAAAGCATTTGTTCGCCGCATGAATGATACCATGCCGCCAATTTGCGCTGTTTCCGGATTAAGAACTTTTGGTCATGCCCTGCAGTTAACACGTGCGCAGACCAAACTTTTTTACGGTATGGCCCCCTACAATCGGCAGGGGATGAATAAGGGTTTGATCCAGGTGACCCCTTCAGGAGGGCCGACTCCCTTGACGGCTGCCATAACCGAGGCTGCTGTTGATTTGAAAAATATCAGCGGCAATAAAGTGGTCATCATTATAAGCGATGGCAAGGATTTGAGTGATCAGCCCTTTATTGCTGCACAGAATATGCAGGCGATGATGGCGGATCATCTTTGCATTTATACTGTAATGGTGGGGGATGATGAAAAAGGAAAAATTTTAATGGAAAAGATTGCCCGGGTTTCACCCTGCGGATTTATGATTCTGGCGCAGGATGTCGGTTCTGCACAACCCATGGCTGATTATGTCTCTAAGGTTTTTTTAACCAAAGTTGAAAAGATTGCTGAGGTTTCTGTATCAAAAGAAAAGAAAAGCGCATCTCTAAAAGAAGATGGACTAGGATATCACAAGGCGGAGCCATTGATGATGAATCTTGGAAATATTCATTTTAATTTTGATAGTTCAGATCTTACAAAAGAAGGCAAAACAATACTTGATCAGCATATCCAGGTTCTAATGAACAATCCTGATGTTAACGTCATTATTGGAGGGCATGCCTCTGCCCGCGGAACCCACGACCATAATCAGAATCTAAGCGAAAAAAGAGCGTTAGCTGTTAAAAATTACCTTATTGATGTTGGTGACATCCCTTTTAAAAGGCTTTCAGCCATTGGATATGGAGAAACAAGACCTGCCATGTATGAACCCGATCCCGAACAAATAAATTCTAAGGAAGCCAAAGCAAATATGAGAGTAATTTTTGAAGTGATTGTAGAATAAAAAAACTGATCATTTTTTTTTGGACTGTTCATCTGCTATTAGTTTAGATATAATAACAATTTTTCATATTGATAAAGGCAGGATGCAATGATATTGGATGAGATTGAAAAAATAAAATAGCGATAAATCTCGAATTTAAAAGGAGATGAGAATAGGATGAAAAAAATATATCAATACCTTTTGATCATTTTTTTATGGATGGCATTTTTTGCCGGTACGTTGTTTGCTGAAGACATATATGTGACAGGGATTACAAACATTACCATGCGGACGGGTCCGGGAGTGGAACACAAAATTGTGGCCATGTTAAAGTCCGGTACCAAACTTGAAATTGTTGAATACCAAAAGGACTGGACCCATGTAAAGACAGATCAGGGAAGAACCGGATGGGTTTTATCAAGGTTTTTAACCCAGAAAGTACCGGATGCCCTTCTGGTTGAAAAATTAAATAAAGATAATCAGGATCTGATGTCCAAATTAGAAGCAATAGAAGATGAGAATAAGACACTTACGGTTAAAAATGCGACATTGGTTCAGATACAAGAAAAATATAATAAACTGAAACAGGAATCTTCTGATTTTTTAAAACTTGATGCAAAATATAAAGAAATGATGCAACTGTATGAGGCCCAGAAAAGTCAGATCGAGACTTTGGAGAATGATTTGAACAATGAGCCGAAACTTTGGTTTTTGATTGGTCCGGGTGTTTTTATTGTTGGTTTGTTTTTTGGTTTAAGTGCACGTAAAAAGAAAAAAACCAGCCTGTTATGATTAAGAAAACAGATTTTTTAGTGATCGGAAGCGGCATTGCCGGCTTAAGTTATGCCCTGAAAGTGGCAAAGTTTGGTAAAGTCACCATCATTACTAAAAAAAAAATACAGAAAACAAATACAGCGCTGGCCCAGGGGGGTGTGGCCGCTGTATTCAGCAAGATGGATTCATTTGACCTTCATATCAAAGATACACTTGATGCCGGTGATGGGCTTTGCAACAAAGATGTTGCAAAGATGGTGGTGAAAGACGGACCCAAAAGAATTAAAGAGCTTGTAAAACAAGGGGCAAATTTTAATATAGAAGGCAATGGTGAGTATGATTTTTCACTGGGCAAAGAAGGGGGGCATTCTGCTAAAAGGATCGTTTATGCTCATGATCTGACGGGTAGAGAGATTGAAGATACCCTGGTAAAAAATGTCGAACAAAATAAGAATATAACTATTCTGGAAGATCATATTGCTGTGAACTTAGTAACATTTTCCAGCAGCATTCGAAGCGGACTCATTGTTACCCAGTGTGAAAATATCTGTTGCGGGGCATATGTCCTGGATAATAAAACCGGGAAAATTGAAACTTTTTATGCAGGGATCACGCTTCTTGCTACAGGCGGGGCCAGCAAGGTGTATCTTTATACATCTAATCCGGATATTGCAACCGGCGACGGTATTGCCATGGCATACCGTGCAGGTGCATCCGTTGCAAACCTGGAATTTGTTCAATTTCATCCCACATGTCTCTATCATCCTGAAGCAAAAAATTTTCTTATTTCAGAAGCGGTAAGAGGGGAGGGTGCAGTTTTAATAGACTTTAAAGGTCAGCGGTTTATGGACAAATATTCTCCTGACAAGGAACTTGCCTGCAGGGACGTTGTTGCAAGAGCCATTGACAGTGAGTTAAAGAAAACCGGTGCAGATGCTGTTTTTCTGGATATTTCTCATAAGGATTCCGACAGTATTAAAAAAAGATTCCCCAATATTTATTCTAGATGCCTTGCGTATGGGATTGACATGACAAAAGATCCGATCCCGGTTGTTCCGGCTGCCCATTATATGTGCGGCGGAGTCGCCACAGACTTGAATGGGAAGACAGACGTTCAAAGACTTTATGCCGTTGGTGAAGCCGCATGCACAGGATTTCATGGTGCTAACAGGCTTGCCTCCAATTCCCTGCTTGAAGCATTGGTCTATTCCCACAGGGCATATCAATCATCTGTTGAAGAGTTCAAGTCCATTGGAAACAAAGTAATTGTCTCCCTGGATCTTTGGGACGAAACCGATACCATGGACAGTGATGAGGCCATTGTTGTCTCCCATAACTGGGATGAAATTCGGCGGTTGATGTGGAATTATGTCGGAATTGTAAGATCGGACAAACGCCTGCAACGGGCATTGAGAAGAATCCAAAATATCAAGGAAGAAATCAATGATTATTATTGGGATTTTAAGGTAACATCTGATTTGATCGAACTTCGAAATCTTGCCACAGTGGCGGAACTGATCATTAAATCAGCTTTAATGAGAAAAGAAAGCCGCGGGCTCCATTATAATATTGAGTATCCTGAAAAGGATGATAAAAACTGGCTGAAACACACCATTCTTAAAAAAAACCTTTGAATTGAACGCCATCGTATACATTATGGTTTGCTCCCGACAAACAGGGTGACGATTCCAAATGTCATCTGTTTGAATTTGATATTTTCAAATCCAGCCCCCTTCATAAGTCTTGAAAATTCTACAGGACTGGGAAACTTTAATACAGAATCCGGCAGATAACTATAGGCATTATTGTCTTTTGAGAAAAAAGAGCCGAGAATGGGCAGAATTTTTTGAAAATATAAAAGGTATAATGAACGGAAGATTCCTTTTTCAGGTGTGGTTAACTCAAGAACAGCCAGCCGTCCTCCCTTTGTTAAAACATTGAAAAACGCTTTGATGGCCTTTTGTCGATCCATGATATTCCGGATGCCAAAGGCAATAAAAACCGCATCAAAGATATGATGCTTAAAGGGAAGATTAAGGGCATTGGCATTTAAGAGGTTTATATTTTTTTTTAATAATTTCTGTTTGCCAAACCGTAACATTCCAAAAGAAAAATCAAGTCCGAAAATTTGGGCATGTCCTTTGAGCTGGGAACTGATTTCCAAAGCCACATCACAGGTTCCGCAGGCTACATCCAAAGCCATGCTGTTTTTTTGAAGGGCGGTGGCCTTTACCATCTGGGTCCTCCAGACAATGTCCTGCCGCATACTTAAGAGGCGATTTAAAAAGTCATATCTGGGTGCAATACGGTCAAACATGTCTTTGATAAAATCAAGTTCTTTATTCATCGTTGACAACCTGGATTTCTGAGTTAGTTTAAGTTATTTACCAAGGCAGATTGGGAAATATCATACTCAAAGGAAGAATACAATAGAATGGTTGGGATCCAAATGGAAGAAAAACGGGATTATTATGAAGTGCTTGGTGTTGCCAGGGATGTTTCAAAGCAGGAATTGAAAAAGGCATATCGGAAACATGCCATTAAATATCATCCTGATAAGAATCCGGATAATAAAGAAGCAGAAGATAAATTCAAAGAAGCATCTGAAGCCTATGAAGTATTAAATAATGAGAATAAACGC
>NZ_JAIOSW010000424.1 GCF_021107415.1 Desulfobacula sp.
ACCAGTCTTTCTGATGAACCGATATATGCCATAGGAGGAGGACTCCATTTTCCTCTCACCAGCGGCAGGGGTTCCTACGAGGGGTTGCCGGGAATCAAGTTGCAGATGATAGTGGGTACGGGAAAACCTCCCTGGCGGCGAATATCCGATCATGACTTGAGCAACACAATAAAGGCCATCAATGCCGCAGGGCCAAAGCATGTATTCCTATCTGAGCACGATACCTGTGATCACTCGATAAGACGGTTTAAGAATGAACTTAAAGCTGAAACCAAAGTTCTAAAGGCCGGTGCAACATATAGCCTTTGAACTCAAAGCCGAATAAATTGTTTTTTAAAATAAAGTGGATTTTTAACAAATAAGTTTAAGTTGGTCAGAGAAAAAAAAGGGCATTTAATATTTGAGAAATTAGAAAACAAAAATGCATAGTTAAAAGGATACCGTAAATGAAAAAAAGGCACACGTTCTATTTAATGATTGCTTCAATGTTTATTAGACTTTTTTGGCTTGCGGTTTTCGAACCACACGGCGCAAAAAAAGCTGTTGCAAAAACTCAGCAAATGGGAGAATTAGCTAAACTCGCGTCTGAAACTATTCCCTATGTTGTTTACCCTTCGATAATAATTCTTGTTTTTATTATTGTCTTTTCAATTATGAAAAAGAAAACAGCATATTTGGCTAGTTCCATTTTTGGATTTGTTCATCTTCTTCTAATATCAATTCTTTTAATAATGCAAATTTCTCCTGGGATGGGTTTTTTGGTAGTTGTTCCGTCATCCTTAGGAATGATGGTTTTCTCATATATTTGTTATAAGGAAAACTATCGTTAATTCAAAAACATTACGGAAAGGGAGTTAAAAATATGGAAATAAACCAGGAGCTTAAAAGCCGATCTTCAATATACCATCAAACAGCGATGGCCATGATGTTGATACAACTTGTACATAAAATTGTCCGTGAGATACCGGGTGCCATAAAGATGGAAGGTCCGGGAGCGATAGGTGTTCCTATTTTTGCGGGATTATTAGCTGTTGGAATACTATTGATTATCTTGAAAAATAAGTGGGGTTTGATATTGGGGATAATAGACGGAGCATTTATGATTTTTCAACCTATTTTAGTTCATATTATTCTTGCTCATCCTGACCAAAATGGCGTCTGGTGGTATCCAATATTTCCATGGACCCAGGCCATACTAATTATTTATTTTTGTTGTCTTGCCTGGAAAAACTGGGCTAAGTGAGAAAAAATCGATGTATTTATAAAATGTATTTTATCAATGAACCGGCCTTGACAAAAAATAGGGAGGCAAGTATTTTTTAAATAAAAACTGATCCAAAATTTTTAAGGAGAGTTATCATGGCTGATCACACCCCGAGACTCTTGGATGCATTGGATGCATTTGAAGATGGTATCTACATTATTAATGATGACTATACGGTTGAATACATGAATAAATTCATGAAAGAATTGTTTGGCGATGGGGTCGGCAAAAAATGTTATGAAGTATTGATCGGATCTGATAAGCCTTGCGACTGGTGTAAATATGATGAAGTTTTTATTAAGAATGAAACACATCACAGTGAGGTCTATATTGAATCTGTTGACAAAATATTTGCCATGTCAGAGCTCCCGGTAACAAACCAGGATGGAACCAAATCCAAACTCTCCTTATATCGTGATATTACTTATACCGTACAGCAGGAGGAGAAACTTAAATCCTCTAAAGAAAGCTATCAAAGACTTTTTACACATGTGGGGTGTGGTGTGTTTGTCAGCAGTAAGAAAGGGCAATTTCTTGATGTCAATCCTGCACTGCTAAAAATGCTTGGGTATCAGGATAAGGAAGAATTCCTTTCGCTTGATCTTGCAACGGATGTCTATTTGAGGCCTGAGGACAGGCGCAGATACACCGGAATCATAGAAAAAAAAGGCCGGGTAGTTGATTACGAGGTAAAGTGGCGAAGGCGGGACGGGCACATCCTTCATATTCTTTTAACCAGTAATGTCCGGTATGATACCAATGGGGTAATTCTTGGATATGAAGGGATTGTTGTGGATCAGACCCGGAGAAAGAAACATGAAAACGAAATAAAAGAGGCCCATGACTTTCTGGATAAGATCATTTCATATTCTCCCAATGCTATTATGGCAATGGATATGAGGGGTGTTATCAGGCTGTGGAACCAGGGTGCTGAAGAGATCTTCGGGGTTAAGTCCACCCACGTGATTGGAAAAATGAGCATCCAGCAGATTTTTTCAAAAAAGGTGGCCAAAAAGGTCACGGAAATGATGAGGGATGAAAAGTTTGGTGGCAAAGGCAAGCTGAACTCCTATCCATTGAATTTTAAAAAGGATAACGGCGAACTGGTTGAAGGAAATCTTTCCGTCAGCATCCTTTATGATGAAAAAGGCAATGAGCTGGCAACGGTTGGGTTATTTGTTGATTTAAAGGAGAGGCTTCAAACTGAAAGGGACCTTAGTGCAGCAAGGCAACATCTGCTTCAGTCAGAAAAGCTGGCTGCCATGGGAAGGCTCACTTCCCAGATTGCCCATGAACTGAATAACCCGCTGTTTGGTATTATGAACACTCTGGAGTTGATGAAAACCGAGATTTCTCCTCAGAATAAAAGGCGAAAGCTTTTGGATATGTCTTTGTCGGAGATTGAGCGGCTGGCTGACATGCTGAAAAAAATGCTTTCTTTTTCAAAGCCTGATCAGGAAAAACGTCAGAAGATAGATATCAATGTGGTCATTGATGAATTGATGCTGTTATATGAAAAACGATTCAGGGAAAACAGTATAAAAGTAGAGCTTGATCTTATGGAAAATCCAGAGGACATTTTTGCATCCAGGGATCAATTGCGCCAGGTATTTATCAATATGTTTTCCAATGCCATGTATGCCATGCCGGATGGCGGCAATCTTGAGATAGTAACTAAAGTTGTTTCCGAAAAGCTTTATATTACTATCAAGGATACCGGTACCGGCATAAAACCCGAGCATATTAAAAAAATTTTTGATTCTTTTTTTACCACCAAGACCGAGAGTGTTCAGGGGGTGGGCTTAGGACTCTCTGTCTGCTATGGATTTATCAAGGATCATGGCGGAAATATTGTTGTTGAATCCAAAGAGGGACAATGGACAAAGTTTACCGTCACACTTCCCATTACCGGTAAATAAGCTGTAAAAAAATAAAATTCTATTTGATTCGTATTATCATTGTGCAGGGTTGCTTGTAGCTGCAATGCCACAAGCCCTTTTGTGATAGGAGAGTTGTTTAATATCATAGGAATAGTTATTATTTTTATTTTAGTTATTATATTTAATTTTAATGCTTGACAAAATAGATTATATAGAATAACTATAATAACTAAAGTTACAAAATCCCCAAAAAAGGAGGTGCTATGGAAGACACATTGACTGTATTCACCGCAAGCAAATATTGTAATGTTTCGTCTAAAACCATTATCAACTGGGTGGAGGCAGGACATATTAAAGCGTATCGGACTGTAGGCGGGCATCGAAGGATAAAAAAGCCCGATCTTGAGATGTTTATGCGAAGCCAGGGAATCCCTATTCCTGAAGAAAAGGATGAGGGTGCCAGAAAAAAAATCCTGGTCGTAGATGATGACATGATCATTGTGGAGTCAATCGTACAGGCTTTAGAGGAAGATGAATTTGATTATGAGGTTCTTTCCGCATCAGATGGTTTTGAGGCCGGACTCCAGGTAAATCATTTTCATCCGGACCTTTTGATTCTTGATATTATGATGCCCGATATCAAGGGGTATGAAGTTTGTGAGAAAATTAAGACAAACGAGAAAACAAAAGATATAAAAATTATCGTATTATCCGCATACCTGGATGATGATAAGTTCGCACAGATGAAAGAGCATGGTGCGGATGTCTGTTTATCAAAGCCATTGCCCCTGTCCCAGCTCAAGGATGAAGTGGCCAAATTATTGGGATTAAAATAGGAAGGAGGCAGATCATGAATTTAAAGGAATCTTTGAAAAAAAAGAGATTTGTCGTAACGTCCGAAGTACAGGTTCCCTTAGGTGATGAAGAACCCGAGGCGGTTGTTGAAAACCTTAGCAGGTTGAAAGGCCGGGTGGACGGTGTCTCTATCTCGGAAATTGAACTTGAAGGAGTCGTGAGTGATACGATTAAAACCTGCGGTCTTTTAAAAGATAATAATTTGAATGCGATTTATCAAACCACTACAAGA
>NZ_JAIOSW010000449.1 GCF_021107415.1 Desulfobacula sp.
CCCCCCATGGTTTTATCCCAGAGCCGGTTACCGTTAAAATCGGTGGCCACTAGCCAGACATCCAGGCCCCCATACCCTTTCATGGTGGTGGAACCCACCGCCACATATCCATAATCAGTGCGTACCACCTTAACCAGTTCACACTGATTTTCCGTACAGCCAAAAAGGGTTGACCAGATTACGGATCCGGTGTTGTCAATTTTGACCAGGGCAGGATAGTTTTCTCCTCCAACTTCAAGAGTCGTCACTACAACCGTATCAGTGCCTTCTTGAATCATGGATCGATACCCATGTACACCGCCGTCATATTCCCAGGCAAGATCACGATTCGAATCAAGTCCCCAGACACCTCTGTCATTTGTGACAAGGTAACCGCTGCCGGTTTCAAAGGCTTGGGTCATCCCATGTCCTCCCAGCGGATAGGGAGGACTGGTGGGAAGAAGCCATGCATTATACCACAGGTCACGATCATTTTGATCTAAGTCTTCCCATTTTCCCCACTCTATGGTGTCATAGTTATCCGTATCCGTTTTAAACAGCCACCCATACAAATTTGGTGTTATTGTCGAGATTAGCTCCCACTAAAAAATCATAGTTGCCGGTTGTAGAATCATAAAGCGGGGTGAGAGAGGCGCCATAGGAATAATAGGGATCAAGGGGCTGATCCGGGGCAAGCTGCTGGGGAAACTGATCGGCATAGCCCACATCAGTAAGCGTATTGCCGTCGCTGTCAGTTCTCAGCAGCCAGACACCGGGCATATTCTGGTACACTATTTCATGGGTGTCCGGGTCTTCATAGCTGAATTCCATCTTTTTGGTGCCAAGGAGCACATATTCTTCTCCGCCGCCCACAGGAATGACTGCAAGATCGGAAATTCTGTTACAGCTTCCTGCATATTCATAACTGTTTTTGTAAAGGGTGATATCAGAGGTAAAACTTTGGACATCAATCGAATCGCAGGTAACACAGATACTGGAATCACAGTAGTAATCGTCGTCACTGACATAGGAACGGTAAAATGGTTCGCTGCCAACCAACACCCGGTTTCCATTTTCATCCAGTTTATATAAAACGCCGTAGCCTCCTTTTGCAGAGTCAAAAAGGTAGGGTACGTAAGCACTGACAATAAAACCATCGCTGGTCCTGGCAATGGCGGTGGCCCTGTCCGGCTCAGGGTTCAATTCACCCCAGGCGCAGCCCAGTGGGTTGGTAAAGGTTGTCAGGGTATCAGCTGCAAAGCAATGGCTGATGAAATAAAAATGAATAAAGAGAAGAAAAATAATCAATGTATTAAAATGAATCTGTTTCACGACTTCCCCCTTTTTATGAAGACTTTCTTTAAAAAACTGGTTGGAGCTTGTGTAATATTTATAAATTCACAATAAGTATATGCAAAAATCATACCCTTTTTTCTATATTTTGAAACCCTTAACCTGCTGTATTTACGGTATTTTTGTGTAATTTTTTTCTTAGGAAAAAAATGTAACATTATAACAAAAAGTTCCATAAATTGAGTAAAAAAAGTAACAATTGATTGAAAGTGTACGATTTTATACTGTTTTTTCTATAATAGGAAATTTATTTCTCAAAAGTGTGTAAATTTTGTAACATTGTTACTTTTATTACATAGGAAAAAAAGTACCCAAATATTCTTTAAATTCCTATAGTTAAGGGTTTTGAAAGACCGGATCTCAGGCATAAATCTTGCATTATCTTTATAAAAGTATATATAAAAGCAAATCCATTATTACTAAGGAGAAAAAGATGAAAAATACATTTTTTGGAATGGTGTTGATGGGTATGATTTTTGTGTTATACACGCCGCAATTATCAGCTAAAGGCTGGGAATATCAGCAAAGCAATGTTCGTGACAATTTGACTTCCATAAGTTTTGTAGACAGTGCTGTTGGCTGGGCAGTTGGTGAAAACGGTGTTATTTTATCCACAACCGACGGGGGGGCGAACTGGGAAATTATGCATCCCCGTATATTGGATGATGTACCCGATTCCGAGATCTCCTGCACCAGAGTGTGCGATTTTTACAGCGTATATTTTATGGACAAAAATAATGGCTGGGCTGCCGGTGAAATGCATCTGCTGAATTCTCAAACTGAAGATATTATCCCGGTTCCCATCTCATTCGGCGTCATCCTTTTTAGCAAAGATGGCGGGCAGAGCTGGGAATGCCAATACCCCTGCAGTGCATGGGCCGAGATTTTATCCACGGACAGACCTTATATGCAGAAGATAAATCATATCTTTTTTTTAAATGCTCAACAGGGTTGGGCCGTGGGGGACGGCTTTTATTATCTGGCTACCAAGGATGGCGGCAGGACCTGGAAAGAAAATTCCATAGGTTTTTGGGCCATACCGGAAATCCGGCACACCCTTACCTCGACCCGATGGTTGTCCCCAATGCAGGGATGGGTTTGTGGATATCAATACAATATGTTTTTACCTGAAATAAGGCGCGGTTTCATTGCCAGAACCAAAGATGGTGGTAAAATTTGGACTGTTGATCCCTTTTGTCCACAGACCTTTGTACCGGTTGGGGCTCAGATGGATCTTGAAATTCTTGAACCACGATCAAACATTGAAAATCAAATGCTCGCTGCCTGGTCAGTGGGTGAAGAGGGTTCCATCTTTCGACTGGGCATCCAGGGGTGGGAAATGCAAAGCTTTATATGGCCTTTTAGTTTGCCTCTTCCGGACTTTAATGCTGTTGGGTTTGCTGATAATAATTATGGATGGATCATTGGATGGCATGAACAGGGCTTTGGCACTGGAGAAGTTGATCTACGCGAAATTATGACAATATTTCGAACAGATAATGGCGGGAAGAACTGGAAATATTTTGGCTGGAATGATCCCGGGAAACTCAATGACATAGATCTGATCGGGTTTACGGATGCCTGGGCCATCGGAGATGACGGTAAGATCATCCATTATCAAAATAACGAGCCACAAATCTGTTTTGAAAATATCGATCCTCAAACCGTATATGCCGGTGATACAGTGGAATTGAATGTCTATGTGAAAGACCTGGATGGCAACGATGATATCAAGACAGTGTCCGTAGATGCCCGGTCCATTGGGGCAGGCATTATTACATTAAAGCCTTCATGGCAGATTCCCGGTGATCGTCGATGCGTGCTTTATGTGAGTGAGTCTGAGGTATCTTCCCTGGCATCATATGGAACGCACTATTTGCCAATTAAGGTAATTGACAATGACGGTGCCGGCGATTCGGCTGTGATGGAGCTTTTTGTTATAACGAGCTGGGTTGAGATCAAATCCACTTGGGCAATCCCAAACCCGGCAGGACTGGACGATAAAATTCTGCTGGCCGCAAAAGTGGATATTATTGCCCCAAAAAGCGAGGAGTATGATGACTATGACATCCCACACAACCAGATTGAAAAGGTAACCATAGATATTATGGAACTTCTTCAGGTGGACTGTGGGCCTGATATGGACTGCATTATGATTGTCGAGATGACTGATCCGGACGGGGACGGTATCTATACGTATGTCGTGAAGCCCTTCATGGCTTTGCCGGGGAAATATGAACTGCCGGTAACAGCCGTTGACACTCTGGGTCATGTGGCAAAGAAATATCTCAGTCTCAAGGTTTCTAGCACTGCGCCATGCCGTTTTGATGTAAACCGCGACGGAGATGTGGACGGTGTGGATCTTGCTCATTTTGCAAGGTATTATTCAATGATTGACGGCGGTGGTGTAAATCTGTTGAAGCTGTTTGCACAAGAGTTTGGCAGTGATGACTGCCGGATGATGCCGTGGTTGAAAGAGTATTCGAACAGCGGGTGTCTGCCCAGGCTCCAGGAAAATTATGCTGATGAACAATATCCATGGTGCGGCAAAGATCGGATTGAAGTCATTAAAACGGGCATGGAGGTTCATTTGATCCATAGGAACGCCACGTACAACTGCTGTCCGGATGACATTCGGGTTTCCATGTCTGTGGATGGAAATGTGATAAAAGTGACTGAAGAGGAGATCGGGGGGCTTTGTGATTGCATGTGCTGTTATGATATAAAATCTGTGATCGTTAACCTGTCTCCAGGTATCTACGAGATTGAATACTGCTGGCATGATTATGAGACAGGTGAAGAATGTTACAGGGAAGAAATTATATTGCCCTAGAAAAAGCGATTTTAAAAGATTCTACCGCAGCTGTTTGGTTTCAGAAAAATGACTATTTGTTCAAAATTTTCGCTTGAAATATGTGACAGGGTCAACCACATTTATCTTGCCGCTGGAATAGGAGTGTTTCAGGTTTGCAACAATCTGGGTTGCTTTTTTGGGATTTAACTTTTCCGCATAATATTTTAAATGCCTTGATAGCCTGTCATCAGAGAATTTTACTTCAATAAGTTCTTCAATCATCCCTTCTTTTAAGATGACAAAGTCTACCTCCCGGCTTTCCTTATCCCGGATATACCTTAGCTCATACCTGTATCCGTCCCTGTCTTCCAGAAAATGAATTTTCTTTAGAAGCTGGGTTGCCACAAGATTTTCAAAAACAGCACCTTTGTCCCCAATGACATCCCCATTATCGTAGAAAAAAACTTTGGGCGGTTTGATCACTGCCCTTGGCAGATTTTTAGTGTAAGGTCGAACTGCAAATACAAGATACATGCTTTCCAGGACGTCAAGCCATTTTTTCACGGTTTTGGGAGACGCCTGGATTTCCCCTGCAATATTTGACATGACGATAAGGCTGCCCACACGGGTTCTGAGTTGATGGATAAACAGATCAAGCAGAGAAATGTGTCGAATTGACTCAAGGTCCCTGATATCCTCTTTTAATACCCTGTCAAACCGTTCTCTGCGCCATCTTCTTGCTTCACGTTCATCTCCGTCAAGAAATGGTTCGGGAAACCCGCCAACCGTCATTAACCGTTTAAACACTTCCTTTGGGGTCATCTTTTTTGGGTATTCATCAAACCCAAAAGGATGAAGCCGCCAGTAATGATACCGCCCTAAAAGAGAATCTCCCCCCCGCCTGTATATGTCAAGTCTTGCTGATCCGGTCACAAGAAAATGGGCAGGTCCTTTTTTGGTGTCGTAGACCCCTTTGATCCAGTTTTTCCAATTTTTGTATTTATGGAGTTCGTCAAAAACGATAAGGCCGTCATCATCATGCCATTTGGCGGCTAACAGGTTCTGCCTGTCTTCATTGTAATCCCAGTTAAAATATCTTCCTGACGGATAGGCCTGTTCCAGAATATTTTTAGCAAGGGTTGTCTTGCCCACCTGTCTGGGACCGCCAATAAAGACCATTTTTCGCTTTAAATCTTTAAGGATATTTTTATATAGATATCTCATGTGGCTATTTTATACCGTAATCCAAAATAGTCAAGGCTATTTTGGATTACGGTATAAAATAGCCCGGTTTATTTGGAGTTTTATTTATATGGCACATGGATTGCAAAGATAAAAAGAGATAAAAAGAGATAAAAAGAGACAGGAAAATCTTTTATAAATGTGCTAATATTGATACTGCCCGTTTGAATATGAATGGATCAAATATATTTTAACAAAATTAAAGGAACGAGAACTATCGATAAAAGGGAACAATTAGAGAAAGGGCAGCGGATTGCATTCTTATCAACGCTGTTAATACTCGTTTTGGCTTTGCTGAAAGCATTTGTCGGGTATACATTCAACTCCCCACTTTTGATTGCAGATGCCTGGCACAGCGGTGCTGATATTTTAATTAATCTTTCATCACTTATCGGTCTTAAACTCGCGTCAAAAAAAAAATCCAATCGGTTCCCATACGGACTTTACAGGGCGGAAACCATTGCCTGCCTTTTGATTGGAGCGCTGATTGCCTTTATCGGGGTTGATATGTTTAAGGACGGCTGGCATAAGCTATTTCTGATGGATTCCCAGGATGGATTCCCAATATTTCCCATTGGTGCTTCAATTGTTTCATGTGCTGTTGCAGCTTTTCTGGCCATTAAACAGCGGGCCATTGGAAAAGCTATCGGTTCCCAGGCCCTTTTGGCGACAGCTAAAGAAGCCTTTTTTGATATATTTACATCATTATTTGTATTAATCGGTATTGTTTTTGTATATGCACAGATTCCCTATGTGGAAGGTGCCGTCATCATTTTGATCGCAGTGTTGATCTTAAAGCTTGGGATTGAAACCGCATGGAAATCCATCATGATTTTGATGGACGCAGATATGGATACGGAGTTGAAGATAGAGATTGAGGAAAAATTAAACCGGATACAGGGGGTCAAGGGTGTTACCGGGATCAAAATACGACGCTCGGGTCCTTTTAAAATAGTCAATTGTATTATTAAAACAATTCCGTCCCTGATATTGTACAAATCTCATGAGTTGGCGGATATTGCTGAAAACATGCTGCTAACGGAATATGAGAATATTGAATCTGTTTTTATTCATGTTGAACCGGAAAAAGAGATTATTGAAACCGCTATAATACCCGTTCAGGATAAAGATGGTCTTGAATCCAGGCTCCATCCGCATTTTGGCAAAGCTCCCTATTTTATTATATTAAATCTTGGCAATGGAAGGATTGATATTGATTCATATGTGGTTAATGAGTTTCTTGATAAAAAAGGACATATCGGGCTCAATGTTGCAAAATCAATGATTGATTATCCGATTCACCTGCTATTTGTTTCAAGTATTGGTGAGATTTCATTTCATTTGTTAAAAAATAACTATGTTGATATATTTAAAGTTGATAAACAAATGAAAGTAAAAGATATTATCACTTTGTATAAAGCAAATAAACTTGATCCCATGACCCAGCCGAATTTGTCCCAACAACAATTTTAAAAAATGCAAATGAAGAAAAAAAAAACCACATCGGATACATTCACCCAGGATACGACTGAAATTATTCTTGAAAGCATATCGGACGGTGTTTTTACGGTTGATCATGAGTGGAAAATCATGTCTTTTAACCGTGCAGCTGAAAAAATTACCGGCGTATCGCGGAAAGAAGCAATTGGCAGACATTGCTGGAATGTGTTTCGATCAAATATGTGCCAGGATGAATGTGCCTTAAAAAAAACCATGCAGGAAGGCAAATCATTCTTCAGCAGTTTCACTTATATCATTAACAGCAGTAAAAAACGGATTCCCACAACGGTTTTCACATCTCCCTTAAAAGATAAAAACGGGAATATTATCGGTGGTGTTGAGACCTTCAGGGATCACAGCCTTGTGGAGGAATTACGAAAAAAACTCTATGACAGTTTTCAAATGGGAGATATGATCAGCCGCAGTCAGGCAATGAGAAATATATTTAAAATCCTGCCGAAAGTATCCCAAAGTGAAAGCACAGTGCTGATCAGGGGGGAAACAGGTACGGGTAAAGAGTTGATAGCAAAGGCGATTCACGACCTGAGCCTACGAA
>NZ_JAIOSW010000330.1 GCF_021107415.1 Desulfobacula sp.
CCGATAAATATTGAATATGGACTCTGTGAAACCGTATCACAATTAATTGACCTGGAAATGGCACAGAAGCTTTCGTAAGCTATATCGGTATAAACCCGGTAGTGAGATATTGACAGGTATATAGAATCTAAAACCCCTCCTAATGCAAGAAATGCTACTGTCCAGAAATAAAAAGGGAATGGAAGTGGAATTATCTGTTTTTTTTTGTTAATCGCAGTTCAATACTCTTGATTATATTTGATTTTCCGTCTTCTTTCATTTTCAATAATAGGCATTATTAGCTTTTTTGATATTGGCGCATATCTTGGATTATCTGTATAATTTTCTATTTCTCGAACTATTTCTTCTCTATCAAACTGCTGGAACATTTTTTTCAAATAAATGGTGGCCTTATTTCCTTCTCCAGATCGGATACTGTTCTCCATAATAGCAAGATAAAAAACCATACTATCAGGATATTTTTCGATTGCATCCATTAGCAATTGCTCTGCTTTTGCATAACTTCCTGACAAACTTAGACAGACTGATGTGTCAAGAATTATACTGGTTTTGTCTGATGATATCGGATAAGCAGTTTTAAGGAAAGATAAAGCCTCTTTATATTTTTGTTGCCATAACAAAATATGGCCTTTCAGATTGAGGTATCTTCCGTTATCACTTTTTTTTGAAAGCAGAATATCAACATGTTCAAGCGCAGATTCAAAATTTTTGTTAATTATCAACGCTTCGACAAATTTTCGTCGATTTTTAAGATTTTCAGGATGGATTTTCAGCGCCTCGTAAAAGTATTTAAAAGCTTTTTGAGGATCGTCTTTACTATGGAAATAAATCAGTGCCATATTGCTATAAATATCGGCTTTCACATAACTTGATGGGAGATGTTTTTTCAGCGAGTCTTCAAAAAGTTTTAGCGCCATATCATATCGGTTGGGATGTTTACTGTTATCTCCCCAAGCAAGCTTGATGGCAAGGATATTTAAGGCCCGCGCATTATTTGGCGCCTTTGATACCGCATCCGTCCACAATGTGATATCATCTTTCCAGACTTGATTCCGAATAAATGTGCTGACTGAAAAAAACGCAACAAGAGATATAATAATAAAAATGGTTGAAGCATAAAATGCTTTATTTTTTGTTTTATATACTATTAAAAGATAGTTCAGCAGGTAAGCCACCGGCAGAAACAAAAAAAATGAGGGGAGGTAATTCCTGTGTTCAAAGATAATTTCAAGAGCAATGATGCTTGATTCTATGATATGGTTTATAAAAAAAAACAGGATCGCAAAGGAAAGGATCGGTCTTTTTATAATCTGTGAAACGGAGAACCCAATCAGAATAAAAATGATCAAAATGCCCGGTATGGTTGTCCAGGGTTTGAGCAGAGAGGATGATAAAACAATATCGTGGGCAATCGAAAACCGATCCGGCATAGGGATAAAAATCTGAGAAAGATAAAACAAAATCACCCTTGGTTGCGTAAGCAATCTCTCTGAAAGGGTAAACGTTCGTGTACTATATAGATCTAAAAAAGATAATGGATCTCCCCGCAAAAAAACAGCAGATCCCGCCAATAAAATCAACACAGCAATTATTGAAGCGGCCAGGAAAACCTTTTTTTTTGTCTTCCTATCGGAAAGATTCTGAAAAAATACAATTTCAATTAGCACTATAGCCATGGGCATCATGGCCGCATTGGGCTTTGAATTAACGCCGAGCAGATAAAAAGCAAGGCAGGATGAAAACCAGACAAAACGTCTGTTAAACGTATTGCTCAATCTTGCCTTTATGTAAGCATATAATCCGAGTATGTAAAAAAGGGCGGCAAGCTGGGCCATGCGCTGTACAATATAGGTGACTGCCTGGGTCTGTATTGGGTTGGCCGCCCATAGGATACTTGCCAGAAATGCGATGAAAACAGGATGTCCCAGGTAATTATTTTTTAGACTGGGCGTATCGAACAGGTTTAAAATAAAAATAAACAGGAAAAACGCAGTTATAATATGTATAACAGTGTTGACGATGTGATAGCCAACCACATTATCCTGTCCAAAATACCAGTTCAATGCAAAGGTGAGGCATGCAACCGGACGGTATGTCCTGTTGTTTAATTGTTCAGGATTATGATTGTCGGTAAAAAATGTCTTAACCAGCTTTCCCGGGTGAAGAGAATCGAGATGGAGATAGTAATTGTTAACTATGTTTGGTCGGTCGTCAAGATGCCATGAAGCGTAAAACGTGTTTGAATAAATGATAATTATCAGAAGGGAAAGTAAGAGAAAGGCAAACGATCTTTTATGAAAAATGCTATCCAATCCCATTTTATTGTTCTGATGTATATGCGGTTTTCGGCTTTTTGAAGTATTTCATATCGCGCTTCGGCATCGTTTGAAGTTTTCTCAAATGCTGCAAGTGAAACGATTAACATCTGCATTGGAACTGATCTTTTTACGGGCACCCTGCTTACGAAGCCGGATTTTCTGATAGCAGCGCTGCCGTTGAGCATCAGTACCGATTTTTCGTGCATCGATTTTTTCCATGCATGTCCTATGGCATATTTGAGCAAATTAGTCGAGTATTTATCTGTAGGGTTAACAATCCAATTAAAACGGTCTGATTTATAGCGTGAATAAATCAGACCGTTTTTATTTAAATTAACGTATCGTTATCTACTGGTATTTTTTAAACTATTATGGCGACATTAGTTTGGTAAAATCAGAGCCAGCAGCGCCTACACCACCACCCCAATCTGCAGATGGGGTTGTATAATCATCAGGACATCTGCCGCTAGTATCAGTAACTGTAATTGTAATGCCGTCGGCTGGATCGCCGGTAGCACTTATGATACTCCCGGTATTCGCATTTGCTGTACCAGCAAAGCTCAGGGTTACGGTTTTCGCAACACCAGCGGTTGTAAAATCAACTGCATTAGTACCGGCTTGAGTAGGCACAGCAACAATCGATGGGACAGAAAAATAATCTGCAATGCCGGCTGCAATAGCGTTTGCATCCGATTCCGCAGCAGAACAGAAACTCTTGTTCCTATAGGCAATAAAGTTCGGGATGGCAATGGCTGCCAGGATGCCGATGATGGCGATAACGATCATCAGCTCGATAAGTGTAAAACCTTTTGAATTGTTTCCTCTTAGTTTTTGTAACATTTTAAATCCTCCTTGATATTAATAATTTATTTATATTTACTTTATTTTATTTTACGATTTTTTTAAGTCAGCTTAAAAGTGCATCCTTCTTTTATTTTTCTTTTATTTTTTTTGCACCCCCTTTATAATATATATTGATTATAAAGTCCATTTTTTATTTTTGTTCTGAAGTTAACAAATGCAAGGAACATGCCATTTCTTTTGTTGTGGTATTAATATTTACAACATGTTGTTTTTCCAGAATATTACATTAAATCTAAAATATGTTGCAACTTTACAGCCAATATAAATGACAATATTTTACAAATATTGTTAATTTTTTGACAAAAATTGTCACTTTTCATTTTCCATTTAAATTAATTAGCCACCCCAGTTAAATCCACTTCGCTCCTTTTCTGCGAAAAATTTAACGGGGCAGGCCCCAGTACCATCTGCCGGAGCTTCGGGGCTTCGATATGCGGGATCTACGCTTCGCTACGACAGGCAGGCAAGAAGAGACATGAATTATAAAACTTTGACAAAAAGAGAAGAATCGTAACTCAGGTGGATAGGCTGAAGACTGTTAGGAATAAACGCATTTTGCAGCCATGTTTGGTGCAAGAATCACATTCCGCCAAAGTACGACAATTAATCTTTTCTGACCCCTTC
>NZ_JAIOSW010000171.1 GCF_021107415.1 Desulfobacula sp.
GGTTTTAAGACTACTTTTTTGAATTCAAGTCAGGAAATTTTACTTTGTTAACGCTGTAGAAAAGGGAAAATGCAATTTTCCCTAAAAAATTTTTATTGCCTATTGACAAGACTGGGGCTCATATGTGTTATGTGTTAACGTTCATTCTTGAGCCTTGCTCGATTTGTTTTCCATTGAAAATAAGCTATCATTATAGCAATCACACCAATCATAGGGGTGAGAAGGGCAGCGGAAATATCAATCCAATCTTTTCCTTTCTGCATATTTTGAATAATCTGTATTAACTGGTCACAGTCCATATTTTAATCCTTGCTTGAATTTTTATGTATTGATTCTTCTATCAACAAATCAACTTGATTCTGAATGAAAATAATTTTTCTAATCACTTTACTTGCAGTTTTGTTCTGTATCCCGGTTAGTTTCGCTGGGAGTACATTTGATATCGGATTTTTATTACCTTTATCAAGCATGTCTTTAACCCACATGAAGTCATCTTGAAGTTCTTGTGGAAAATTTTTGATTGGCAACCTTTGCACCTTGGGAAGTATTTTTGCAAGTCTTGTACGAGCGTCACCCTCGTGGGTTGTAAGGATATTAATTGCATCATATAGTTTTGAATTTATGTAATGAAGTTTCGGCATTAGATGACCATCCGTTTGATTAAAGATTCACTTTGTTCTCTAATAGGAGGGTTCTGGATCAGGTTCCAAATCGAAATCGTCTTGACAGTTAATATCATACCTACAAGTTGCATTCTCCTTTCCTGAAATGATAATCTTATAATTATTATTTTCAGCAATAGTCCTAATATGATTTTTTGTACTTCCTTCAAGTAAATTATATGCTGCATCAACAGTTTTAAAAATCACCACAATATCAGCAGGAGCAGATACATTTTTTGACCACCAATCAGATAAATATCCTTGAATATCCTCTTTAGTCAGTTCAGTCGGTGAATTGAATGAAGGTTTGCTTTCGATCTGTCTGCTGATAGAAAAATCACCAACAGTCAACCAATCATTACCTATTGTGAGAACACCACACTCTGCTGTTTTTAATTTCATTACCAGCTCATTTCGTTTTTCTGGGGAGCCGGTAAACCTCACTACATGTCTACCTGCGATATCGCTGAACGGTTTGACATCTCCAACTTCAACAAGAATTGTTCTTTTAGGGTTCCTGCCGAATGCCATTCCTGCTTCAAATAGAACATTTGGACGAGCTTGAAGCTGTAAATCTGTTTCGTCTGATTTTTCTTTTTTCCCACATAACTCCGGTGACAATCTAACTTCATCATCAGGGGTCAAAAGAACTATTACTGCCTGTGCATGCTTAAAGGCAGCATCCAGAACTTTACCGATGTAGGGAGTGGCTTCTCCAGTAAGACTTAATGCTTCTGACCACTCAATAGGATTGAGACCTATTGCTCTGAGGAATTGAAAAAAGTCATGTCTTAGCTTTTCATCTCGTCCATGTACTACAAAAATCTTTTTTGCATTTGGTTTCTGATTGCCTTTTTGATTACTATTTATATTATGAGGGGAACTTGTTTTTGAGTGAACATTCGATTCTCTTTCTTTATCAGATTCAATAAACATAGTTGCATGGGGGTCATCATCAATTTCATTTTTAAGTTGTTCAATTGCCTTTATCAATGCCGTTCTCATTTGTCCAGCTAATGGTGCTGTGGTTTGATCTGAAAAGTTGTGATGAATAAGACTTAAAGAACTTGAAAATTCCGCTTGATATGAAATATTGAAAGATAGCAATGGTTCTACTTTAGCAGCCCATTCTAGAAATTCATTTTTTGTACTGAAACCAGAATCATCTTTTACAAATTCTCGCAAAGCTTCTAGCTTTTGGAGTGTAATAAATTTATTCATTTGGCCTCTTTAATTATAATATCAGCGATAGAAATCGTTTAAATTAAATTTATTGAATGAAAAAATCAAAAGCAAGCATTATTTGCTCTTTGTTTTCTATGCTAATGAGATTTTTAAATACTGAGCAATGGTTTCGATATATGAAATTTCAAAAAATAACAAATAAATACTCATAATGAAAAAAATATTGGAGATTATATCTTATCGCCACTCAGTGCCTATATCTCAACACGTCCTCTCTTTTTAATTGAACCCAACCGGTTGGATAATCCATGTAAAAATAGATTAATAAATTTTCTTTTATTCTTTTAAATTCAAAGGGGCAAAATGTCTGATCATGTTTTCAACGCTAAAAACTCAATATATAAAAGACAAAATATATTGAGTACCACTGGTTTCAGTGCGGGAAACTATTGATTTTTCGTTTCAATTTGTGGTGGAAACTCAATATAAAATATTTAAAGCAGCAGTTTTGATATCTACTCGGAAAACTATTTGTCGTTGAGCATTTAATTTTTAATATAGTTCCCATTGATTTTCAAAAATCAGCATAGTATCAATTTTAGAAAATAAGGCAATTTTTCAATTATGTTGAGACTTTTTTTGTTGCGTGATTTTCTTCTAATAATTTTAAATTGATAATTTCCCCATTTAAGGATATACGAAACCTATGTGTGATTTTTTTGTCAAAAACTGGACTGAAATATTAAAATTATTTGTTAGTATTTGGGTTGCAATAGTAGCAACATCGGCACTCAAAACCTGGAAACGTCAGATGACAGCGCAAAAACAAACTGAGTTTATAGATGATTTAAGCGATTCTATTCACAGATATATTGATTTAATGTCTGGCCCTACCACTTTAGTTAAACTTATTAAAATCCAGATAATGGCCTATTCAAAAGATCCAACCCTTGACCCGAACAATGAAAACGCAGGTATTATCGAATTTATTGACAAACAGGGAGAAAATCAATCCAATACTCTTTTAAAGGAATTAAAACCATGCATTCAGCCGGTAACAAAAATACGTTCTCTTGCTGCTAAAGGTCAAATATTTGGTTTCGAGAATTATGAAGATTGCCAAGCCGCATGTAAAATATTGGGTTGGCAATATGATCAAATAAATACCTTGGGATATATTATCAAAAAAAATTCTATGAATTGGGACCATCCAGAAGTGCAAAGCCTTCTAAAAAAAGTAAATGCTATAAAATTTGAAGAAATAGAAGAACGCTTAACAAACTCAAATCTTCAATTTTTAACATTTGCAAAAAAAAATTATACAAAAATCTACAAATAACCTACCCCGATTTGTAATCGGAAAATAGAAAACTTAGAACAAAAAACGGCCATACTTAAAAAGCGGCTTCACCCTGAATTAGATTATCATTGACATCAAGTGCTATTGATGCGTTTTACGCTTTAATGACCTTCTCCGCCCTTGGGGTTTGCTTATTCTCCAAGTTAGTTTAATTTTTAGGCTGTATGAAATGGAATATTACATTTGCTTATCAATCACATACAAGATATACAAAAAAATCATAGCTAATTTAACAAAATAACAAACTTATCGAAAGGTAAATTGAAAAACTTATGAAAAAAATATTCTTTTACAGGATTGATTCTGCGTATGTTGTTATGTTCTTAAGATCGCTCGCCTTAATTTTGGTCATTGTTTTAATATATTTAATCGCCACAAATTGGGAAGAGGATCATTTTTTGATTGCTGCCTTAGGCATACTTGTTTCAGCACTCCTGGCCTCGTTTTCTGTTGTTTTTAGTATCGACTCGAATATAAGATTAAAAAATAGTGAATATTCTAATCGGGTTAGGTATATTTTTTTCTATTTATGTAGAATTAAAATGCGTTTGATCTCATTGCAAAATGAAAAGAAAAGAAAAGAAGTTACATTTTATGATATAGAGCGTTTTTTTAACACAGTTCATGACATAAACGACAAACTATCTGAAATTAATAGTAAAGAACTCGTATCAATTATGAATAATAATATCTTAACGGATTTGCATTTTATTATTTTAGAAATGGATACTTATAACATATCTTTGAAGTCTTTATCCAAAAGCCTTATAAGACCTGATCCCAAAAAAGAAACTAAACCATTATTTCCTAATCCTTTGATTGCGATCAGTTTTAAATTTGATCGAACCATCGAGCGGCTATCAAGTATATTAATTTATTTGAAAGAAGGATATGAAAAAGATTTCCCTGACGATTATGGTATTGAGAAGTGTGCGGAATATACATATTCTTCTGACTAACGATTTTTTATAAATTTATCAAGGTACAAATAGAAACCCTCATTATAAGCATACCATGATATTTTTGTTTTACTGTATCGTTTTTGGGCGATAATTTCAGGAACAAAAATTGTGCCCATCAATCCAATTACTTCAAGGTCACATTGCAGCGGTTAGGATATCATCCATGAAGCTAGGACAAATTATCTGAAATCACTTTACCGAGCCGTCGAGCACCCTCTGCCAGTATTTTTTCATCATAAAAAGAAAAGCAAAGACGCATGTAATTCTTTAGCTCTTTTTGGTGCGAAAAAAAATTTCCCGGATAAAAATCCACATTCTGTTTTTGGGTTTCTTTCCTAAAAGTATTGGTGTCAACTCCATCCAGGAACTTAACCCAGATAAAATATCCGCCCTTGGGAACCTTAAACATCACCTGATCCGGTAGGTATTTTTTCAACTGATCGCAGAAAATTTCAATCCTTTGGCGATAGACATTTCTGAGGCGCTGGATATGGGTTTTTAAAAACCCGAGGGAAATCACTGAATTAACAATTTCAGACGTAAAAGGATTAAGACCGCCGCCACTGACCATGAGTCCGGACCCTGATATTTTTTTTATCACTTCCTCACTGGTATGCATCCATCCCAGTCGTAATCCCGGTGCCAGAATCTTTGAAAATGATCCCAGAGAAATCAAGGGGCATATGTTGTTCCAGGTTCCCATGGAAGGTGGTGGATCATCCGAATAATTGAGGAAATGGTAAACCTCATCAGCTACCACCAAAAGGTTCTTTTGTGCACAAATCCTGATCAATTCCTGTCGCCTTTTGAGAGACAGGGTGACACTGGCTGGATTGTGATAGGTGGGAATCGTATACAAAAAGGCCGGGTTTATTGTCTCAAGCCGTTCTTCGAGGACATCTGTCATCAGTCCATTATCATCCACAGGGATACTGACCGGATTGAGCTTATGATCGGCAAATATTTTAAGAGCCAAAAAATAGCTGGGCTCTTCCACCAGCACAGTATCCCCGGGACAAGTAAACAGTGTGCAGATAAAATCCAGGGCCTGAGAATTCCCGTTGGTGATTAGCAATTGATCCGGATCCACTGGCTTTTGATATTGAGCGGTTAAAAACTCAGCCAGGGTTCCTCTGAAGTTGCTATTGCCTCTTTCTTCTCCATAGGCCAGAAAAAAATTATTTCCTTTTGATAGACAATGATCAGCAGCTTTTTCCATTTCTTTTGAGGGGAGCAAATAGTTGCTCGGCTGTCCAATCCCCAGGTGGATCATATCCAGGGGAAGATCAATTTGTGGAAGAGTTTGCTTAAACTTCATATCAGATCTTAAACAAGGACAGCGGAGACGGACAAAGTTCATCCATTTGTGCCATATCAATGGCGGCACAATACCCTTTGGAAAGATATCCCTGGTCAAGTCCTTTCTGGGTAATAACCTGAAGATGGGTATGATAAAACCAGTTTCCATTTTCGTAAAAATCACCGATATAGGCAAAGGATTCTCCAGGTTTGAATTTTGTACCAATGGTCGGAAGTCTTTTCCTGTTTAAATGGCCGTAAAAGCTATAAAAAGTTTCAAAATTGGGACTTTCATGCATTAAAAGGATATGGGCGCCATAATTTCCTTCACCTTCTTCATACCCGCTTTCCAAAACCCTGGCAGAAAGCGGTGCATGCAGAGGGGTTCCCAAGGGGACAATAATATCAAGCCCCAGATGGTAAAAACGTTGTTCCTCAACCATCTGTGGGCACTGGGACAGAACAATTTCCCGGTTTTCAAAATATGACGAAACACCCCATGTGAATTGATCTTTCATCATTTCATCCAGACACTTTTGAAACCCTTTCTGATCCCTGACATCAATGGTATCAAAAAGGGGTGAGTCAACCGACAAGTCTACTATCAGGGGTTCTCCTGTCAGATTTTTGAAAACAGGTTGAATATCAACCTTTTCACTGTACGCAATATAAGGATATCTCATCATTTTTTTTATCTATGAAATTGGGAAATAGTTTGTTTTTATAAGTCCCTGTATCGGCACCACCGGGGAGCCATCCTCATCTGTAGTAACGCCTTTGGGAAACACAAAATTTTTATCCAGTCCTTTATAATAAGATAAATCATAACAGCCAAGCTTTAATTTTAATTGACCCTTGTCATGAATAAAAGATGATGTCAAGCCATAATCCACCTCACCAAGAAGGGTTGAAATAATGTATCTCGGGATTTCTCTTCCTGATCCTTCTCTCCTGACTTTTGTACCAATATCAATTACATCATAGGAGTCCACAGGGTGATCGATATTCCACTTCTGCTGAATGGGAAGCCCTGCAATATAGAGGTGATGAAATTCCATGCCTGCTTTCCGAACGTTATAGGCAAGGGAATGGATGGGTTCGTCAGAATCATTGACACCCCCTAAAAGGGCTGTATTGCAATACACGGTTATGCCCTTATTGTTCAGTCTTCTTGCAAGTTTTGCATGGTCATGAGTTACCTCATCAGCAAGAGTAAACCAGGTTTCGATTTCCAGCCTCAAGGGATTTACCACACAAAGCATATTCAAGTCCCCAAGGGTATTAATTACGGCCCTTGTATACGCTTTGGGCTGTGAGTTAAACTTCATGCTGACAAGCCGGACAGCATTCACATGGGGGATATCCTTTAAGTTTTTAATGAGCGGCTTTATGTAAAAAAGTGAATCAACGGCATCTGTTGATGAGGATATGATCACATCTGTAATCCTGTCATCTGATCTGATGTAATCAATTTGTCTTTCAGAAGCGAGGACATCAATCTCAACCCTTGTTTCATGGAGCCGTAAGAGATTCTCGCAACCTGTATCCACAATGGATTGCCCTGCTTGTCTTTCACTGACTAACATGGATTTAAGCATTTCAATATCATCGGTTGAGGTAGACTTTTTTTCTACGACAACTTTTTTGGGTCGGGACCCATGGAAAAAAGATTCATCCCCGATTTGTGCCATATACTGAATATCAATGGTACCCTCATCATTTACCCTTATATTGTTAAGCTCATTGGCAAGAGGGGCAAAGGCTTTGAAATAATCCGGCGTATACGGGGTCCTGATCCAGATGAAATTTTTATTGTCTTTAACCTTTTCCACTGCCCATCCGCTGGTATACCAATCCATTTTCCCTATGGGAGTTGCCGTGCAGATTCTTGGAATAATCCTGTCCGACAGGTGGGCTCGAAGGTGATTGGCAATCCCTATCCCTTCGGCCAGTGAAGTCCAGTAAATGCTGTTCCCATGAATGGGGCTGCAAGGAATATAAATATAATGAAGTTCGGCTCCGGCACCCCGCAACAGGCTGAAAAGTCTTACCAGTTCAGGGCCTTTATCATTGCAGCCACTCAAAAACGGGGTCTGGATATACACGGCAATCCCGTTATTGACAAGATCGGATATAATATCAAGGCTTTCAGGAGAAACTTCATCCGGGTGAATAAAATGGGTGGCCACTTCCATCCTTTTCCCGTGCTGCTGAAGTTCAAGATTTTTTTGTTTAAAGTATTTCAGATATGCGGATTCATTTTTCAGGAAAAGATCGGGATAATAGGCAATGGATCGTGTGGCAAGGCGAAGGGTCTGAACATGATCCACCTGCATGAGCCCGTCTATGGTTGCTGCCATATTGGCCTTGTTCATGAAAGGATCACCTCCGGTAACCACAATTTCTTTAATAGATGGGGAATCCTTTACATGCTGAACCGCTTTTTTAACATCATCCACGTTCGGGTTCTTTTCATTTCTGGTATCCTTATGTTTTCTGAAACAAAACCGGCAGTAAACCGGACAGGACATGTTTAAAAGAAAGATGACCCGGTTCTGGTACATCTGTTCCAGCAGGCCGTCATGGAACTGACCAATCCAGGTGTTGGTATGACCGCCGGAATCCAGTTCTTCAATAAACGGCAGATACTGATAGGCCACATCCTTTGATAGCAGCATCTGGCAAATGATATGACGGGACAAACGGACCGGGTATGTTTCAATCACCTCCTGGAGCTTAGCTTGATCCTTTTCAGGAACGGCAATATGGGTGACTTTCTCAAGCTGATGGGTATCTTTAATAGAAATATATCCATGCCCCGGAAGGACCTGTTCTAAGATTGCCATGAGCATGAGATGGGGAATCTCAATTTGATTCAGTGCTATCTTTTTCATTTCTCCATTAACAATGGTCGATAAAATTTGGATAAAAAATCCTTCCGGATCATTGGGATATCCAGTTCTTTTCAGAAGATGCGAGAATTTTTCGACCCCATCACCATCTCCTGTTATACTGCATATTTGTTTTCCTGCAAGCATCACCGTGCCATAGATATCAAAAAATTCAATCACTGTTTTTGTCAAAGCGGTAAGACTGACATCTTTTTTTTCCCCTGAATGTTTGAACTCTATATTTATTGAACGATCCTTACTTTTCATAGCCATATTCCTTTAAACAAAAATTTTATTTCCAAGCTGTCCAATAATATTCTAATTACTGAACATTTTCACTCATTACATTTTTTTGCTGCCTTGTATAAATAGTATACGGTATTTTTTGGAAATCCGTACCCCATAACTTTTCCCAATGTTTCATCTTCATTTTCCTGATCAATTTGTATGACCAGATATTCTTTCAAATTTTTGGAATCATAAACCTTTTTCCAGGCATAGTTTCCTTTTTTTAAGTATTGATTTGCGATAAGGGATTCGGGAAAAATAGATTGTGTCTGTTTATTTAAATCATTTTCAAAAATAATATAGCTCCTTTCCGGATCAAGATTTTTCTTAATCCAGGTAAAACTTTTCCGAATCATTTTATTGTCTGAAAAATCCTCAAGCATCACTTGTTTGACCTTTTTAACGTAACTATCCCTTCGAATAAATCATTATTCTAATTTTTACCAAATTTCAGGATTTAGCTAATTTTAATTTTGTGCTTCAAATCCTTAATAACCGGCAGTGCTCAGGCTTCACTTCCATAAACACCTCATCGCCCCGCCGGTATGGAGATCGTTTAACAAAATTTATTACATGCAGCACAAGCTTGTTATCCAGTTCTACAAAATAACTGACTTCTCCCCCCATATAGCTGCGATCCACTATCTTCCCGAAAAAAACATTCATCCCCTGTTCCGGGACATGGTCGGTTTTGTAACCCAATGTAAATTTTTGCGCCCGAATGACGATTTCTGCCTTATCTCCTTTGTTAAATGCTTCTGCCGGAACTACAAGGCAGGTATTGTTATCTTCCAGGGTTACACTCAAATACTCGCCTGTCTCTTCTTTCACAATTGAATTGATAAAATTGGAATGCCCTAGAAAATCTGCGACAAAATGGTTGACCGAATTGTTATAAACTTCTTCAGGGTTTCCTTCCTGCTGAATAAAACCGTCTTTCATGACCACAACTTTATCTGACATGGATAAAGCCTCTCTTTGATCATGGGTAACAAAAATAGTGGTCACTCCCAAAGCTTGTTGAAGATTGTCAATTTCCCTTCTCATATCTTCCCTTAAATTTTCATCCAGAGCAGATAATGGTTCATCCATCAACAACACATCCGGTTCAATAACAATAGCTCTTGCAAGGGCAATCCGCTGCTGCTGGCCTCCGGATAACTGGGACGGCATCCTGTTCCCGACTTCGGCAAGTCGGATTGTTTCCAACGCTTTTTCAACCTTTTCTTTTATTACAGATTTTGAAATATTTCTATATTTAAGCCCGAATGCTACATTATCAAAAATAGTTTTATGAGGGAAAAGTGCATAGTTTTGAAATATCATCCCCAAATTTCTTTTATGGATCGGTATATCATTCATTCGTTTACCTTTGATATAGATATCTCCCTGGGTAGGCGATTCCAGACCTGCAAGGATTCTCAAAAGTGTAGTTTTCCCACATCCCGATGGTCCCAGAAGTGTTACCAGGGACCCCTCCGGAATTTCAAGATCCATCTTTTTAACTGCAACAACTTTTCCAAACTGCTTTTCAATCCCCTTAAATTTTACAAATGCAGGGTCTTTTTCCTGTTTCAAAGCCATAGCCTCCCAACTTATCCCTCAAAGGAGTCTTCAAAACCAGAAAGACCTGGTTCTGAAGACGATTGTGATATGTTTACTTACCAGCCATAATCCGATCCCATTTTTCCGTCCAATCCAGTTGATGCGAATTCCAGTAAACAGGATCAGCAAACAGATATCCATCCAGTTTTCCGGTTGGATCAAAAGCGGGAAGTTTTTTAACTTCATCCGGCATGGGAACTTTTGTCGGATCAAGACTTGTCGGATAATTCTGGCCTTTTGCAACGGCAATGGCAGCACTGGGTTCCAGCATGAAATTTAATAATTTCTGTGCCACATCAAGATCTGTTCCTTTGAGCACATACATATATTCCATCCAGGAATAGGTTCCGTCAGGAGAAAGATATCCAATGGAATGTCCCTGCTTCTGCAGAGCTGCCACTCTACCGGACCATGCCACTGTTGCGTAAATATCACCATTTGCTAAAAGACTCATCAATTCCGAGCCTGATGCCCAGTATTTTTTTATCAGACCCCGTTGTTCTTTTAAGGCATTCCATACAGCACCCAGATCTTTAATATTATTGGGACTCTGGCCGGTATGAAGTGCTGCATACCACATATTGGTTCTGAAATCACCACCCCATGATCCCAGTTTTCCTTTAAGGCTCTTGTCAAACAGAAGGGAAGCGCCCAGTTTTTCAGCTTTTGCCTTGGATATTTTATCCGCATTATAAGCAATCCCGGTCTGTCCCAGGTCATAGGGCACGGCAGACAGGGTTCCCTTTGTAATTCCCCTCAAAGTGTCGGTCATTTTTGCCATTACATTTTTAAGGTTGGGAATCTTACTTTCATCCAGAACAACGCCAAACCCCAAATCCGTATACCGGGCATAATCATAGACTGCACTCAAATGGGCAATATTAAACTCTCCCCCAGGTGGATAGGAGGCCTTTACCTGAGTCAAAAATGCGTCCATGCCCGTGAATGCCGCATCAATGACTTTAATCCCAGTGGCTTTAGTAAAAGGATCAAAGGCAAATTTTCTTAATGCTTCCGAGGTTGAACCGCCCCAGGAATGACAGGTGATGGATTTTTTGCCGGCCAGTGCATTTTGTACAAGTCCAAAGGGGCCGGCCATCAAACCCATTGCAGCACCGGAGATACCGATAAATTTTACAAAATCACGTCTTGAGATGTTGCCTTTTTGATAATTTTCATAAACATCATCCAACCGTTTTTCCAAATCTTTTTTCATTTTTTTCTCCTCTTACCAAAAAAATTAAAATTTCAAACACCTGAGATAGGAAAGCATCGTCATGTGTTCGTGTGTCCGCTTATGTCTTATTATTTCCCCTTGCAAACCGCCGGGACAAATATCCGGCAAGTAAAGGCGTTGATACGGTTAAAACAATCATGACTGCACCAAGTGCGTTAATTTCAGGACTGATGGAGTTTCGCAGCATACCAAATATTTTCACAGGAACGGTCTGGTTCTGAGCTGTGGCCCAGAAAAGCGTTGCTGTTACATCATCAAAGGAAATGGTAAAGGCGAACAGCATCCCCGCTAAGATCGCAGGCGCCAGCAAGGGAAAGGTAATTTCCCTGAACGTTTGAAACGGGTTTGCACCAAGGGACAATGCAGCTTCCTCATATTCCTTCTTAATGCCTACAAGTCTTGCCTGGACAATGAGAAGAACATAGGGCAGGGTCAGGACCACGTGCCCTATGAGCAGCAGGGCAAAACTTTTTGGTTGCTGCAGCCACCGGATAAATAAAAGCAGGGCAACTCCCAGTACAACCTCGGGAACCATGATGGGTGCAATTAAAAGAGTGTTTAAAAATTCCTTTCCCCTAAAATCATATCGAATAAAAGCTATGGCAGCTGGAACCCCGAAAGCCGTGGACAATACCGCTGTAAAAGATCCCAGCACCATGGAATTTTTAAAGGCATCCAGAATGGTAGAATTATGTGAGAGCTTTACAAACCATTTAAAACTAAACCCCTCCATTGGAAATGATCCAAACTGCTGGGGATTGAACGCCAGAAGGATAACGGCAATAATCGGGGTAAACATCCAGATATAAACCAGCAGTGTAAATAGTTTTATCAATGACCATCCTGAAATCAATTTTTTCATATTTCTTCCCTGTTACGATTCATTGCTTAGTGTTTTAAATATCTGGTTGATCCCCATATACCGGTTGTAGGTGTAGACAATAACCATCAAAAGCAGCATCAGAATAGTACTGATAGCCGACCCAAACGGCCAGTCAAGGGTTCCGATTATCCGCTTGAAGATCAGATTGGCGATCATTTCATTTCCGGGACCGCCTAGAATCATCGGGGGAAGGTATGTCCCGCAGGTCAACACGAAAACAAGCAGACACCCGGCACTCACACCCGGCAGGCTTAAAGGAAGTGTCACTTCTTTGAACGCCTGCCATTCTGTGCATCCAAGGCTTTTTGCCGCTTCAGTCAAACTTTTATCAATACCATCAAGACTGACATAAATATTTAAAATCATGAATGGCAGAAGGTATTGTAAAAGGCCCATGATGACGGCTCCTTCGTTATACAGCATGGCCAAAGGACTTGCGATGATATTAAACTTCATCAGCAGGTGATTAATCAACCCGGAATCTCCCAGGATGTTTATCCAGCTTAAGGTCCGGATAATAAAGCTGATCCAGAATGGCAGCATGACCAGTATCATGAAAAATGGTTTGAACCGGGATTCTGTCTTATAAAAAAAATATGCCGGGATATAGCCCATGAGCAGGCATAAAATAACCGTCTCAAGGGCAACACGAAGTGTATTTAAAAGGATGGACGGATAAAAAAAATCTGCAAAAAATTTAGCGTAATTACCAAATTGAAAGGCCGGTATATCTTGCCCGCTTGGGGCTCTGAGCCAAAAACTATATACAATCACAAAACAGATAGGGATAACCAGAAGGAGAAAGACGGCTGTTAAAGAGGGGGATAATAAAATCCAGGGTTTCCAAGATTTATTTTTCATTTATTCATCCTATACCTTTATGTTGTTCATCCGATTCTTGCTCATCTAATATCTGCAATCTTTGTACCATTATTTAAAATAATTTTATAACTAATTAAAAAAAAAGGGAATTTTATTTACGAAAACATAAAAAATAGGGGAGGAATCAAGCTTAATTCATTTATGAATCAACTATATTCACATAACCTATTAAAATAATTGAGCATACTCTATGATACAAAAATGAATCAAATTAGTATTTTCTAAAAGGGTTGAAGGAACAGATCATTAGGCTGTTTGATACAAAAATGAATCAATATTACTTTTTTGTAATAGTAAGGCCGTGCTTTTTAAATTTTCTGACTACAGAAGGCTGACTGATCCCTAAAAAGATAGCTGCCTCCCGGGTAGTCCGGCATTTCATCGCTGCCTGCATCAATATTTCATTTTCAACTGTCCATATTTTATCAGCCAGGCTGCTGTCTTCTGTCTTTGTTTGCATTTTTGTTCTCAACGGCTTGGTTTTGCTTAATGTACTTACCAGATAATCGTCCAGAGACCGCCTGTCACTCATCACAATGGCTTGTTTAATGATATTGATCAATTCACGGACATTACCGGGAAAATCATAAGTTTGAAGCATATCAAAGGCCTTGTAACCAATTCGAGCCCTGCGATTGTATTGTTTGTTGTATTTTTTAAGGGTGATTCGAACCAGCTCAAGAATATCCTCAGGCCGATTTCTCAATGGCGGAATTAAAAGTGGAAATGTATTGAGCCGATGCAGAAGATCCAGTCTGAATTTCTTATTTAAAGTCTGGATTTCAAGATCCCGGTTTGTAGCGGCAATAATCGAGCAGTCTATTTTTTTGGGAGCGATGCCGCCAATGGGCATGATTTCATGATCATCCAGACACTTCAACAGCTTGGCCTGTATTCCGAGGGACATTTCCCCAATTTCATCAAGAAAAATCGTTCCCCCACAAGCCAATTCAAACAACCCTATCTTTCCTTTTTCACTGGCTCCGGTAAACGCACCTTTTTCATATCCAAACAATTCTGCTTCCAAAAGATTTTCAGGCAGTGCGGCACAGTTGATCTGAATAAACGGCTTCTTACTCCCGACACTGTGTTTATGAATAAATTTTGCCAGCAATCCCTTGCCTGTTCCGGATTCTCCCTGGATCAGAATATTGGAAGCGTTAATGGCAGACAGTTTTAAGGCCAGCCGAAGCGTTTGCTTCATTGAATCACTTTGGGCCACAATATTGTTCTCTTTTAATTCAAGCAGGGTTAATTCAGTCAGTTCATCCTTTATTTTTTCAGATTCCTGTCTTGCAAGCGCCAATTCCTTTTTCATGCCTTCGATAAGAGAGATATCGCGTTCATTTACAACAATAAAAGCAATATTGTGCTTTTCATCAAAAACAGGAGTTCCGGTAACCAGCAACGTATATTCTGACCGTGGTGTCGTCTGAATCACACTAACCTGACGTTTTGTCTCAAGGACTTCCTGGGTGGCAGACCTGTCAATCTGCCCTTCTTTTAGAAGGGTTCGAACATTTTTACCCAGCACATCAGATGCTTTTATTCCGTTTAAAATTTCAGCCGCTTTATTGAGTTTAAGAATTTTTCCTTTGGCATCACAGATCATCAAACCATCAGCTGACCGATCAAAAATTACCTGGAGGTATGTCATGGTTATCTGTGCTGATTCATTTTTCATGAACAATCATTCCGTCAAAAATGGTTAAATCTACTTTTGCATCTGCTATTTGGTCAGGATCAATCTTAAAGATATCCCGATCAAGAACAATCATATCCGCAAACTTTCCTTTTGAAAGTGATCCCAAACGATTACCGATGCCTGATGTCATAGCCGGGGTGATTGTATATCCTTTAACTGCCTCTTCAACACTGAGTGCCTGCTCCATATACCATCCCTTTTTTGGGGTATGATTCATCCTTTTCCTGGTAACAGCAGAATAAATTCCTGCCAAAGGATTGGGGTCTGCCACAGGGGCATCAGAACTGAGCATCAAAGGAACACCTGTTTCTAAAATACTTTTCAGGTTATAGGCATATTTCCCTCTGGACCCTGCGCAGGTATCGATCATGGAAATATCAAGACTTAAGTTGTTGGGCTGACAGGAGACGGCGATATTCTTCAACGTTGAAAGTTTTTCAAGATCTTCAGGTAGAACCATCTGAACATGCTCTATTCGATGGGGAATTATGCACCGGGTTGAGCCCATATTTTCAATTCTTTGGAACATGCCTATGATTTCTTTGTTGGCCCGATCGCCTATGGCATGCACCATAACGCTTAACCCGGCCTGATCTGCTTTTAACGCCGCCTTTTCAATATCCTTCACCGGTGTTAAGGGTATACCATATCCGGCATCAAGGTATTTTTCAGTCATCCAGCCTGTTCTTGCGCCCATACCTCCGTCTGAAAAAAACTTTAAATAACCAATCTTTAAGAAATTATCCCCAAACCCGGTACAAAGCCCCAGATCAATAGCCTGATCCGTCATCTCTCCGGGGAGTGCCACATGGCAACGGATATAAAGCTTATCTTCCTGCCGAAGGTGCTGCCATGCTTTTAACGCATCTGCTCCGTCAAGCCCACCCATAAGCCGGATATCATGGATTGAAGTCAGCCCCAATGCATGGGCATCACGTACGGCTTTTTGCATATTTTCAAGTACTGCTGCCTGGGAAAGCTCAGGTAAAACATTCCTGATTAGGTTTGGGGCAAGCTCTTTTAGAACACCGGTGGGATTTCCTGAAGCATCTTTTACAATCACACCATCTTTGGGATCAGAGGTTTCAGAACTGATTCCGGCAAGCCTTAAGCCAAGAGAATTGGCAACAGCCAAATGAAGATCACATCGCCAGATACAGACCGGGTTATTTGGTGCAACTCGATCAAGATCATACCGGTCTGGTATTTTATTTTCAGGCCAGTCCGACTCATTAAATCCCTGCCCCAATACCCAGTTTCCCTTACCCGAAACTGAAGCCTTTTTTGAAACTATTTCTTCCATTTCTTTAAAGGAGCAAACACGTGAGAAATCTATACTGTCATAGTTCAATGCCCACTCATAAAAATGAAAGTGTGTGTCAATAAATCCCGGCAACACCAATCTTTTATCAAGATCAATCACATCTGTATTTTTTGATGCTAAATTTAAAATTTCTCTGTCAGACCCAAGACTTAAAATCTGGTTACCTGATATAGCAAGTGCCTGGGCCATTGGAAAACAATTATCCTGGGTTTTAATATTGCCATTATATAAAATGATATCCGGAACAGTTTTCATTACATGATAAATCCTTGTTGAAAAGGGTCTTCATCTTCAACAATAAAATGATGAACACCTGTTAAACAGGCCATACCTTTAATTTGGACAATGAATCCATCCACAGACCCAATTTTTTCTTTTTTTACAAGCATCGCCTCAAAAAATGTACCCAGGGGGCTGTAATTGATATACTTCTGATTCATTTTAATTTTTCCATAATGATGAAGCAGGGTCAGTTTGGCAGCAGTGCCCGTACCGCAGGGTGACCGGTCTACATGGGATTCACCGTAAACTACCATGCCTCTGCCGGAAGCCTTGTCTTCATCACAGTGTGAATCATAAAATTCCGTGACATCAATGGTTCTAACATCCGGCCTGACAGGATGGGATACACTCAGCTGTTCATTGGCAGCATCAATAATTTTCATGCCCAGATTTGTTAAAATTTTCTTATTTTTTAAAACCGGCTCCATATGAATCTGACTTGAATCCACCATGACAAAAAAACCGCCTGTACAGACAAGATCCACTTTTATCGTTCCAAATCCTTCCACTTCAATCTGCCGACCTGTATCATAAACAAAAGAGGGCACCATATTGATAGCCACAGCATCGAGTTTGTCCTTTTGAACAAATACTCTGGCCTCCATAAGCCCCGACGGGGTATCCACAGGCACACAATTTTCCCCCTGTTCAAGCTCAAGGAAACCTGTTTTTGCAAGGGTTGTGACAGCCCCTATGGTTGCATGCCCGCAAAGGTATGGATACCTTTTGGCATCCATGTATATCAGTCCAAACTTTGCATTTTTAGTAACATTCTCAGTAACCATGGCAGCCAAAATCTCTTTGGAGCCTCTGGGTTCTTTTGTTAAAAGACACCTGATATGATCATAACGGGATTTGAACCATTTAAGTTTTTCCATCATGGTCTTTCCTTTAATATCCCCCAAACCATTGACGATCAAACGCGTACTTTCCCCTTCCGTATGAGAATCAATGGTTGTAATGCAATTGCTAAAACCTTTTGAAAATCTTGAAAAATCATTGAAAAATTTCATTGAAAAAGATCCTTAGAAAAAAAATCAAATAATATTTTATCTATCTTCAGTATAATCAAATAGCTAAAATAAAAGGTTGTCTTTGACTTAAAACAATCAGTTTTCCTATGCAAAAGCAAGATTTTTATTCCAAAAAAATACGCACCAAAGATAATTATATGTCTCAAAACAACCTGAAATAATGGTCCTCCCATTTTGCTATTTTCTACTATAATAAAGCCTGACCCAACATCTTGTGCTTGGGAAGAATTATATTTTATCACTTTCATTCAAGCACTCTAAAAATTCACGAGTTGACCGATCTAAAAAATTTATTTTGATAGAATAAGGCTCCACCAAAAACTGCGTATATTGTCTATCTACAGTCGCTGAGAGCCTTTGTTGGAAAGGCGTTTAATACTTTTGGTAGTTGTCGCTCAATTGAGAATTTTGCTCGTGGGAACTGATACCATCTATAAACCCTAGTACTTCAATCTATGCTAATATTTTTTAATGGTTAAATTATCAATAACTTCTGCAACAGTTCTTCCGGGTTCAACATATATTAGAACAGCATTCTTTTAAAAATTCATGGCCTGTTTTGTTTGAATTTTGCTCATAAATTTTTAATATAGAGGCTTATTGTGTATCAATAATATTGGGAAAGGGTCAATACGAGATGATTTAATAAAAAATGATGTCAGCAAAATTTATAGTCCATAGGTTCTTAAAAAACTTGAGTAGTGAGAAATTATAACAAATCGTAGTAAAATATTTTTTTATATGAGTAGAAGGAGGCGATTGATCCGCCTCCACTGACTCAGCTTGCAAATGCTGCAATATTTTTTAACTTAAGATAGTACCGGCACGGACCCCTTTTAGAAAATCACCACAGAAATTATCATTCCCGAGCAGCATATCTGCTGTTTGAATGGCCGCCATGATGGCCTGATCAAGAGGATCTATGATGGCAGAGTCCATCCCGGCATCCATCATCAAAGACACAAAGGTTCGGTTAATAATTCTTCTCTGGGGAAGTCCGTATGAAATATTGGAAAGCCCCCCTGTAATGTGAACCGTGGGAAATTCTTTTTTAATATCTCTAACCGCATCAAGAACCATAACGCCCTTATTGTTATCGGTACTGATCGGCTGAACAAGAGGATCAATATATACTGATTCCGGTAGGATTTTTATCTTTCCAAGTTCATCAACTAATTTGACAGCCCTTTTTACAATGTCATCAGAAGAATTCGGCATTCCGGCATCGTCCATGCACAGGGCAATAATTTTGCATTCTTTACCATCAAGAAAAGGCATCATTGAATCAAAACGGTCTTTTTCAAGGCTGATGGAATTTATCATTGGAGTTTTTTCCATCATTTGAAAAGCCATTTCAAGAACTGCAGGATCAGGGCTATCGAGGCACAAAGGAGCGGTTGCCATGGGTTGGATGGTATCAATCAGCCATTTCATATCTTCTGTTTCATGGCCGATACGTGCGCCAGCATTCACGTCAATAAAATTTGCCCCGGCTTCCTGCTGTTTTTTAACATCATCAATGATATAATCATTATCCCTTTCAGCCACAGCAGCCTGAACTTTTTTTCGTGATGTATTAATCCGTTCTCCGATTACTTCAAACATAAGAACGATCCTCCTTAATTAGTTGACATAGGTCTTAACAAGTTTAGAAGCTGAACCCGCATCCGGTGCAAATCCGTCAGCTCCTATCTCATCGGAAAAATTCTGGGTAACAGGTGCTCCGCCGACAAATATTTTGACCTGATCCCTTAAACCACTTTCCACAATGGCATCAACTGTTTGTTTCATCATTGGCATTGTGGTGGTAAGAAGCGCTGAAAGGCATACTACCTGGGCGTTTTTCTCTTTTATCTGTTCAACAAAAACAGAAGGTTCAATATCAACACCAAGATTATATACAGTCAGGCCTGCGCTTTCCAGCATCATGGAAACAAGGTTTTTACCAATGTCATGAAGATCACCCTTTACAGTACCGATGATAACGTTTGCACCGCCAACGGTTTCATCCTCACCCAAAAGAGGTTTTAATATTTCAACACATTTTCCCATGGCCTGTGCAGCCATAAGTACTTCCGGTATAAACATATCTCCGTTTTCCATTTTTTCACCGACAATATCCATACCTGCAATAAGTCCCTGGTTTAAAATATCCGAAGCCGGAGTCTTACTATCCAAAGAATCATTCACCAACTGAATAACTTTCTCCTGATCACATCCAACCAAAGCTTCTTGAATTGCATTAAAATTTGTCATTTTTTCTCCTTAAAAAACATTCATGTTTTACAAAAATTTGCCCTGACATGAATTGTTGAATTTTTATTATTTTTCCCCAATCTTTTGCTTACGTCTGTCAATCCACTCTGCCAGTTCATTCTCCTTGCTTTCATCCATCGTAGGTTTTTGATAAGCATCCAATCTTTTTTTCAAAACCTCTGAGGCCTGTTCGACAATATCCTGACCGCCCTTTTTCGTCCAGACAGCATGGGAATCACGGTTGCCAATGCCATGCTGGAATAAAGAACGAAAATTTTGAAAAGTGCTGGGATGGGTAAGGTAATCTCCCTTGGAACCCATGGAAAGAATTGTTTCCAATTCCAACGTTTTTGGGCTCACTTCAATTTTTTGTTTTGAAGCCAGGATATACCTGCATATCTCTTCATCCATGATCCATTTCTCAAGGCTTGTGGCAAGATAGGAACTCAGCATTCCAAAGGAGTGCAAGATATAATCTGCCCCGCTTTCTATGGCATTGTTCAGACTCAATGAACCTTCTGCCATGGCCTGGCCATCGAGTATATGGGAATCACTCAATGATCCGCCTGTGCGGCAGGGTAGTTTATAATAATCTGAAAGCTGTGCTACTCCCTTAGAAAAGATGAGCGATTCGGGTGCACCTAAGCAGGAAGCACCGTTTTTCATATAAAGAGGACAGGATGTGCTGCCATAAACTACCGGAGTTCCCGAACTCACTATCTGGCTCAACACCACTCCTGCAAGCAGTTCAGCATTACCAAGCGCCAGTGCTGCAGGAATAGAAACAGGAGCTGAGGAACCTAAAAGCAACATATTTGTTATGGCTGCAGGCTGCCTGTGCTCTGCCAGCATTACAAGAGCCTCTGCCTGATCCGGAGCATATTTCAGAGGAGACAAAGGGCTGATAATTCCTAAAGTAACAGGATTTTCAATCAATTGGTCTCTGCCACCAAAAACAATACCAAGCATATCAAGGCAGTCTTTTAGGCAATTGGCATCCTGGGTATTGGAAGTTGCTGCAACATCACACATTGTTAAATCCTGATACATCATATCAAGATGGCTTGTTTCAGCTTTCAGTTCATGTGGGTGTACAGATTCATGGGCCGTCATCTGTTTAAGCGGGGAAGATTGAACAAGTTTTGCAATCTTTTGGTAGTCTTCCATGGTTCCGGGGCGCTGGGTATTATCTTTTTGGGAAATAAAAACCTCCCCACCGGTTCCGCAAAGAACAGGAGCACCGCTTCCAACCTCAAGGTTATTCTCAGGGTTTCTGGCTTTTATCTCAAATGTTTCCGGGGCGCTTTCAACGGCAGCTAAAACCTGCTGCTCATTGAAAAACACTCTTGAGCCTTCGGTTTTAAACCCTTTATTCCTGAATATGCTCAATACTTTTTCACTGTCCATCACTATGCCCTGCTGCTCCAGGATTTTCATGGAAGCCCCATGAATCAAATCCAAATCAGCCATAGAGAATGGTTTGTTTACTAAAATCTGGTTATTAGACATGAATTCTCACCTGTTTTTTTTTATTTCTTTTATAAACATAAACAGCCACTATACCTGATATAATTACACCCAGAGCGCTAAGCGCTGCCGATGCTCCGAAAAGGATTTGATACCCTTGCACACCCTTATGGGTATCAAGGATATTTCCAGCCCAGGTATATATAAACGCATCCGGAGCAAATCCGATCACCGAGGCAAAACCGATTGCAGCGCCGCTCATGGAGGAGGGAATTTTTAAATCCTCTATCAAGGTAAAATAAACACCCCGGATGGCATACATGGCTGCAAACATGGCAATAAACATAAAAATGAGTATTTGCGCCCATGATTTGTCAACCGGTGAAAAGTAAATAACAATGGTGGTTATCAGCAACAAGATAAATGAAACAAAAAGCACATTGGGGCGAGAACCTACCTTGTCACCGATAATCCCCCCCACAGGGCCTGCAAGAAACTGGCATCCATATGTCCAGAAAGTTGCCCAAAAAGCTGCGGATGCAGCAGAAACTCCCATTATTTCAGTTAGATATGGTGTGAGATAACTTCCAATAGCCATTGTTGCATAACATGAAAAAACAATGACTGCCACAGCCCATACAAGGGGCGATTTTATCGTGGCAACAACATCCTGGAGAAGGGATTCACTGGGTTCAAGCGCTTTGGAATCTTCAAAGAAAAACCAGGTCAAAAAAGAAGCTGTAATAGTACCGGCACTGAGAAAATACAGGGTCCAGGTCAGCCCGTCCTGTTCCACGGCAAATTTTGCGAAAATAGCAACCACGGTAAAGCTTGCCAGGGTTGACACAAGTCCTCTTATTCCTTCAAGAAGTCCGAAAAATTGACCCTGCTCTTCTGCGCCGGCCATGTCTTTGGTTGCCCTGATAAAAGCAGCCCAGAATGTCAGTGTCGTACACACGCCCCAGGCGCCATGAATAACTACAGTCATGGGATAGGAAGGATAAGTGGCAAAGTAAAATCCCAGAAGACCTGTTGCAAGATAAGAAAAAGATAAAAGCTTTTTTGCTGAAATACGATCCGCCAGCCATCCGCCGGGCCAGTAGGTTACAAGGGCACAAAGTCCATACGCACTCATGGATACTCCAAAGGCTGTATGATCAAGACCTAAAGCCTTTTGAAGTGGTTCATAAAAGGTATATCTTATATAGGGAAGCAGATAAATAAATCCGCTGCCCCAGGCTAGTATGCAAAGTCTAAAGTATCTTGTTCTGTCATCCATTATTTTTGAAAGTAAATTCATTTTAGTCCTTTATTTAGTGGTTGCCCGAAGGCGCTGTGTTTGCCCAAACATTATTTAACCAATTGTTTAACGCCTTCTTCCCGAATTTCCAGCAATGCAGTAACAACAGATTCGGAAAGTGGTTTTGACTTATGGCTTTCAATTATTTGAGCCACTTTTTCATCGGCTCTTTCTTCAAGGGATTTGCTGCCTTGCTTTTGCCATGTTTCAAAAGAATCCTTGCAAAAAAGCTCTGGTTGCCAGGACTCCTTGCGCATATGGTTCAGTGTGTGTTGCTGGGTCAGGTAATTCCCACCAGGGCCTACACTATGAGTTACCTCAGCTGCCAGTGTTTCCGCATTGACTTCAATTCCCTGAATAAACCGTTTAACCCAGTTTATGATTTCATCTCCTAAAACCATCATGGCGCAGGAACAGGTCATGCCCATATCCATATATCCCACATCA
>NZ_JAIOSW010000136.1 GCF_021107415.1 Desulfobacula sp.
AGGGCATTAATGGATCTGGTCTGTTTTAGAAAACTTTCCTGGGAAGGCATGGACTGGCTTTTAGAAGGCCTGCGAATTGATATGGAATCATTGGCCGGCATTACCGGTAATGATATTAAAATTTTGAAACTGATTTACAAACATAAACGAGTACAATTATATTTATCTTCTCTCACCGGGGAATTAAACTTTGATTGATTTGATCCAGAAAAAATTAGCTGCCTACGGTGCGGCAAATCAGCTGGAAGAAGAGTATGCCATTAAAGAAATTTTACAGGACATTGCCTTATATGGTCTGTGGCGCGCTGGATTTTTTGAGGTGGCGGGATTCCAGGGAGGTACCAGTCTGCGGATTTTATATGGAATGACAAGATTTTCCGAAGATCTTGATTTTATATTAAAAGTACCTGATTCTGAATTTGTCTGGCCTGTTTACCTTCAGGGTATGCTTGATTGTTTTGAGGAATTTGGATTAAGGTCAGAGGTATTAAACAAAAGTAGAATGGATCAACGGGTAAAAAAAGCCCTGATCAAAAATAACTCAATCTGTAATCAGCTCAATTTGTTATTTTTCAGAGGCAGCCCGAAAAAAACGCAAAAAATCAAATTAGAGATTGATGTCGATCCGCCGAATAATTCCGGTTTTGAATATACTTACCTGGATTTTCCTCTTGATTTTGAAGTCTGCCATCAGGATTTGAGCAGTAATTTTTCATTAAAAATCCATGCACTGCTTTGCAGGCCGTATCTGAAAGGCAGGGACTGGTATGATTTTAGCTGGTATGTAAAGCAAGGTGCCCAAGTCAACCTTCCACATTTGCATGCGGCCTTGTTTCAGTGGGGACCATGGGCAAATCAGAAAATAGATCTAAATATAAAATGGCTGAAACATCACTTGACCCAAAAAGCAGCCCGTATCGACTGGCAGACTGCAGCAATTGATGTTCAACGATTTCTCAGACCGTCGGAGCAGCATAGCCTGAGCTTGTGGAGTAAAAAATTTTTTATGCACAAAATAGAAAAACTCAGTTCTGAACAGGGGTAAAATCGACCTGAATATGTTTTTATTTACAGTATTTATTCTTTCGTTATTTTTAACCATTGCCCTGGTGCCGGTGTTCAAGCGCCTGGCATTCAGGATGCATATCATGGATGTCCCGGATGAAAGGAAGGTGCATGTTGTACCTATGCCCAAAACCGGCGGCATTTCCATTGCTATGGGTGCGTTTATTCCCATGCTCTTATGGGTGTCAAAAGATGATTTCGTCAGCTCTGTGCTGATTGGTTCGATCATTATAGTTGTTTTTGGGCTTGTTGACGATATCAGACCATTGAGCGCAAAGCTGAAGATCCTTCCCCAGATTGCTGCAGCTTTGATTGTGATTTTCTTTGGTGGTGTGGAGATTACCTGCCTGGGTGAACTGGCACCGACGGACTGTATCCTGCCCTGGTTTGTGTCTGTTCCGTTGACCCTGCTGGTTATCCTGGGTGTAACCAATGCCATTAATCTTGCGGACGGTCTGGACGGGCTTGCAGGGGGAATTTCCATGCTCAGTTTTATTTTGATCGTGTTTTTGGCATACCAGTCCGGAAACACTCAGATTGCCATCATGGCAATGGCCATGGTGGGTGGGATTGCAGGGTTTTTAAGATTTAATACCCATCCTGCGGTTTTGTTCATGGGGGATGCCGGCAGTCAGCTTTTAGGATTTTTATCCATTATTTTTGCCATTGTCCTGACCCAGGCAAATACCCCTTACAGCAAAATTCTTTCTTTACCTCTTATTGGATTTCCTATTCTGGATACCCTTACTGTTATGGTCGAACGAATTGCTAAAAAGCGATCTCCATTTTCTGCCGACAAGAATCATTTCCATCACAGGCTTTTGCGATTTGGATTTTTTCATACCGAAGCCGTGCTGAGTATTTATATTATCCAGGCCTGTTTTATTGCCATGGCCCTGATATTCCGGTTTTATTCAGACTGGGTACTTGTTTCGGGTTTTCTGATCATGTCTTCTGTGATTCTTTTATCCTTTTATATCGCCAGGGTAAACGACTGGGAGTTTAGAAGAGACGGCAGTTTTGACACAGTGGTTAAAAAACGCCTTAAGGTTTTTAAGGAAAAGAACATTTTTATCAGGATCTGTTTCGGGGCGTTGAAATATGGATTTCCCCTGCTTCTGGCTTTCCAGATCATGATACCCAGACAGATTCCAATTTATTTATCCATTATTGCCATCTGCCTGATTGTTTTGATCGGGGGAAGTTATTATTTAAATTTTATTCGGTTTAGAGAGCATGTTTTAAGGTTTGCCACCTATCTGATTGTACCTTTGCTGGTTTATCTGGCAGAGACTGATCCCGCATTGTGGATAAAAAGTTCCTGGCTTGAGGCGAATAATATTGCTTTTATTGGTCTTGTTTTATTTGTTGTTTTTACAATGAACCTGACCCGGCGGATAAAGGGATTCAAGATCACACCCCTGGATATCCTGGTATTTATAGTGATTTTAGTGTTCCCAAATTTGCCGTCCATGCATTTGCAGGGGTTTGATGCCGGTATAACGCTTGCAAAGGTGCTGGTATTGTTTTTCAGCTTTGATGTTCTCATCGGCGAATTAAGAGGTCATTCTGGTTTTCTGGCAAAGCCGTCTATTTGTATTTTGGCTATTCTGGCTGTAAGGGGTTTTATTGGCTGAATCTTTAAAATATTGAATAATTATGTAAATATGTTATATTATTTTTATGCTTGTTAGAAGGTGTTAATGAACTTAGAGAATATTTATAAGGAAACATATAATGCAAGTATTCACAGCAGTTGTGGAGAGATGCTCCGAGACAGGTCTTTACGTGGGCTTTGTCCCAGGTTTTTCTGGAGCCCATACTCAGGGTGAGACCTTGGACGAACTCAACAAGAATTTAAAAGAGGTCATTGAGATGCTCCTTGAGGATGGTGCTCCAAAGTTGGAAACCGAATTCATTGGTACACAGACAGTCAAGGTAGCTTGAAATGGGTAACATTCCAGTCCTGAGTGCGAAGAAAATTGCTTCTATCTTGGTACAGCTTGGCTTTCAGGAGGTGCGCCAGCATGGTTCTCATAAGCAATTCCGACACATTGATGGACGAGGTACAACTGTTCCCTTCCACTCTGGTAGAGACATTTCCCCAATTTTATTCCGGAAAATTTGTAGAGATATTGGACTCTCAGTGGAAGAGTTTATTCAAAATCGGTAATCCAGATAGAATCCACCGCATCCAGGTGACTTTTTCTGCAAAAATATAATCAAGATTGATAAAAACTTTGTGCCATTGTGGCTTTGTGCAAGAATTAAAAAAGGAGTAATAGATGAAATCGTTTTTTTGTAAACCGCTGATTTTTATTTTCATATCTGCACTTTTGATGCTCTTTATGGGATGTTCAAGTCCTGATGATAAAAAGCAGGCGTTTATTGATAAAGGAAATCAACTGTTTGAGCAGAAAGATTTTGTAAAAGCAAGACTTGAATATAAAAATGCGATCCAGATTGATCCGGAATTCGCACAGGCATATTTCCTGCTCGGGAAGACCGAACTTGCATTGAAAAATTTCAAGCAGGCTTATGGGATGCTGTTAAAATCCGTTGAACTGAATCCTGACAACATTGAGGCACGCATTATACTTGGTAAAATCCTTTTGGGTGGAAAAGCCCTGGACAGGGCTCAAGAGCAGGCAGATGCCGTGCTGGCAAGGGATAGCGGACATATTGACGGCAATCTTTTAAAGGCATCCATCCATTTTGTAAAAAAAGAATATGATAAAGGAGAGCAGATTCTTCAGGATCTTTATAAATCCGGGTCGTCTTCAGCAGATATGTTTGTGATGCTGTCTTCCGTGGCAAGGCTCAGGCAGGACAAGGAGCAGATGCGGGAATACCTTAAAGAAGGGTTGGGGAAAAATCCTGACCACGTTCCCCTTCTTTTGAGCCTGGCCCAGCTGGAGGCAAACGAGAAAAATTTTGATGCAGTTGAATTAAACCTTCAAAAAGTCATTGAACTGAAACCGGATGTGATCCTTTACAAGCTGAATTTAGCCAAGGTATTTCTGGCCCAGGGGAAAAAAGAATCCGCAGAAAAGGTTTTGAATCAGGCCCTGGTTGAAAACGGTCAGGATGAGAAGACAAGGATTGGTATTGCAAGTTTCTGGCTGTCTGCAAGGGAAGTCAAAAAAGCGGAAAATTTGATCAAGAAAGGCCTGCAGACAAGTCCTGACAGTTTTACTTACAGGCTGTTTTTAGCAGAGGTCTATGCCAAGACCAGACGAATTGATGATTCTGAAATGATTCTGCGTCAGGCCCTTGAATTAAATCCGGATCCTGCTCATCCCGAGATTATCAAAACAAAGATTGCACTGGCAAAGATATTATTGGTCAAGGCCAGGCTGACAGAGGGAGAGCAGCTTATTGATGAAGTAATAGAAAATGATCCCAAAAACGTGGATGCTCATTTTCTTAAAGGAAAACTCTATCTTTCCAGAAATGACGGCACTAATGCTGTGCCGGAATTCAGGCTAGTGGTAGAGGACAGGCCCCAGGTGGTAGAAGGGCATTTGAATCTTGCCCAGGCTCATACGCTGAACAAAGAATATAATCTGGCAGCAGACGTGCTGGAAAAAGCATATGCGAAAATGCCCAAGGCGGATGTTCTTTTAAAGGGCATGGCAAGGTTGAATATATTGAAAAAAGATATGGATGCGGCAGAAGCCAATCTCCACATGGCTGTTAAGGCCAACCCGAAAAACCTGCAGTCAATTGTTGATTTGGGTGATTTCTACATGGCATCAAAAAAATACAAAAAAGCTTTGGAACAGTATCAAATCATTATAGGAAAAAAACCTGACCTGGCTCAAGGGTATCTAAAGATTGCATCAGTATACAGAATTCAAAAACAGAATAAAAAAGCCTTGGATGAATTGAAAACCGGGTATAAGAAAAATCCGGATTCAGCCCTTATGGTGACGAGTCTTGCAAAATTGTATATTGATGATAAAGATTATGCTTCAGCCATCAGGCTCTGTAATGCCCGTCTGGAAAAGAATAGGCAAGAAGCATATACCTGGAACCTGCTTGGAAGTGTTTATCTGGCAAAAAAAGAGCTTGCAAAAGCACAGGTGGCTTTTGAAAAAGCTGTGGAAATCAAGCCTGCATGGGGAAAACCCTATGACAATCTTGCCCGGATTTATCTTGCCCGGGGAGAAAAACACATTGCAGTTCAAAAATTTAAGGCTGCCCTGGAAAAAAATCCTAAGAACAGGGCGGCATGGATGATCCTTGGGAGTATTTACGAGAAAGACAAAGAATATGAAAAAGCAGTTCAAATCTATGAACAGGCATTTGAAAAAAATCCGGGATTGTGGGCTGCGGCAAACAATTATGCGTTTATTAAATCTGAGTTTTCAAAATCCGAGTCTGATCTCCAGCGCGCTATGGAGTTTGCAAGAAAGGCTGAAAAACTCAATCCCAATGCCGGTGTAGTCCTGGATACCCTGGGCTGGCTTCAGTTTAAGATGGGCAATATAGATGAAGCTTATGTCAATGTCCGAAAAGCCATTGAACAGCATCCGGACAATAACATGCTTAACTACCATATGGGAATGATCCTGGACAAGCAGGGAAAAACCAAAGAAGCCAAATTATACTTTGAAAAATCCCTGGTTTCTGATAATGACTTCTTAGGCGCACAAATCGCAAGAAAGCTTTTGAATGAATATAACACCAATAACTAATGTTGGGAGGCTTATGAAACGAAAAATTGTAATTCTGACAGCTGCTGTATTTTTGTTTGCGGCAGCAGTTTCTGCTGCATATGCCGGGGATTACAGGATCGGACCTGGCGATGTTCTTGATATCTCAGTATGGAAGAATCCGGATTTGACAAAACAACTGGCTGTTCTTCCGGATGGCATGATTCACTTTCCACTTGTCAAGGAGCTTAAAGTGGGAGGCATCACAGTTAATGAGTTGGAAAAGATGCTGGTTGACAAGCTGAAAAAATATGTGCCTGAACCTGATCTTTCCATCAGTGTTGTCCAGGTAAACAGCATGATGATCTATGTTATTGGAAAGGTGAATCATCCCGGCAGATTTTCAATCAATACAAATATCGATGTGATGCAGGCTCTGGCTGTGGCAGGGGGGCTCAACCCCTTTGCTAAAGAAAAAGAAATCGTTATTTTCAGAAAAAGGGATGGTAAAACAATCAGCTTCAATTTTAATTATGAAGAGGCTTCCGAAGGTAAAAATCTTGCACAGAACATCATGCTGGTACGCGGTGATGTGATTGTGGTCCGATAGGAGATGCCATGATAAGGTTTAAGTTTAGTTGTATGACAACAATCCTTTTGTGTTTTGTTCTGTCATTGCCGGTATTTGCCGAACCTGGTAAAATAGTGCCATTTGTTTCCATCAAGCAGGAGTATTCAGATAATATCCTTTTTAGCAGCAGCAATGAAGAAGAAGACTTTATCACAACGGCTACAGCCGGTGTGATCTATTTTTATGATAGTGAGAGAGTTGATGCAAAATTGGATGGTCGGCTGTACCACCTGTTTTACTGGGACAATGACCAACTGGATTCAACGGACGGGTCAGTATCCGGTAACTGGGATTATCAGGTTACCGAAAGAGTCGGTGTGGGTGCCGCAGCCAACTATAGAAATGATTCCAGGCGGGATATGGATACGAATATAACAGGCTTGCTTTTATCCGGTGACAGGGAAGCGGTAAATTTTTCCGTTTCATCAAACTACATGTTTTCTGAAGTAACAAGGGGTGAGGCCACTTTTACATACGGATGGGTTGAAATAGATGAAATCAATGACGATGAGGACAACGATACCATAAGGCTGAATCTTTCTTTTTCAAAAAACTTGTCCAAAACATTTAAAAACACCATGGGGTTGCTTGATTTCAGTTATCTGCATTACACTGCTGATTTGGAGAATATTAGTACTGCAACACCAGGCATGACCACCTACCGGGATTTTACGTCTGATGTACTGCAATTGTATACCGGTTTTTCGCGGGATATAACTGAATTATATAATGTTTATCTCCAGATCGGTGCCAGTTACACAGATACAACAGAAAGTCAGAGGATAAATCAGACCATTCTGAAGGACCAGAGCACTTCAAGCTTTGGCGGAGTACTGGCATCAGGATTGAACTATGACGGTCTTTATTATGATGTTGGTTTTTCCATTTCCCATGATGTGAGGGGTGGTTCAGGCACGAACGGTACAGTCGAACGGTCAGCCGTTTCACTGGGAATTGACAGAAAAGTTTCAGATGATTTTTTTATTACATTTGACACGTCCTGTTACTTGAACCGGAACGACCGGGAAACCCAGGCAGACCTGGATGAATTGACGATTAATATCCAGCCCGGTTTCAGGTACAAGTTTTTCGATACGTTCACACTTACCGGAGTTTACCGATATACAATAGTTGAAAACAGGCAGAATGATACCACAAGCGAAAGAAACATGGTATATCTTATGATCCGAAAAGATTTTGACTTATAAATATTGTCGAGGAAAATGAATGGAAGAAAACGTATTATCACCAAATGATTATATAAAGATATTAAAAAGAAGGATCTGGTCTCTGATTATCCCGTTCATGATGATTGTGATCATTGCCGGGGCTGTGGCCCTGTTGCTGCCTCCGGTTTATAAATCAACCTCCACCATCCTGATTGAACAGCGTGAAATTCCGGCTGAATATGTTACATCCAGCATGACGACGTTTGCAGAACAACGGATGCAGAGCATTAACCAGCGGGTGTTGACATCATCCCGGCTCTTAGAGCTGATCAATAAGTTTGATCTTTATGCAGACCAGAAAAAGAAAAAAACAATCGATGAAATTATTGCAAAGATGAGGGAGGATCTTGTTCTTGAGCCGGTTAATGTTGAAATCGCTGACAGGAAATCCGGCAGAACGGCAACTGCAACCATCGCTTTTACACTTTCCTATGAAGGAAAGGAGGCCCAAAAGGTTCAGCGGGTTGCCAATACCATTACATCCCTTTTTCTTAAAGAGGATTTAAAAGTAAGAAAACACCAGGCATCCAGTACATTCGAGTTCCTGGAAGCGGAAAAAGAGAAGGTCCGGGGAAAAGTAGCTGAATATGAGAAAGCGATTGCCGAGTTTAAGAAGCAGAATGCCCAGTCCCTTCCTGAATTATTCCAGATGAACATGCAGGCCATGGACAATCTTCAGCGCAATATTGACGGGGCAAAGGAAAACCTTCGGGCTTTAAAGGAAAAAGAAAGCGAACTGGCAGAGCAGCTGACCAACACACCCGTGGATCTTGAGTCAACCATGCCCCAAAGAGAAATCAAGGAGGATGATGAACGGCGGCTTGAAGCCTTGAAGATGGAGTTGATAAATTTGAAAACCAAGTTTTCCGATTTGTATCCGGATGTAAAAAAACTTAAGCAGGAAATAACAGAACTGGCTGTAAAGGTCGAACAGTCTAAAAAGGAAAAAGAGGCGGAAGAAGCAAGTAAAAAAGACGAGGCCATTAAAAATCCTGCCTATGTAACCCTTTCTTCACGGCTTGCAGGAATCCGGTCTGATATTGGCTCTGTAAAAAATAATTTAAAGGACCTTAAGAAAGAAAAAGATATTTGCAAGGCAAAACTTACGGCAACACCAGGGGTTGAAGAAAAGTATAGCGCCCTTTTGATTGAACGAAATATTTTAAAAAGCAAATTTGCCGATCTGCAGGCTAAAATGATGGAGTCCCAGGTGGCTGAAGAGCTCGAGTCAAAGCAGAAAGGAGAGCGATTCACCCTTGTTGAGTCTGCGCGCCTGCCTGAAAAACCGTATAAACCCAACAGGCTTGCCATTATGCTTATCGGTATTGTTCTGGGTATTGGTGCCGGCGTGGGATTTGCTTCAATTGTTGAATTTTCAGATACCTCGTTCAGGGATGGGGAAGCCCTTGCCCGGGCAACCGGATTTCCAGTTTTGACGGAAGTGCCCAACATTATTACCCGGGAAGATAGAATGAAAAGAATGATCAAGCGGCTGGTGATTTTTTCTGCCATTGTTGTGATAATTGTGATCAGCATCTTTTTGTTTGATACATATGTTATGGATCTTGATGTACTCTGGGCTAAGATCATGCGCAGAATCTCATAAAAAGCACAGGAGACTAAAAAACAAATGAAATTAAGGAAAGCGCTTGATAAAGCCAGGGATACCAGGAACAGTGAATTTGAACAGACTGCGGCCCAGACGGTGACCGGGACTGCACCTGTAAAAGATAAAAATGTCTGGGCTCCACCTAAATATACGAATTCAATTCAATACAGGATGGACCCGGATGTTGTGGAAAAAAACCGTGGTGTCAGTATAAATCCTGATGCCAAAGAAATCGAGCAGTACAAGATTCTGAGGACGCGGATACACCAGCAGGCCAAGAACCGGAAGATGAATACCATCATGATTACAAGCCCCAATAGAAATGAGGGGAAAACCGTCACTGCGATAAACATGGCATTTACCTTTGCCAGGGATCTGAAACAGACGGTTCTTTTGGTCGACTGTGATTTTAAAGGTCAGGATATCCATAATTATCTGGGGATTGACAGCAAATTCAGTCTGATTGATTACTTTCTGGATGATACACCATTAAACGAACTGATTATATGGCCGGGAATCGAAAAATTGACCCTGATTTCCGGTGATCGGACCGTTTATGATTCTTCAGAACTGCTATCGTCTGAAATGATGGAAAAACTGGTACTGGAAATGGGGACACGGTATGATGACCGATATGTTTTTTTTGATGGTGCACCTATATTGGAGCGTGCTGAGGCCATTTCCATGGCACCGATGATGGATGGGATTATTATGGTGGTTGAAGCCGGTAGTACATCCAGGAAAGATGTTCTAAAAGCGGTCTCACTGCTGCCAAAAGATAAGTTCCTTGGGTTTGTCCTCAACAAACAGGAATAGTCCATGTATAAAGAATTTTACGGGTTTAAGGAAAAACCATTTAACCTGGTCCCCAATCCGTCTTATCTTTTTTTAAGTAACAAGCACGCCAATGCTTTGAGTTTTCTTGAGTATGGTCTGACGGAAAAGGTGGGCTTTGTCATGCTGACCGGAGAGATCGGTATTGGAAAGACAACCATTGTTCGCTATCTTTTGAACCAGATTGAATCAGATATGGATGTGGCTGTGATTTTTAACACCAATGTGCTTTCAGATGATCTGATTAATTTGATATTGAGTGAATTTGAAATTGAGTACGACGATGGCATTACCAAGGCTAAGGCTTTGGCATTGCTCTATGAGTTTCTAATAGAAAAATACTCAAAGGGCAGAAAAGTCCTCTTGATCATTGATGAAGCTCAGAATTTGTCCGAAGATGTTCTGGAGGAAATCCGCATGCTGTCAAACCTCCAGACAGATGAGGAAATGCTTTTACAGATCATGATCGTAGGACAGCCGGAACTCAGGGATAAAATAAGTGATCCCAAACTTGAGCAGTTTGCCCAGAGGATTTCCGTCAGTTATCATCTGTCTGCCATGACCCTTGAAGAAACCGGGGAATATATCGCCTACAGGCTTGAGAAGGCTGAGGGAAAGCCAGAACTTTTTTCCCTGGATGCTGTAAAAAAAATATACGAGATGTCCACAGGCATTCCCAGGACGATCAATCTTTTGTGTGATGCATCACTTGTGTATGGATATGCCGATGAAAAACAGGCAATAGATTTAGACACTGTGGATATGGTTGTCGAAGACAAGGGCGGTATGGGAGTCTTTACCAGAAACAGACTCAAGCAGAATTCAGTACAGGCCGGTTCATCCACAGCTGCACACAAAGCTTCACAGGACGATTTAATCAAGAAAATTACTAATGTTGAAAATCATTTTTCCCAGTTAAAGGAATTTTACCATAACTATATCAAGGAAATGGAATCAAGGGCGCAATTTTGCAGGGATGAAATGGTATCAGAGCTGAAAAGCTCTATGACCAGGGAAAAAACAAGAAATGAAGAATTGCTGCTCGAATATGGAAAACTTAATGAAAGGTATCGTCTTCTCCTTAGAAAATTCAGAAAATAAAAACTAAAACATCATCAGACAAGAAAAAGGCAGGAGAATGTGAAGTTTCCTGCCTTTTTTGTTGTGAAACAATATGTAAAAATTCGGGGGAAGCAACATTGGCCATCACTGGAGGTCTAAAAAGGGATATTTTTAACCTGCTTTATTCACAAAAGTAGTGGCATCAATAATCTGTATCCGCTGAAAATGTTTGATATTCCGCAGGTGTGGATCCCTTGAGACGATATAATCCGCGTTGCCCTCCAGGGCACAGGCAATGAACATGTCGTCTTCGGGATCCAGAGAGATACCGTCAATATGATATGTGTTTTTGGTAACCATGGCATTTCCTATGATCATGCCTACAAACTCATCAATATTTTGTTTTGAAGGATTAAACCGCTGGACGATGTGGGGATAATGTAAAACCTCATACAATTCTCTCAGGATCGGTTTTGAGGTCACCATGGTAAATGCATTGTCTGCTATCAGATCCCGCATTTTTCTGGCTATCCCTTGTTTTGCAAAAGCGACACTGACCACTACGCTGGTGTCAATAACCGCTTTAAGAATGGGCATATTTTTTTGTCCTTACCGCTTCCACTGCTTCATCAATAACATCGTCGATATTGTCCTGAGAATAGTCTTCTGCACCTTTTGCAAGCCTGTCGGTAATATTTCTAAATCTCTCTGACCAGGATTCTTCTGCCTTTGGTCTTATAACCTTTTCGATCTGATGCTTCACAATGACGCCTTCAAGAACTTTTTTAACCACATACTTTTCATCCTCACTCATTCCGGATATGGACTCAAACTGTTCCAAGAGTTCACGGTCAATAATCTTGTTTTGTGCCACGCCGGTGGCTTTATTAAAGACCATCTCATCTATGGAGACACCGAGTACTGAGACCAGTTTTATGATGGCATCAAGTGATGGTGTGGATTTATCTGTTTCATAACGTCTGATTTGAGAAATGGCAACGCCACTTATTTTTACAAGTTCTTCCTGTGTTAATCCTTTTTCTTTTCTGACTTTTGCGAGATTTTTTCCAAAAGACATATCGCCCCCTTCTGGTATGCATAATGTTTTGTATAAATTGATTTTATTATACCACATGTTTTTAAATATCTTTTCAAAAGATGGCTTGATATTATAATATCTCATGTGCTATTAAAAATATCTAATAAGACATCAATCTTTTTTTTATGCTTTGGCAATATTTTTTTGGCGGCCTTTTAGCGGGGTATACTGAAAATGATTTTACTACCGGCAGATGTTTTTCACGGGACTTCTGTTATGTCTATATTTTCGTCGTCTTTCTCCTTTTCAGGGGTACTGCCAATATAAGTCTGGGCAATATTTGCAGAATATAATAGAATCTGTTTCATAAGATCCATTAGTTCCATATGGACTCTGCTTGTTCCAACAGACTCTTGTTTTTCAGAGATAATTCTTTCAAGATGCGCAGCTCTGTATTTGGCTTCCAGATCAAGATATTTTTTTTCTTTTTTTACAATATGATATGCAATCTTCAGGTCAGTTGAAGCAAACGCTTTGCGTATTAAATTTATCTGTTTTAAAACTTTGCTCTGATAAATTAAAAGTTCTTCTTTGCCTTCATCGCAAAAATCATAATGGAGGCCTTTTTTTTTGGTTATTAAGGGGATCATATTCCTATGAATTATATCTCCAATACTTTCCATGTCTTTTACAATGGAAACCATGCCAAATACTTCCCTTACCTGTTCTTTAGTTATATTACGCCGTGCTATTCTGGCAAGGTAGGCAGTGATTTTTTCTTCTAAAAAATCTATTTTTTTTTCACGCAGATCAATGCCCTCAAGAAGCGAAAGTTCAGGAAATATTTGATCTCTTGTTGGAACTTCTTTAATAAGCAGTCGTGCGTCTTCATCTTGGCCTGCTTGTTTTGCGATATATTTTTTATCAGAAATAAAAGGGATTATTATAGCATTTAGCATCCTGCCCAGAAGATTTGCCATGCGTGATATTTCTAAACGAACCAGATCAATTGCAAGCACCGGTGTTTCAAGCATAGCATCATCAATGTGGAATGTGACAATTTCAAGATTTTTTTTCTTTTCTTTTTTCGGGAAAATATAATAAATGATTTTAGAAAAAAATGAAATAAAGGGAAGGAAAATCAAACCGATACTTACATTAAATATAGTATGAGCATTTGCTATTTGTCTTGCTGTCCCTGAATCAAATTGATTTGCTAAAATTCTGATTATATCAGCAAATTGCGGAATCCAGAAAACAAACAGACAAACACCTGCAATTTTGAACATTACATGTGCAATAGCAACACGTTTGGCTTCCCTTGAAGCACCGATCACTGCAAGTCCTGCTGTAACACAGGTGCCGATATTTGCACCAAAAATAACAGGGATGCCTGCTTCAAGGGAAATAAGCCCCTGTTGTGCCAGCACTATAAGGACACCGGTTGTCGCACTGCTGGACTGGACAATCGCAGTAAACCCTGCTCCTATTATAATGCCCATAAAAGGGTTTTCCATGTCTTTCATTAAGTCAATGAATGGAGCATATGTTCTCAAGGGCTCCATTACATCGCTCATGAGCTTCATTCCAAAGAATAAAATTCCAAATCCCAGAATGATATCTCCAATATCTTTTGGCTTTTTGGTTTTGGCGAGCATCTTAAGAAGAAAACCAATGGCTACCATAAGAAGGGCATAATCCGTAAGTTTAAATGCAACCATCTGGGCTGTAATGGTGGTTCCAATGTCTGCCCCTAATATTATACCCATGCACTGAACTAAATTTAAAAGGCCTGCCTGGACAAAGCTCACAAGCATCACAGTCGTAGCGCTGCTGGATTGGATAACAACGGTTACAAAAGTTCCCACAATAAGAGCGACGACACGATTTTTTGTAAGAGAAGCAAGAATTGAACGCATTTGATTCCCAGCTGTGCCTTTCATGCCCTCGCTCATTTTCTCCATACCATAAAGGAAAAAAGCAAGTCCGCCTGCAATTCCAATAAATATGTTTGCCCATGAAAAGTCTGCCTGCATCAATTTTCTGCCTTTAATGCATGAATCAATTCATTTGCCGTTAACGCTGCATCACCCAACATCATTATTGTTTTCGGGTTCTCATATAAGGTGTTCTCAACTCCGGAATAGCCCGGGTTTGCATCAAAATTGCAGATGATTATTTTTTTTGCATCATGTGTCATCAGTATCGGCATTCCGGAAATAGGAGTGCCTTCAGTCTCCATTGCTGCAGGGTTTACCACATCACAGGCACCAAAAACAAGAACAACATCTGTTTGTGAAAATTCAGGATTGATTTCATCCATCTCGCAAAGTTGGTCATAATCAACTTCTGCTTCAGCAAGAAGCACATTCATGTGCCCGGGCATTCTTCCGGCCACCGGATGAATGGCAAATTTCACTTGTGCACCCATTGATTCAAGGATTAATGACAGCTCTACCACTTTAAACTGCGCCTGTGCCAGAGCCATCCCATATCCCGGGATAATAATAATTTTTTTGGCTGATGACAATGCAGTTATGGCTGAATCCAAAGGGGACTTTTCAGAGGATTCTTCAATAGCAGGGGGTGTCTCTGAAAGAGCTTCATTCAATTGGCGAATCGTTTCCTTGGCATCTCCGAGAAGCAAAAGGGTATTATTGTTTTCATACAAAGGATTTTCAACACCTGAGTATCCGGGTTTGTCATCCAGATTGCAGCAGACAACATTTTTTGATTCATGGGTAAGTAAAATAGGCATACCGGATATGGGTGATCCGTCAGTTTCTATGGCTGCGGGATTCACCACATCACACGCCCCGATAACCAGGGTAAAATCAGTGTCCTTGAATTCAGGATTTACGGCATCCATTTCGTAAAGATTATCATAGTCAACCCCGGCTTCAGCAAGAAGCACATTCATATGACCCGGCATTCTTCCGGCCACCGGGTGAATGGCAAATTTTACATCCTTGCCCATGGAAAGCATTTTATTTGAAAAATCAATCACTTCAAACTGTGCCTGGGCCACGGCCATGCCATAGCCTGGGACAATAATGATCTTATTTGCTTTCCGGGCAAGTTCAACCGCTTTTTCAAAGTTATTTTTTTCAATGGATTCATGCTTTACTTCCTTTTCAACCGGCTCTGTAACTTGGGTTTGCTCCTTTTCAACCGAAGGTTTGTTCAGGGATTCTTCAACAGGAACAAAAACCCTGAAAAGACTGCGATTCATTGCCTTGCACATGACGTGAGTCAGTATTGATCCTGAAGCCGCCACAGTAGCGCCGCAGGAAATCAACAGCTTGTTTTCAATAATCATGCCGCAAAAGGCCGCAGCCACTCCCGCAGTGGCATTTAAAAATGAAATTAAAACCGGCATATCAGCTCCGCCAATGCGGATGGAAAAAATAATTCCAAATAAAATTGACAGGAAAATGATCAGAATATAAAGGAATATCCGGCTGCCCATTGGCGCATACACTGATGCAATGATCAGTACGATAATGCCGATAAGGTTTATCATGACAAGCCAGGTGTGCTTTGGAAGCATGAGCGGGGTCTGGCTAAGCTTGTTGGACAGTTTCCCGCCCGCGATCATGGATCCGCTGAAAGTCAATGATCCGATAGCAAGGCCTAAGAGACCGGAAATCTCATTCACCATTCCAAGGTGTTGAGATCCCCGCATCAGCTCGGCAAGGGAGAGAAAAAAAGCGGCAACCCCTCCGGCACCATGCTGAAAGGCAACCATGGCTGGAATCTGGATCATGGTAATTTTCCTGGCCACCCATATTCCTACAGCAGAACCAATTACAAGAGATAACACCACAATATAGGGATACAGGGTACCGCTTCGATAAAGAACAAGGCCAGCTGCACAGGTTAAAGCAAAAGCCGCGGTAAGATTACCGAACTTTGCCCTGTGGGGCCAGTGAAACAGCCAGATCCCTAATATAAGGATACCGATGACACAAAAATCCAGGGATAGATTCAGGGCAGAATATGTTTCAGTCATGACCCTTTGGCCCCCTCTTCTTTTTTCTTAAACAGTTTTAACATCCTGTCAGTAATTGCAAACCCGCCCACAAGGTTAAAGGCAGCCATAATAAAAGCGATGGATCCTATAATCTGTTCGGTTCGGGTTGATGAAACTGAGAAAAGAATCAAAACCCCTAATATAGTGACGGCAGAGATGGCATTTGTCATGGACATCAAAGGTGTATGAAGCAATGTGGGGATTCTGGAAATCAGAAAATACCCCACTACAAAGGAAAACAGAAAAACGCCTGCCATCAATAAAAGATTTGTCATTGGTTTACTCCTGGAAATTTTGCATGATCATTTTAACCCATGGCCTTGAGAGTACCTTCATGATAAAGTTTACCCTTGTGCGTAACAAGGGAATTTTTGATGATTTCATCATTCATGTCAAATTCATCAGCCCCGTTTTTAAACAGGTTCTCAACAAAATAATAAAGATTATTGGCATAGAGCCATGAAGAATGAACCGGCAGGGAACCGGGTATATTTTTAATCCCGCATATGTAAACGCCTTGATGAGTTAATTCTTTTCCAGGATCTGTCATTTCACAATTTCCGCCCTGATCAATGGATACATCAATGATAACAGATCCGGGTTTCATTGTTTCAACCATTTCTTTCGTGATCAGATGCTGGGCAACTTCCCCGGGCACAAGGGCACTGAGAACTATGATATCAGATTCTGCAACCAAAGGGGCCAGTGCCTGTCTTTCCTTTTCAAGCCATTCCGGCGGAAGTGCTTTGGCATACCCGCCTTCTCCAAGGACCAGCTCTGACGGAGCATCAAACCCCACCACCTTGACGCCTAAGCTCTCGGCCTCTTTTTTTGCATCCGGCCGGATGTCAACCGCCTTGACAATACCTCCCAGTCTTTTTCCTGTTGCAATTGCCTGAAGCCCGACAACACCGGTGCCTATCACTAAAATATTGGCCGGTTTTATCATCCCAATGGACGTACCGACCATGGGAATGAATTTTGGAAAATTTGCGGCTGCGATAATAATAGATTTATAGCCGGTTATGGCACTCATGGATGTCAACGGATCCATGCGCTGGGCTCTTGAAATTCTGGGAATACCGTCCATTGTGAATGTGGTGATATTTTTGGCTTGCATTTTTTTCACATCCCCATGATTTGAAGGGGCAGCCGGATGCAAAAAAGTAATAAGAATCTGGTTTTCCTTTAGCATGTCAATCTCATGCTTATTGAACTGATCATTAAACAATGGTTCCTTGACTTTCAAAATAACATCTGATTTGTCAAAAACCTCTGCTGCATCTCCTGCAATCTGCGCCCCGGCCTTCCGGTATTCTTCATCGTCCGTAAAGGCACCGGCACTCGCCTTTGTTTCAACAATCACATCAAATCCCAGTTTTTTAAATTTTTCAATGGTTTCAGGAAGTGCTGCAACCCTGTTTTCCTTGTACATTATTTCTTTGGGTATTCCAATTAACATGATTTGTCTCCTTTTATTATTCATAAATCCTGAGTCTTTCAAAATTCATCATTCATATCTTCTCATATGAATGAAAATCATAAAAGCGCAATAAATCTTTTTTTAGGGAAACACAAGATATTTTTATATCATCTGCAATAAAAGTTTTACCTTGCTTTTTACAACCTGTAAAAAATACCGACATAATTATATTTAATTGTAAAAAATACTGACACAATGCCATTTTTCTAAGGTTAACTATTGATTCCATTATACTGATATTATTCTATATTTTTAGATAGTTAATACTTTTTGCTGACAAATTTATATTTGGCATAAAGATTGCTCTTTGAAATTAGGGGAATCAGGGAAGTCATGGAAATCAGTATAATGGGCTGAATCTGAATTTAGCAGGTGATGCAGAAAGGCAAAAGACAAATGACAAAAATAAATATAATGCTGGTGGATGATGAGGAAAGATTTCTTTCTACCACTAAAAAACTTTTAGAAAGAAAGGGCTATACAGTACAAACCGCTTCAAGTGGCATACAAGCACTTGAAAAATTAAAAAATCACCATATTCAAGTTGTTATTTTAGATGTCAAAATGCCGGGTATGGATGGCATTGCAACCTTAAAGAAAATCAAACGTGATTTTCCTTTGATTGAAGTGATTATGCTCACCGGACATGGTACGGTGGAATCTGCTGTTGAAGGCGTCAAGTTAGGAGCGGCAAATTATCTGGTAAAGCCGGCTGACATTGATGATATTTCCCAAAAGATTCAGGAAGCCTTTGCGAAAAGACAAACCATCGGCGTACAAACCGATAAAAGAAAACAATATTTTAAAAAACTTAGAATGCAACTGGGCGTTGGACTCCTAGCGGCTTTTATGCTGCCCTACGCAGCATTTTTTGCCTATTTTCAAATCCAGTTCAGCTCAACATTGAAAGATACCGGACGGCTTAATCTGGAAGCACTTTCAAACAGCAAAAAAAATACGATTGACCTTTTTTTACAGGAACGGGTTGTTAATATTTTCAGTCTCTTTCACAGTGTTGATTTCAGCCTTAATCCTTCCCAGAATAAAATGCATCATTACCTTCAGGACTTAAGACAGGTTAATGATGCATTCATTGATGTCGGATTTCTCAATCCAAAGGGAATTCAGACAGGATATGCCGGCCCCTTTCCCTATCTTCAGGGCAAAAATTACAGCAATGAAATCTGGTTTAAAACCCTGCTTGATCAGGAACGGCACTACTATATCAGTGATATTTACCTGGGGTTCAGGAAAAAACCACACTTTACCATTGCCGTCAGGCAGATAATTGACGGGAATCCTTATATTATGCGGTCTACACTGGACCCTGATAAGTTTTATATGTTTTTACGTTCCATCAGTCGTGGAAAAGATGTCGAATCCGCCATTATTAATAAAGAGGGGCTGTACCAAATTGTTGATCCGGACAGGGGGGAACTGCTTGGCAAAAGCGAGTATATTCCTTCGCAAACCATTGAATCCGGAGTAAAGGAGATCAATAATAACGGTGATCCCGTCCTCATTGGGTATGCATGGTTGAAAGAAACGCCCTGGGCGCTGATTGTCCGGCAGCCTTTGAATATTGCTCACGCAGGGATGTATCAGAGCAGACGGGTTATGACGATTATCCTTGCATTGGTCTTTTTTTGCATTGCAGCAGGAATATGGTTTGCAAATGGCAGACTGCTAAGGAATGTCCAGGTTGCTGCTGAAAAAAGTGAGGAACTGAAACATCAACTCTTTCATGCATCAAAACTTGCTTCTGTTGGAGAACTGGCCACCGGGGTCGCCCATGAAATAAACAATCCGCTGGCCATCATCGTTGCAACCAGCGGGGTTGTCCGCGATATGCTTGATCCTGAATTTAACGTAAATCCAAGTCCTGAAGAAATCATTAAAGAGATTGATATCATAGATTCAGCGGCTTTCAGGGCAAGAACCATCACCCGGCAGCTATTGGCTTTTGGACGTAAAAATGAATCAAAGCTTACGCCCTGTAATGTAAATGAGGTTCTGGATGATGTAATGAGCGGACTCAAAGAACGCGAGTTTAAAGTAGCAGATATTGAAGTTCTGCGTGAGTATGATCCCGGTTTGCCGGAAATCATGCTGGATCATGACCAGATCCGCCAGGTATTTTTGAATCTTATCAACAATGCAGGTGATGCTATTTCAGGGCCCGGTAAAATTACGATTACCACCAATAGAAATGACCGGGATATACAAATCACAATTAAAGATACTGGAAAAGGAATGTCTGCTGAACAGCTCAGTGAGATATTCAATCCTTTTTTCACTACAAAAGAAGTGGGGAAAGGAACCGGGCTGGGTCTCAGTGTTTCACTTAATATTATAGAATCACTGGGTGGCGCAATCGATGTCCAGTCCTTAGAGGGTGCTGGAAGTTTATTTATGATATCACTGCCGATTCGCAGGGCTTAATGAAATAATATAATTTTTTTTACATTTTAATCTTAACCAGAAGGAAGGACTATGGAAGACCAAAAAATCACAAATGGGAATAACAAAAAATTGAAAGTATTGTTGATTGATGACGAAGACCGGTTCCGGGAAAGTCTGGCAAAGCAGCTGAGCCTTAGAGGATTCGATGTTCTTGATGCAAGCAATGGTGAAGATGCCATAAAAATAGTCCGTCATGATAATCCTGAAGTGGTAATCCTTGACCAGAAGATGCCCGGGATGGACGGGATTCAGACCTTAAAGGAAATAAAAAAACTGCGGCCCGAAGTCCAGGTGATCATGCATACCGGCCATGGCAGTATTGAATCAGCCAGGGTTACGGGAAAATTTGATGTATTTTCTTACCTGGAAAAGCCTTGTGCCCTGGATGACTTAATTAAAGAAATCAAGGCGGCAGCTGAGGAACGGGTTTATGCAATGGCCAGAAATGAAATCCCCGACGTACAGGGAACAAGTCTTAAAAACTGGCTCATCGGTGTACAAAATGCCCGTCCCGGAATAATTCTTCTTGGGGCCATTCTTTTTCTAACCATGGTGTTTATACCAGCACCACAGCAGTTGACAGATTTTTTGTCTGCAAAGAAAACCGGTAATCTCAGTGAAAGCATTGCCGGATACGCAGAATATCAAAAAATGGAAAAAGGCCAGACAATTGTAGAGTACTATGGTAAAAAAGCAAAATTGTATACCAAAACAAAAGCCGCTGACGGGAAAGTCACAAAAACAGCTCCCGGTGTGGAGAAAATAGCTTTTAAGGCAAAGGTGATGATTGGTGTATTGATCGTTGCCGCCCTTTTCTGGGCAACCGGCGCTGTTCCCATAGGCATTACCGCTCTTCTTGTGGGCGTGTTAATGTATTTTTTCGGGGTTTTTCCCCCCAGCATGGTGGCCAAAGCATATGCAAAGGATTCGGTAATTTTTATCTTTGGTGTGCTTGCATTTGCCGCTGCCATCAGCAAAACAGGTCTGGATCGTCGGATTGGAATCCTTTTGCTGGGAACCAGCACATCCCTTCGCAGGTTTGCGCTTATCTTTGCACCCCTTCTGGCCGTAACAGCCTCTTTTCTTTCCGAGCATGCTCTGGTGGCGTTTATTGCTCCGATTTTAATGCTGGTATACATGGGAACAATACAGGCAGCCGGTATAAAAAAAGACAAGGGACTGGTGGTCATGCTGCTGTTAATGCTGACATTCTGCGCCAATATAGGAGGGCCCGGATCACCTGCAGCAGGCGGTCGTAATGCAGTAATGCTTGGTATTTTTTCAGATTACGGCATTAGCATCTCGTTTGGCCAGTGGGTAAAAATGGGGCTCCCCTTTGTGCCGGTAATGGCGCTTACCATTGCTACATATTTTCTTGTTGTTTTTAGAAAGAAAATCAAGGTTAAAGATGTCAATGTTGCAGCCCGGGTTAAACGGGAAGGGGAAAAAATCGGCAGGATGACTTTGGACGAATATAAAGCTGCAGCAGTTCTGATACTTGTTATTGTGTTGTGGGTGGGTTTTTCCGATAAAGTCGGCATGGGAGGGCCGGTTATTTTATGTCTGGTTCTCTTAAATATTTTAGGCATTCTGCGCTGGAAAGATATCAACGGTATCAGCTGGGATGTTGTGGCACTTTATGCTGCGGCAAGTGCCATGGGTGTGGGTCTTGCCTCCACCGGTGCTGCGCTCTGGCTTGCAAACACTTTTATTTCCATACTTCCTGATTTCCTAAGAAGTGGAACCGGGCTTTGTATGTCCACAAGCCTTATTACCGGTATTCTGACCAATTTTATGAGTGACGGAGCCACTGTGGCTGCAGTTGGTCCCATAACCGTGCCAATGGCTACCCTTTCCGGGACATCGCCGCTCATGGTCGGGCTTGCTACAGCATTTGCTTCGTCTTTTGCTCATATGCTCATCATCGGCACACCTAACAATGCGATTGTTTACAGTCTGGCAAAGGATCCTGAAACCGGAGAGCAGCTGGTTACAATGAAGGATTTTTTCGTTCATGGCTTTGCTGTTTTTCTTCTGAGTATGGCAGTGTTGTGGATATGGGTATTTTTCGGCTATTGGAAATGGTTGGGAATAGGCGGTGTTTAAAAGAGTCGGCTTGCTGTGTGGGAGCATATTTGGGTTGTGATAATAAGTGCCATGGAAACTTTCCCGGCCGAAAATGCTCCCACACGGTTTTTTAAGATTGATGGTCACGTAAAAGGAGTGATGACATGGAAAAAGAAAAAATAAATTTATTAATAGTGGATGATGAAGAACAATTTCTGGCATCAATCACTAAAAGCCTGGAATTAAGGGATTTTAATGTGATTGCGGTGAACAGAGGTGAAAAGGCCATTGAGGCTGCAAAAAACAATCCCATAGATATTGCCCTTGTGGATTTGAAAATGCCGGGAATATCCGGCGAAGAAACTTTAAAATTGCTTAAGCAGGAACATAAATGGATGGAAGTCGTCATACTGACCGGCCACGGTGCTGTCGATTCTGCGGTTGAGTGCACAAAAAGCGGTGCATATTCTTATCTGCAAAAACCCTGCGAGCTTAATTCACTTCTTTCTGCCCTGCAGGATGCATATAAAATGAAAGTGATGAACAAAAAGAAAATTGAAGAAAAAAAGATGAATGAATTGTTAAATATCTCCTTTTCCAGCAGCCCAAGGGAAATTCTTCGCAAGTTAAGGGAAATGGACCAAGGGGACTGATACCGGTCCGTCACTTATCGACTAGCATGAAGAACATGAAGAAAACTAATAATTTCTTCGTGTTTTTCATGATCTTTATGGTTAAAATATTTTCAATCTATTTAAAGCAGCCAAAGCATGGCCCCACAATAAATTCCTCAAAATTCAAAATTCTCATCTAAATTTATTTACAATTTGGAAAAAAACCTGACACTTTTTTGAAAATATTTTTTCTTGCCCTCAAGCTTTAAAAATAAAAATATCTTTTATATTTCAAATACTTATATTTTTTGTTGTATTTAGAATCAACCCGGCATCATAGTTGCTCTTAGTCTTTGACAGAGTATCGGATGAATATAAAAATAAGGGTACGTCATGGATAAAAACGGTCACGAACGTAAAGAAAAAGAAAATCGGCTCAAACGATCCATTTTAACTAATATGATCATCGTTCCATTTATTCCTTTTTTACTGGCCATAGGTGTCAGTTTTTACTTTTTCACCACGGCACTTGAAGATAAGACCGTCAACAGTTTAAACCGAATAGTGGGAGATCATAGAGATATGATCGAGTCCTTTTTGATAGAACGTAAATCAGACCTTGAATTCATCACAAACACTTACGATTTTGAAGAAATTAACGCTGCCAATGCCATTAATACCATATTTGAAAATTTAAAAAACCGGTCAGGTGCGTTTATTGATCTGGGTCTGTTTGATTCCCGGGGCATCCACGTAAGATATTCCGGCAAGTATCAATTAAAAGGAAAAAAATATAAGGATGAGGTATGGTTTGAAAAAGTAATGGAAACCGGAACCTATATCAGTGATATTTTTTTAGGATATAGAAATATTCCTCATTTTATTATTGCAGTTCGCCAGGGCAGCGGGAATAAAACCTGGGTACTCAGGGCAACCATTGATACACAGTATTTTTGTACGCTGGTATCAAAGGTGAGAAT
>NZ_JAIOSW010000166.1 GCF_021107415.1 Desulfobacula sp.
ATCATCCTCAATCCTGATACCACCAAAATCCTTGAATGTCTCTACTTTGTCATAATTAATAAAGTCCAAAAATTTCTTCTCATTTTTCCATTTATCAATCAGTGCGGGTATGAAATATATACCGGGTTCAATTGTAAAAATAAATCCGGGTTGGTGTTTTCTTCCAAGGCGTAAAAAGGCAGTACCAAATTGCTCGCTACGCTTAATTTCATCGTCGTAGCCAACATAGTTTTCTCCGAGGCCTTCCATGTCATGTACATCAAGTCCGAGCATATGACCCAGTCCATGCGGGAAGAACATAGCATGAGCGCCCTCCTTAACTGCATCATCCATATTTCCTTTCATCAATCCAAGATCCTTCAATCCGGAAGCAATGACTTTTGCTGCCATCATGTGAAGTTCTCTGTTTGCAATACCTGGTTTGGTAGCTTCAATGGTCCTCATATTTGCTTCCAGAACGATCTCATAAATATCTTTTTGACGCTGGTTAAAACGACCTCCGACAGGAACAGTACGTGTGATATCGCTGGCATAATGCGATACAGTTTCTGCACCGGCATCCGTAACCATCATCCGGCCTTCTTTCAAAACATTTCCATGATAATGATTATGCAAGGTTTCACCATGAATACTTAAAATTATCGGGAAAGAAACAGGACCACCCATTCCAAGTGAAATACCTTCAATAGTTCCTGCGATTTCCCTTTCAATAACACCGGGCATGGCCATCCTCATTGAAGTGGTGTGCATTTCATAAGCAATATCCACAGCTTTTTCCATCTCTATTATTTCGTATTCATCTTTAATTGAGCGCAGTTTAACAATGCCCTTGATCAATTCCTCAGAAGTATGGTTTCTCAGATCAGCAACAGGGATACCCAATAAATTTTCAAGTTGAATATAAGTTTCACCCCTGTATGGCGAAACAAAATGGATCTTACGTCCTTGAGATTTGGCTTCCTTAACCTTCTCGAAAAGTACATTTAAAGGAGCCGTGCCTCCAACTCCCACTTTTGCTGCCTGCTCACTCATTAATGGTTGAGGTCCCATCCAGATGATATCATCCAGGTCAACATCATTTCCGAATATATAATCTTTATTTTCATCAATATCCATCACTCCGGCAAGATCGGGATGATCCAATCCGAAAAAGTACAGGAAATTACTATCCTGTCTGAAATGGTAAGTATTGGCGGGATAATTAAAGGAAGCTTCCGGGTTTCCCAAAATTAAAACAATGCCGCTTTCTATCTCTTTTCTAAGGCGGTTTCTTCTGTCGTTATAAACTTTTGCGTCGAACATACTCTATTGATTTACGATTTACGATTTACGAATGTGGGGCTAAATTATTAATAATCTTTGATTGTCTTGATAAATTTCTTATTTTTGGTGTAATAAATATTAACTGAAATGAAAACCCGCAAAGCAACTGTAGCAGGAAGATTTTATCTCGGGACAAAAGATGAATTAAGCATCCAGCTTTCGCAGATACTTCGAAAAGAAGATGAATCTATTAATCGAGATCTGGCACAAAAGCAAATCATCGGAGCAGTAGTACCTCATGCCGGTTATATGTTCTCTGCATACCAGGCCATTCATTTTTTTGAATTGTTGAAAGCATCGGATGAACAGTTTGATACATTTTTTATCGTGAATCCCAATCATACAGGATATGGCGCAGAAATTGCGTTGGATGAAAATGATTTTTGGGAAACACCTTTGGGCAAAACGGAGATAGATAAAGACTTTTATGATTTTCTTGATTTTTCTGAATCGGCATCGGCACATAAATTCGAGCACTCAGGAGAAGTTATGCTTCCATTATTGCAATATTCAATCGAATATGATTTTAAAATAGTTCCTATCACGCTTTCAAAGCAAAATCCTGAAAATGCCAGGTTTATTGCATCGGAGATTTTTAAAGCAAACAAGTTCCTCAACAAGAAAATTTGTTTGATCGCCTCTTCTGATTTTTCACATTTTGTCCATCCTGACGAAGGCAAGCGATTAGATAAGTTTGTAATTGATGAGATTCTAAATCTCAATTCAGATGGAGTATACAAAGAGGTTCGTGATAAAGATATTTCTGTCTGTGGGTATGGGCCAATTATGACATTAATCGAGTATTCAAAAATGGTATCTGATGATCCTCAAACTAAGATACTTAAAATCGGTCATTCAGGGGAGGTGATTCCTTCGGATGAGGTGGTGGATTATGTAAGTATCTTGTTTTATGAGAATTAAATTTTTTATTACTTAGTCATATGCACTTTGTGCACCTTCGTGAAATCCTTGGTGTTACTTTGTGGTTAAAAAGAACAATAATTACCACAAAGAAAAATTAGTCTCAACGGAATCTATATAATATTCACCTCCCTCTCCAATTCCACTCCAAACTTATCTATAACTGAATTTTTGATTTCTTCTGACAAATCATAAACCACCTTTCCGCTAGCATTTCCATGATTGACCAATACAAGCGCTTGCTTTTCATGCACACCCGCATCCCCTACTCTTTTTCCTTTCCAGCCACACTGATCAATCAGCCAGCCTGCTGCAAGTTTAAAACTATCATTTGATTGAGAGAATGAAACAATATTAGGGAATTCGGTTTTTAATCGTTGATGGTCTTCATTTGAAATAGTAAGGTTCTTAAAAAAACTTCCGGCATTGCCAATTATTTCAGGATCGGGTAATTTGCTGCGTCGAATGTTTATTACAGCCTGCCTGATTGTTTTCACAGATAGTTCAGATACTCCCATTGCTTCAATCTCGTCCTTTATGCTTCCATATTCCGTTTTGAATTCTGGATGTTTATTCAGACGATAGGTTACCGAAAGGATCATCCCTTTGCCTTTAAGTTCATTTTTAAAAATACTGTTTCTATACCCAAACTCACAATCCTTCAATTCAAATGTTTTAACCTTCCTTGTTTCAAAATCAAAAAAATCAAGCTCAAAAAAATAATCTTTTAACTCTACCCCATAAGCGCCAATATTCTGAATAGGTGAAGCGCCGACATTGCCAGGTATCAGCGAAAGATTTTCCAATCCAGCAAAATTATTGTCAACACAAAACTGTACAAATTCATCCCAATTTTCACCGGCCTG
>NZ_JAIOSW010000071.1 GCF_021107415.1 Desulfobacula sp.
GCTACTATTTGCTTTCGGATTAGCCCGCACATATTCCCTCGCCTAAATCCGAAAGAGCTCGGCAAAACCTGCCAGGTCGAAGTAAGCCTGTGCGGCAGAGACCTGTCAGGTTGAAAAAAAACGCAAAACATTTAATTCGATGTATACATTTTTCAACCTGTTATGTTATGCAGCCGCCAATACCACTTTCAACATAACAGGTTTGGCCAACTAAATCCGAAAGAGTTCGAGAACTTCGAACTTCAAACTTCAAACTTCGAACTTCGAACTTCAAACTTGTTAGTCAACAGCAAAATTAATTTAACACACACAAAAAAATATTACGAACAATAAAATTTAATATTCCATCTTAAATAATTGATTATGAATTTGTAAAAAATAAGAGGCGAAATGAAATTGTAAAAGAGATTTTAATTTTCATTAAAAAAAGTATTTTTTTTCCTTGTTTTCTAATTTATTTCCTATATTTGCATCCTTAGAATTGGCACCTAAGCAAGTATTATCAGGTTGTTTAAATTAGCTACCAAAATGAAATATAGAACGTTAACCATCTTTGATGGATACCCGTCGGCACAACTGGCTGCCGTATATTTTTTCTCATCTTATTACTGAATTAATTTAAAATTCAATATATAGTAATAATGTAACTATTTTTTTTATTAACTTAAATTTAAAATGTATGAAAAAGTTTACTAGATTATGGCAACTGATGATGATATTGTTTTTGATATCATCAGTCGCATTTGCTCAATCATTTACATCACCTTATGGTGACAAAGATGAAATGCAGAAGCAAAAGAAAGAAATGCAGAAGCAGTATGAAGAGAAAATGGGAATTGAACCTGCAGCTATTGAGCAGGAAGTAATTTCCAGTGAAGTTGATCCTAATGGGAATTCTTACGTTCCCAAATCAACTACTGCTCAGGAGCAAACTAAGGTTCCAAAGTGGAACTCTCTGAAATCTCCGGTTCCAAGTGGTCCTACTGATGACCTTTTCTGTCCAACGACTCCTGGAGTTCCTATTTTTGCAGAGGATGCCAATGGATACTCCAGTGCAGGTACAGCTGATATTGATGCTGGTTACAGAATTTATCAGGGTTACACAGGAAACTTCACCATTCAAGAAATTCACTTTTGGTATATCCATGCTTACTTTGATGGAACAGCATGGGGCCCATGTGCTTCAGGTGATGAAGAGCCTGTAGATGTTGAAATAGGCTTTTTTGATGATAACTTGGCTGGTGCTGGTCCAGGTACCCAGGTGGGTACTTTTATCACTGAAAGCGTAACCGGAACAGGTACAGGCGTATTGTTTGCCGGAGCTTATGAAATCTACGAATACCAATATGTACTCCCTGCTTCAGTTACAATTACTGATGGCTGGGTTTCCCTGATGGGTAATCCTACTGGTGATCCCACTTGCTGGTTCATGTGGGTAAATTCAGATGCAGTCGCTGGCCCAAATAACGGTTGGCAAGAAGATCTTGGCGCAGGTACCGGTTCTGATATGGGATACCCGGTTAGCCTTTGTATTTATGGTACCAATAACATGGTAAACAATGTTGGTGTGTCTGCAGTTACAAGCCCTGTTAGCGGTACTGGCCTTACAGCAAATGAACTTGTTACCATTAACATTTTCAATTCAGGTAGCGCTGATTTTCTAACAGGCTTCCCGGTAGAGTATACTTATTTAGGTACTACTTATACAGAACCCTATCCCGGTCCCCTGCTTTCAGGTGGAACCGACACTTACACCTTTTTACAAACCATTGATGCAAGTGCAGTTGGCGTTTATACACTTACTGCATGTACCGTATTACCGGGTGACGTCATACTGTCCAATGGCGTTTGAAGTACGGGCCGATTCAGCGTCGAGCTCAACGTGCTTCATGGTGCATACGTTGCAATCCTTCTTTGGTATCTCGTCCACACGGGGTCTTCCGTGAAACAACTACCGGATCTTCGTCCACTTCTGCTGCAACGCTGGGTACAATCCCACAAAGGTACAAAACCGGCCATGAAAAAACAACCGGATATCAGTTAAAGTCAAATCCTCGATTTTGTAGTCTTCTATTTTACAGCACTTTTAAATCCAAGATTTTGGGAAGCTGAAAAGGGGTAATTGTGTTCATTTTTTCATCGGAAAAGTCATACTCTCCTAGTAAATTAATATGGTGCCAGGTAATAATTGATGACTTTTTCATATGTACTATCATTTCTTTCCGCTCCACTTCTATTGCATCAGCAAGTTTTTGCGAGAGATATAAATAATTCCAGCAAATAATTGCATTTTCAATTAAACATTTACAGCCTTCTGCTATCAGTTGTTCTTCTTTAGTTTCCTGGGCAAACTCCTGGATTTGACTTTAACTGATATCCGGTTGTTTTTTCATGGCCGATTTTGTACCTTTGTGGGATTGTACCCAGGATTACATTGTATCAAATGTATCAATCAGACCAACACGACTTATATAAAATTTATGTAATAATAACAACTGCCTACAAATAGACAGGATATTTTTAAGCAAATCAGCCGATATTTTAAAATCTGATTTGCTATGATTTTGTTAAGTCGATTAGTCTATATCATATAGGAATATGCTATTTTCTACGTACAAAGGTTTACTTTATGGATTAAAAATATCCACAAACACATAGCACCGCCTACCGCTTGCGGTTCTACTGGTTGCGGTTTTATTTGATAAAAAAGTTAGATATCACATATTTTTTTTATGATGATGCATGATATCAAGTAGAATTTGGATTTATATTTTAATAAGTAGATATCATTATATCCGGCATTTGCTGGAGAGTCTTAATGCAACTGTGGTTCTCAACCGACTGGATCCCAGAAAATCAACGAATCAGATTTTGCAGCGCATGATACCAGAACGCCAATTGTGAAAGGATTATATAGAAAATATCTACCAATAAGAAACAAAAATATTTTATTTGATCCCATAACATTTTTATTAAAAATATAATGGTGGCAATTATAATAGAAAGTAAAGTGAGTTCTTGAGTTTTTTCAATAAGTCTCAATTGGTATTCCTGATAATATCTTCTTTCCAAATCTCTAATAGAATCTAATAAAATTTCAATCCTTTTTTCAAAAACACAGCAAATTTCATTAAAATCATTTTTCAATTTTTTTAAGTTTTCCTCAGAGGCATTTGCTAACATTTTATTTATCTCTTCGGATGTTTCAAA
>NZ_JAIOSW010000015.1 GCF_021107415.1 Desulfobacula sp.
ATGTGTCCGAACTGACAGAGGATGTGTATACCTAAGCGCCTTATTCCTTGAACCCTGTCAAAAAAACAAGAAAATCCCTGGATAAGGCTTAGGGTTTCAAGCTAAAAACACAAATCCAAAAGGAGGAATAATAATGTCGAATAGGACTTTCGCGCAAGCGATAAAAGATGCCCATGTGGTTGAAATGGAGCGTGATCCCAATATTTATGTTGCCGGTGAGGATGTAGGGGTTTTTGGTGGATGCTTTGGAGTAACTGCCGGTCTGCTCGAGCAGTTTGGCGAAAAGCGGGTGAAAGATACCCCCATTACCGAAAGCGCTATCGTTGGGACAGCGGTGGGAGCAGCGACAGCCGGTCTCCGGCCGGTTATTGAATTGATGTTTGTTGATTTTATCGGTGTGGCCCTTGACCAGCTCTATAACCAGGCGGGAAAGATGAAATACATGTTCGGCGGCAAAGCCAAAATTCCCATGGTCATGCGCGCCTCATGTGGTGCCGGGATCGGGGCTGCCGCTCAGCACTCCCAATGCCTGGAAGCCCTGTTCATGCATCTTCCGGGACTGAAGGTGGTCATGCCCAGCACGCCTTATGATGCCAAAGGGCTTTTGATCGAAGCGATTCGCGACGACAACCCGGTGGTTTTTTTGGAACACAAAATGCTTTATGCCATAGAAGGGGAGGTCCCTGAAGGGGATTACACTATCTCCTTTGGTCAGGCCGATATCAAGCGCGAAGGCAAGGACGTCACCGTCGTGGCGACGGCCAACATGGTACATACTGCATTGGGTGCGGCTGAAAAGCTTGCCGCTGACGGGATCAGCATAGAGGTGGTGGACCCGCGTACGCTCTATCCGTTGGACGGGGAGACGATTATCGCATCGGTTAAAAAGACCCACCGGCTGGTGATCTTGCACGAAGAGGTAAAATTCGCAGGATCAGGGGCCGAAATAGCCGCCCAGGTGGCTGAAGAAGGCTTTGATTATCTGGATGCACCGATTTTGCGAGTGGCCGCACCCTTTTGCCCGGTTCCCTTTTCTCCGCCGTTGGAGAAGGCCTACATACCGAGCGAGCAACAGCTCATTGATGCTGTCAAGAAAGTGATGGCGTAATTACACCATAGGGGGTCTTGCCCGGATAGCACCTTGGGCAAGGCACTCGATACTGACTTTATCGCATTAGAACTGAAAATGGAGTTGAAGGATGTATATAAGACAGGCTGCGCACGAGGTATGTTTTCCATTGACGTTGACCTGCCGTTTTTAGTAGAGGTGTTATGCTTGAATTTTAAAAACAAAAAGAAAGGGTTTAAAAATGTCATTGGTCGGCATCATCGCCAATCCGGCCTCGGGAAAAGATATCCGGCGGCTTGTCGCCTACGGTAGTGTGTTCGATAACCAGGAAAAAATCCGTATCGTGCGACGACTCATTATGGGCTTTCAAGCCGCCGGAATACAGCGCATCGCTTATATGCCGGATTACCACGGGATTGTGGAGCGGGCTCTGGACGGGATGCAAGTCGATCTGTCGATTGAAAGGTTGCAGTTCGACACCAAGGCGGACCAGCGTGATTCCATCAATGCGGCGCGTCTGTTGTCTAAAAAAGGGGCCGGCTGCATTGTTACCCTGGGCGGTGATGGCACCAACCGTGTTGTGGCAAAGGGGGCGGGCAATGTTCCAATTTTGCCCCTGTCAACCGGCACCAACAACGTATTTCCCTACATGATCGAAGCAACGGTGGCAGGGCTTGCGGCCGGTCTGATCGCCACCGGGAAAGTCTCTATGAAAGAGGGAACATTTCAATCCACCCGCCTTGAGGTTGTAATCGAAGGCGAAGTTGTTGATATCGCCATAGTAGATGCCGTGGTCAGTACGGATGTGTTTATCGGGTCCCGCGCCATATGGAAAATGGATAAAATCAGACAGGTCTTTTTAAATCGCACAAGTCCGGCCAGCATCGGATTTTCTTCCATTGGCGGGATGCTTCGATCCATCGCTGCTAAGGAGCCTGTCGGCATGCATCTAAAATTAGGTAACAATGGGCAAACAGTCACGGCACCCATAGCTCCCGGTATCATTGAAACTGTGTCTATCAAGGATGTGCAATTGATGGCGGCCGGAGAAAGTGAGGAGATTCATTTTACGCCCTCCATATTGGCCTTGGATGGGGAACGGGAGGTGGAAATCAAAAAGGGGCAAAATGCAGCGATACGACTTTCAACGGACGGTCCCCTGGTTGTGGATGTCGAGGGGACAATGAAATTTGCAATGAAAAGGAAAATTTTTTCATCGGAAACATCAATAAGCGTAATAAACTAAAAATCATATTACAGAACTTGTTGAGTGGTTAAGTGGTTGAGTAGGGAAATAATTACTATTATTTCCAGGCGTTATAACTTTTCAAACACCGAATGTCCTATTTTTAAGTAAATAATGGATGTGATCATTATAACAACAACTTAACAACTCAACACCTTAACTACTTAACGAGATCTGTATTAAAAGAAAGGATACTAAAATGGCTTTAAAAGCAGCGTTTATATTTTTAGCACCAGAGGTTGATCCTGATAAAGATAGGCAAACAGTGGTGACGCCACAAGTCGAATTGACTGCGGTTGCGGCCAATAACTATAAAGAAGCCGAAAAGGTCGCCCTTAAATTGGTTGAAGAAGGAATAGAGGCAATTGAATTGTGCGGCGGTTTTGGCAACAAAGGCACAGCACGCATCGCCGAAGCCGTGGCCGGAAAAGCCGCTGTAGGTGTGGTTCGTTTTGACGGCCATCCCGGCCTGGGTGGAAAAAGCGGCGACGAGCTGTTTTAATGAAAATATCAGTCATTCCGGTATTGATTCCGGCGTTTTTAATTGTACATTTAACCTCTTAGAAAAGTTTGTGGGAAAGGAGTATTTATAGGAATGATGGGTAAAAAAGGTTGCAAGATGCTTTAAATAGAGTTAAATTGCATGGATTGATCGCTATCATTAAACATATACCCGGATACCACAGCACCCACACATACGCATCCACTTGCTTTTGACCTGCATTACATTGATCTTTTTAGCCTGTGCAATCTTACTATTTTGGTATGGTGCCGGAAAGCCAAGAGGAATAAAATGTATAGTCTGGTACGTAAGGACAATCACTTTTGCTTTGTTGAGAATGGATTGAAAACCGGTTCTGATGCTATGATCAAGTCCCTTTTCAGCCCAAAGTGGTACGGAAGCACTTGGCAACTGCCTTCTAAGACGGAAAAGAAAACATGGATGAATTCTTTAAAAACGGGCCGGATTAACGATCATCGTTTCAATAATCAAATCGAGCAATCCTGGCGCAGATGCCGACGGGCGGAAGTTGACCCCATTCAAGGCGTATGTGAAAAATTTCTTTCCTCACGGGAAATGGACCACAGGTCCGAAAAAATCACCGTCCTGGCAAAACCGATCATGGAAACCCTCTACCATTGTGTCCGGGGATCAGGATTTGTAATCGTTTTAATCGATCGGGAAGGGTATATTCTTAGAACAGTTGGCGGCTTAAAAGAGCTGCGACAGGCAGACAGATTAAGATTTGGACCAGGGGCTCATTGGGGAGAAGAATTTGTCGGCACAAATGCCATCGGAACCGCACTTGCCTTAGGACATCCTGTCCAGATTACGGGTCCTGAGCACTATTGTGAAAGTCATCAATTATGGACATGCTCGGCTGCGCCCATCAGGAAACAGAGTGGTGAGATCATCGGGTTTCTGGATATATCCGGACCCCGTGAAAGGGCCAGCGCCCACCAGCTGGGATTGATTGTAGCTGCGGCCCATGCCATCGAAGATCGCATCGGTCTGGATGAGTCATACAGCCAGCTCTACGATATCAATGAATATTTGGAAGCCGTGCTGAACTCTGTTTCCGACGGTATAATTGCAGTAAACGGCCAGGGCCTTATAACGGGCATTAACAAAGTGGCGGCCAAAACCTTCCGGCTTCACCCAAAAGAGGTGGTGGGGAAAACCTTAAACGCAACTGTTCATTATAATGGCCGGCTACAGAATTTTTTTAAGACCAGAGCGGCAGGGTTTGCCAAAGAAGAGATACGGCTCAATATGCCCTGCGGGCAGGGGTCATGTATTGCAACTGCGAATCCGGTTTTTTCAGAAAAAAATGACAACAAGGGTTTCGTTTTAACCTTATCGCCCACAAACCAATCATATTTTTTAAGTAATAAACCAGAGGGTGCGATTGACAAGTTCAGGTTTGTGGATGTTATCGGCGAAAGTAAAGCCATCCGCCAGACCATCGAAAAAGCCAAAAAAGTTGCTCCTGGACCATCCACCGTACTTATTCTGGGCGAAAGCGGTACTGGTAAGGAGCTTTTTGCCCATGCGATCCACAGTGCCAGTGATTGCCGCTGCGGTCCGTTTGTCCCTGTCAATTGCGGGGCAATCCCCAAAGAATTGATACAGAGCGAGCTCTTCGGTTATGCTGACGGAGCCTTTACAGGCGCTAAACGAGGAGGTTGCGTGGGGAAGTTCGAAACGGCCAACGGGGGAACTTTGTTTTTGGACGAGATCGGTGAAATGCCCCTGGAAATGCAGATAAATCTTTTGCGCGTACTGGAAGAAAAAACAATTATGCCGGTGGGCGGTAAAAAAGCCATACCGATTAATGTCCGAATCATTGCCGCCACTAATAAAAGCCTATTCGAGGAAGTATCCAAAGGACGTTTTAGAGAAGACCTATTTTATAGACTGAACGTTATCAGCATTACGCTTCCATCCTTAAAAGTCATGGAGGGAGATATTCGCCTGTTAACGCAATACTGGGTTGATAAAATATCCCGCAAGGTGGGCTGCGAAATCAAACAGATCGCACCTGACGCGTTAAGTCGGCTTGAAAATTACCATTGGCCAGGGAACGTGC
>NZ_JAIOSW010000187.1 GCF_021107415.1 Desulfobacula sp.
AGCTGCCACGGTTCCATAAACGCCGGTAAAAAGACCGATAATTAAAACAAGGGCCGCAGATGCCGGCAGGGACAACCATGTCATGAGCGGTGTCAGCAGAAAATCAAGTTTATAAATGATTCCAAAGTGAACCAGGAGGGTGGTGGCAAAAGATATGGGAATAATAATCTTCAGCAGCCAGATGAGTCCTTTCCACCCTTTGATCAAGCCCTGTCTTACCCCGGATTTTATTCTTGAAAAAATATCTTCAGTTTTGTTGGTCATTAGAAGACACTGCTTTGTTCACATTTTTTTTAACGGTGTCATTAACCGTGGCATAAATATCTTTAAACGATTCATGAAGATTGGACGGGGAGAGTCTTCCCATTTCAATAAATTTGACGATCATCTCTTTTGTTGCTCTCAATATCAGTTCATCAATTGATTTCATAACCTTCTGAATATCAAAACTGTTTGTCAAGGTCAAGAATTTGAATGATTTTGTATTGCCAGGAAAAATATAATGGTTATAATACGATTCAAATTTAATTGATTTGAAAGGTTATAAAAGGTTCATGGAAAATTCCCCGGAAAAAGGCCACCCAGAAAAAGACCGTCAAAAAGAAGATCGCCCGGAAAAAGACAATATGGTAGACCACATATCCTGCAATGGGAAAAAAATCATTCTCATCGGCACTGCCCATGTTTCAAGACAGAGTGCTAAGCTTGTGGAAGACACCATCCATGAACAAACCCCGGATAAAGTCTGTGTGGAACTTTGTGCAACAAGTCTTGCGTCACTAAAAGATGCGGACAGATGGCGCAACATGGATATTGTAAAGGTCATTAAAGAGAAAAAGGCGCTGCTGTTGTTCATAAACCTTCTTTTGGCCTCTTTCCAGAAAAAAATGGCGGATAAATTTGGCATCAAACCAGGCCAGGAAATGATCAATGCCATTAATGCAGCAGAAAAAATCAATGCCCGTATCGTTCCGTCGGATCGTGAAATCCAGATTACCCTTTCAAGGGTCTGGCGGGGAATGGGGCTGTGGGAAAAGTTAAAGCTCATGTTCTCCCTTGTTTTCTCTTTTGGTGCTTCCGATGATATTAATGAAGAAGATATTGAAAAGATGAAGCAGGAAGATATCCTGCAAACGCTTTTGGCTGATGTAAAAAAGACACATCCTATTATTGAAAAAACCCTGATCAATGAAAGAGATCAGTTCCTGGCAGAAAAAATCAGGTCTGCCCCGGGTGAAAAAATTGTAGCTGTTGTGGGTGCTGCCCATGCCCCGGGAATCAAAAAATATCTTGCCGGCAATGAAAAGATAGATCTTGATGAACTGAATATCATTCCTCCGGCAGGCAAGACTGGTAAAATTTTAAAATGGGCTATCCCGGCAGCTATTTTTTTGCTGTTTGCAGCAGGATTTCTAATGGAGGGCAAAAGTGCAGGAACAGATATGATCTGGATCTGGATTGCTGCCAATGGCATTTTTGCAGGGATTGGCGCTGCGCTTGCTTTAGCGCATCCCCTTACCATTGCCTCATCGATAATTGCAGCCCCTTTAACCTCTTTAAATCCTATGATTGCAGCAGGTTGGGTGTCCGGACTTGTGGAAGCCTTTTCCAGAAAACCAAAAGTAAAAGATCTTGAAGCAATCCCTGAAGATATTGTATCCATCAAAGGCTTTTGGCGCAATAATGTGACCCGGATTCTTTTGGTGGTTATTTTCACTAACCTGGGCTCGACCATAGGAACCATGACAGCCGTACCACTAATGCTTAAAATGATCAACTGATCCTCAGGATTTCCCAGCATTTTGCATAGTGTTTGCCCAGAGTACTCACCCTTGTCTCCTAAATTTTTCACTCGAATAATGAAAATGTTTTCAATCCAGAATGCTCAAGATTACAATTGATATTCTTGATACTTGGAGGTCCTGAGAAGGTCATGAATCAGGATAATTAGTCCTAACCCGGACTATAGGTAAAGATGTTTCCTGGCCTCATTCAAGTGGAAAAGAATTCCCTCGTACGATCGAACCAGAATGGAAGATGCAAAAACCGTGGTACGATCCGTATCCAGAAAATCATTTGCCCTATGGTGCCAATATTGTTTAGCTTTTTCTGCCATTGAAATCAACTCCATCACGTTGGTATTATCATTCATTCCAAGGCGCTCAGCGCAGGAAGTGCCGTACTCACCAGTCACCGCGAGGAGTTGATCGGCTTCATCCTTGGAAAAAGCGAGTTTTCCCTCATAATAACTTTGTAAAATCTGGAACTCCTGAAAGGCGTTTTGCTTACTTTCAAAGGCCTCAAATTGGCCATTGATTTCATCGATAATCTTTCGTTGGGTTCTGGAAAGCTTCTGATAGACCTGAAAGCAGGCTGCTTTCACCTGTTTGAAACAGGTATGCAGTTTGATCAAAAAGGAACGATTCCCAAAATGGGATTCAATACATTTTAAAAATTCCTGAAAGCCACTCAATTCCAGCAACGACGAGGATAGCTCCGCTCGGTTTTCTATTCCCGATTGAATCAGCCGATAAGCTTCGTTGATTCCATATTGTCCCAATCTCGCCAGGAGATCCTGACGCAAAAGAGGGGATACTGGAATATCTTCATATTCTCTAAAAGCAAATCTTTTACTATTTCGCACAAGCTTTTTAAATCGCTCTTTTGGAATTTTTGAGAGCACCAGGAGTGTTCTATGCTCCTCTTGGGTTAGTGATTTTGCACCAAAAGCCAAAAGACCGCAAACCGGATAGATTTGATAGAATACATTTCTAACGTTTTGATGATCATTCATTAAACGATATGAAATTTTCTTTCCAGCCGTTTTGGGTGTCTGAACACTCGGCCAATAAACATCCACTTTACTGAGTACGCCGATGGCATTAATGGGCGACGATCCTTGCAGTATACCCCCATGAAACTCTTCCATAAGATCGTGATCAGTCCGGGCAAGGCTTTGATTAAATAAAAAAAGAACCGCATCGGCACCCATGGCTGCAGAATGGGTGGCTTCATCAACACTATCCGGGTTAAGCCCCAGAAAATCCAGAGTATTCTTTGAGTCTTCGACAAAGAAAGATTCCAACCCCGGAGTGTCTATGAGGTGAAATGATTTCAATATCTCATTGGGATAGAACACTTCAATAAATTTGATTTTAAGTAGGTAGTCCTGATTTTCTTTTCTTCTGCGTGTCAGAGCTTCCAACGCTTCCAACGAATGGGATTCCGGTGGTCTTGCATCTTTAAAATGAACCCGGAGACCGGGCTTGTCAGCATATTTCAGCCAATTTACATTAAAGGTGAGTTCTTTATTGCCGGTTGCAACCATCTTCTCGCCCAAAAGAGCGTTGATTAAAGTGGATTTTCCGGTCTTTATTTTCCCAACAATAGCCACCCGCATGGGTTGATAAAGTTGTTCGTGGAATTTGAAGAACTCCTGTTTGAGATCCTGAAGCTGGCCTGTTTCACCTATCCGGGCATAGGCGAATTGAAAAATTTTTTCTATCTCCTGTTTTAATTGGATTTCACGCATCCGCCCAATCTCCAAGATCCTGTGATTCTTTCTCATGATTGACAGCTTCGGGTGTCGTCTCTTGGAAAATCTCTTTCGATAAGGATTCCAAATTTTGGAAAATTAGGTTGATCTTGTTAATGGATACCTTTAACTCAGCAGATTTTTTTTCAGTCTCCTTTCGGGTGAGGATGCCGGTTTGCTGAATTCTTTTCAAAGCATCTTCATTGGTGTTCTTTTCCTGCTTTAATTGTCGCGAAAAATTATCCCGGATTGAACGTTCCAATTGGGTGATGGTTTCGGTCAGAGTTTGTAAACAGCAGTTTTGGCTTTCTTCAATAAACTGGCTCACCACCTTGGATACTTTTTGTTGTGCAAGTTTTTGATCCTTTTCCTGAATCTGATAAAGGCCCTCTTTTGCCCCGGAGGCAAATCCTCCGACGGCACCGATTCCCGCTCCCCACTGAGCCCCGGCAACCATCCCGGGGATGGCAGAAATCCCACCGGCAAAAAGGCCCACGCCTCCACCTATAATAACGCCGACTACTCCGCCAACAAAGGCACCAGCATGAAGATTAAACAACCCGCTCCTGGCAGCAGATCGTGATTTTTTCCACAATTGATTACTGTCGCCCAAAACGCCTTCTTCCGCATTTGTATTTTGTTGAGAATGTGGAAAAAGTTCCGGTGAAATCGTTTTTCGAAGCTTAAGGGGCTCTGATTCATGGCGGGTAAGGTGCAGGTGACTGGATTGTTCAATGGTATCATAAAGTGCTTCAGCAGCTTCACTGAGCCTTTGGCCGAGATCCGTCATCAGGGAATCGATTTGATATTCACAACGTTGTAAAACTTTTTGAGGGGATTGTATCATATCGGGATCTTCCAGACTCGTGCGCATCCCATAACGAATTTTCATAAACCCTTCTTGAAATTGGGCGGTCATATTCCTTCGTAGATCCTGGAGCCCGTCACTTAGCTGAACTCTCCAGTCCGCATTGTTTTCAAGAAGGGCGCTGAGTCGCTCCTTGGAAGTCGTGAATTGCCGTTTTTGCTCTTCCAACTCCGTTTGATTTTTTTTATGACAAGTCTCCCATTCAGCCTGAAACGGTTGCTTTAAAAAAGACAGCTCTCCACTTACTCTGTCCAAGGCACCCATTAACAACATGGCCCCTTTATGCTGGTTAATCAGGTCCCAGATAGTTTCCTCTAATACGGTGAAATTGCTGTCTTCCATGTCTTCAAGGTCATTGGATTGGAGATAATCCAGCTTTGATAGTGCGGATACCGGAATAATCAAAGGCTCATTTTCACCTGCTTCAAGTACCTGAACCAGTTTTTTACGATTATTTTCAATCACGGATTCATAATCGCTGACGCTATCGATTTTTGTCATGACAAAAATTATTTTTTTACAATGCTGATGGATATTTTGGACAGACTCCAGCTCAACTGCCGACAATGGTGCCAGCACATCACTCACAAAGAGTATGACGTCGGCATTGGGAAGAAAAGCAAACGTAAGATCCGTATGGTCGGTATTCAATCCACCCACACCCGGGGTATCCACCAGAATCAGATTCTGCTGCAAAAGGGGATTGGGGATTTCCAGATTAATAAGTCTGGTACCTTGAATATTGCCCTTGTTTTTTTTTTCAGTTCCAAAGTCTGCGATCTCTTCCCGTGTGATTTCTTTGACCTCTTCCTCTCCTCTTTTACCCTTCAGGACCGTAATTTTTTCCGTTCTCCCATAACCAATGGTAGAAACTATATTGGTAGCAATATCGATATCCACGGGGCAAAGACCGGGTTCGTCAAGAAAAGCATTAATCATACTGGACTTTCCCTGCTTGAATTCACCGCATACCACCACAAAAAGCTTCTCTGCAGCAAGGTGTTCTTTAATCTCTGATATCCGCTTCGATAGCTTATTCTTTTTAAAGGAAGCCGCTAATTTTTCAGCTTGTTGAATAACCTCCAATACGGATTGTTTTTGATTATTAAATACAGGCATGGCTATTCTCCAGTCTCTTGAGGAAGAAAATGATTGAAGAATTTTGGCGCAAGCGCCCGATAATATTTTTCCAGACAAGGCTCCATGAGAATTCGTAAGAGGCTGCTGAACTCCTCTTTAAATCCGAGTGCAAAAGAGCGGTTCTCAGCAAGGAGGTTAAACATCTCATCATACATGTTCAGTATTTTCTTCCGTTTCTCTTTGTATTCACCGATAGTCAACGGGGCTGTTTCAGGGAATGGAAAATAACCTGCCTCTTTTTCCCATGTCTCTTTGGGCCAGTTTGTACGGAAGCTTAAATCCACATATTCCACAGGTTTTTGTGTTTTCCAGTCCAGGGTAATGGTAGCAAAAAGGGGGAAGAGCGCTGTTTTGTCCCTCTCTTTTACCTTGTGTATGCCAAAAAGGGGTAGAATTATGTACACCCTGCCGTCCTTCCGCAGAGGAATAGGCCATCCAACCCCTGATTCCATAGGTACAAGTTGCCGATAAAATGCGGTTTTTTGAATACCATCAATTAGGATTGTTATTATTGAAGTTTGAGGATACCTAGTTGATGAACGACCTGAAGAAGAGGTCTCTTTATTTGCAGAAGTCACCATTGCATTCTCCTTGTAATTTTTAATTGGAACTTTTCTTTCGTTGTCTTAAAGATGCCGGGTTCTGTTTCATTTACATTCCCACCGAGTCATTTCTATACCAGCGATAGGCCGTGCTGTTTAATAATATCCGTTTTTACCGTCGTAACTCGGTTCAATACTGCCGTCATAATAGTGATAAACATCCCATGGGTCATAGTAGCCGCCCACGGTTTGAACCGTATTGCCGGTGGTGGATACCATATAGTGATTGCTGTCTTCCCATGCCTCGTTGAAATCAGCTGCAGGAATGGACAATGCTTTCCCATTCGGTGTTCCGGGATCATTTATGATCACCTCCGGATTATCGGGGTCCGACTGATCAATTCCGATAACCTGTACTGCATGGTTAGCACCCTGGCCGGGAATTCCATAATAAAGTGCGAGGGGTTCATCCTCTCCCATACCCGGATTCAATATCTCGTCGGAATCCAGTGCCACAATTATCTTCTCTCCATTTTCTAGTTTTTCACTCAAATCCTCCAGAGTACAATTTTCATCATACGCCACCTCCAGATTAAAATGCTCCATAACACGACCCATATTGGGCAAAGTGGTTCCACCCCCGGGTGTGTACCAACCCTTTTCATTAGCAAGCTCTACAAGCTCTTCTTCTGAAAAGTCATGATCAAGGACCGTGTCGAGGATGAATTCCTGGGATACAATGGCGCAGGAATCAGAATAGGTCTGCTGATGCCATTGGGCCATATCCGTGGCCGGATCTCCGAGAACCGCATCCGGATCAGCCGCATCCGGATCAAAATTCGGCCAATGACCCGGTTGATCATCGTCCTCGAACCAAGGTGATAAATATTCCAGGTTTTGTTCTTCCATCCCACCGGACATACTGTCGACATTTTTCAAAGAATCGCTGGTTTGAAGTAAATCTGCCAGAGGCCCCGTTTCCGAAGCAATGAGATCCGTATAGGAATCGTCTGCCTCTAATGGATCATCAATAAAAATATCGTCCTCGTAGAATCCATTCTCTTCTTCCTGAAATTCATCCATACGCTAGCCTCCACTTTTAGGCGTTATCTTTTGTTGCAAAATACTAATGATTTTTCCTATCTTAGCCTTTTTTTTAATCCTTTCAACCTCACTTCTGATTTCTTTCAGAACGCGAATAAGGACTTCAATTTCTGCAATATCCGTATTAAACCGCACATTGTTGCTAAATTCGATCTGTCCATCATTTATGATGAATTTTTCAGATAAAAAGTTCTCATAGGTACAACTCCCCGTCACTGTTGAATAGCTATTGGTATAGACCACTTGATCGCTGTGGAAATAGATCCCTTTTTCTCCAAAAACCATGGCATTGACAGCAGATCCGAAAAAAGTACAATCCAGGATACCGAGGATATTTTCGCCTTTGGGAACCAGACAGGATTGGTTTGCATTGGTAACCTTTCTGGGAGGGATGTCGGGACTGATAAACAAATTGCAATCCTCATTTTTCTTTAGAATTTTTAGAATATGGTCTCTGGTCAGGATTGCTGCTTTTTCTTTCAACACGTTTTCATGGCTGTCTTTTTTAACGCCTTTTTCCTGACCCATCTGAACAATCTGTTTTTTTATGTCGTCAAGTATCTCTATGATCCCTTCACCAACTACGAGATCAGGATTGAATTTCTTGCTATAACCTATGTTAAGCTGGGCATCAACCTCCCTGAAAACGCACTCTGGAAACCGATCATATCCCAGATTGTCCGCAATTTCTTTGATCTGTGTTTTTGATCCCTCCTGACCTGCAATGGTTTCAAAAACGAAACTATGAAAAAAAATTTGCTTCTCGCCAAATACCAGGGCGTTTTTGGCAGACCCAAATAAGGTGCAGTCAATCAACCCAAGTATTCTCTCCGAACTCGGAATCTTGCAGGTCTTGCGAGAATTTTTGACCTTTTTCGGCGATATGGCAGGACTGATATAGAGATAAGTTCGGTCATCATATTTATTCAGGCTTTCCATAATGACTCCACTCAAGACTTCATAATCTAAAGTAATATGGGCATGGGGTTTCTTGATTTGTGTGTTTTCCGATTTGTATTTTCCTTTCTTCGTCTCCCGGGGGGGAGTAGAAACGAGAGGCTTTTCATCCTTGTCTTTGGAATTCATCCCGTGAAGCGCAGCCCCTTGGCATACAGCAAATTCGGGGTCATCCACACGTAAAATATGTCTTCCTGTATGCGTTGCCAGGAGATCGTGGATATGAGGTATCCTGCAACTTCCCCCCACAAGAAGTATCTGGTTGACCCGCTCCCATGTGAGTCCGGCCTTTTCAACCAGAGATGTGCAAAGATTGATAGCTTCCAGAACCATAGGTTCGATCATATCATTAAATGCCTCTCGGGTGAGACTGTAATTCTCCATATCCCCGATGGGTATTAGGATCTCTGCCTCGTCTGTTTCACTAAGCTGGTGTTTAATATCCTGACACCAATCAGCAACCATAAAGCGTGATCTCATGGCCTTCGTGTTTGTAGTCTCCAAAATGCTTAGCAGTTCGGGGCTGCAACGGGTTTTGAGATCTTCGTAGATCTTACGATCGAAATCCAGACCGCCACAATATTCGAGTCCTGTGGGCATAGCAAGCAACTCATGGTGAATGCCTTCTTTTTGCACCAATGCGGCGTCGAATGTTCCGCCCCCAAAATCAAAGACAAGGATAATATCTTCATTTGGGATGTTATTGTTGGTACCCGCCTGCCAAGCATAATAGGTCACTGCTGCAATCGGTTCTTCCAATAGTTTGACTTCAAAACCTGCAGAACAAGCGGCTTTTTCCATTAAACCCTTTTTATAGTGTGCATACATGGCCGGAACAGTGATGACTGCCTCCCGCAAAGGGCTTTCATTGAGATATTCCGCTTCTGTTTTAAGCCTCTTCAGCACTTCGGTGATGATATCCTCAACCCGAAAGCTGCGATCCCCCAGCACAATAGGTACATCCTGCCCCAGTTCCCGCTTGAACTCCCGCCGATATCGAGTCAAATCTTTGAGACGCTGGTTTTCCGCAGCGTGACCCACCAGAATCTCACCCTGCTCCGTAACGAAGATACTCGAAGGAAATGCGTAACCATGTTTGACGGGATCTTTGACCAATTTCATGGTATCCCCAATCATGATGGCAGCGCTGGAATAAGAGGTTCCGAAATCAATACCTATTTGCATGGGAAACAACCTTATTAGCAAAATAAACATTATTAAAATTGTGCAAAAAAATAGGAAAGCGTTTAGACCGGAATATTGTGAAAACTTGATTAAATTTCAAAACAATCAAGAGGAACCTATAAGCGATCCTTTTCAATAAGGCATGGTAGATAAGAACTTATTTTTTGTCAAGGTAGTATAAAAAAATATGGATAGTTTGGGATCCAAACAGTCGTCTTCCTCTATCCATGCGTTTTACTACAATTGAGGTTCACGATATAAATTTTGCCCAGGAGGTAGTCCAGCAGGCTATTGATAATCTTGGAAAGCATGCTAAAATCATTTCCCTTGCCATTGACCGTAACCTGAAGGTCAGACCTGGATTTATAGACGGCATTTTTTTGTGGTGGCTCAACACTGAGAATATTACCTGTGAACTTTAGGTCAAGGTCTCACCTTTTACCTCTGCCAGAATATCTGAAAAATTTCAAATCTACTTGCGATTATCCCAGCATTTGCCCGGCATTTGCCTGTTGCATTTGCCTTTTTTTTGCTATAAACTTGATTTTATTATTAGGTGAAACACATTAGATAGCAGTTTATTTTTTTCATTTAGAGTATTGCCCTGATGCCAAGTGCAGCCAATATATTAAAACGATTAAAGGCAATGAAAATATTGCCAGTAGTCGCCATCCGTTTAACCCGTATGATTTCTGATGATACAAAAAGTCTGCAGGAGTTCGAAGAGGTCATTCGGTTGGACCCGACCCTTGTCCTGAGGCTGTTAAAAATTGTGAATAGTCCATTTTATGCCCTGGTTTCAAAAGTTGACAGTATTGCCGAAGCTATCGCCTTTGTGGGTATGAATAATCTACGCAATATGATTGCCGTGGATATCCTTAAAAATACCATAAAAAATGATACCGTCCATACAAGTTTCTCACGGAATAACCTTTGGCTTCACTCTGCTGCTGTGGGTATCTGTTCCCAGTTGATCAGTGAAAGGGTGTTTGAACAAAAGGGAGATGATGCCTTTTTATGCGGGTTGATCCATGACATCGGACTCATTGTTGAAGACCAGATAGAACCGGAGCTCTTTATAAAGGTATGCGATCTATATGACCTTGGTGGAAAACAGATTGATGACTGTGAAAGAGAAATACTGGGTACGGATCATACCCAGATAGGTTTTTTGATTGCAAAGGACTGGCATCTGCCTGTTGAAGTTCAAGACGGTATCAAGTATCATCATGAGATTATCGACAATGTTGATCCTGAAAGTATTATCGGGATTATCAAAATATCGGAATACCTGGTATATCGATTAAATTATGCCCCTTTTCCGAACATGAAAAGTATTCTTCCCAAGTCATTGATAAAACATATGCAGGCCTCGATTAAGGACTATAAAGCCATTGCCATGGACTTACCCGATGAATTAAAGAAAGCAGATGCCCTTTTTTCTATGGATCAGGAATAAGATATGGATTTAATTGAAACAATTTTTGACGATCTAAACATTAAAAACAATGACCAAAAACAATTTTGTGAATTTATTGACGTAAATTTACCACAATACCGGTATTGTCTACTTTTTGATGGTGGAGACAGAATTTCCTCAATCCCTGAGTTGGAAATTGATACAGGCATTGAAAAAGACCTTTATGAGGACCTAAAATCTCAAGACAATCCTTTTATAATAAAACAGAGCAGTTCCAGCACCCTGATTGCCCATTATATAAAAAAACTTGATGCAGGCCTTTTGATCAGTTTACCTGAATTCAATGCCAAAGGTATTGAATTCGCACAACAGATGATACGGCTTCTTGTTGATGCATTTTTCAGCAGGCAATCCCTGAAAGACGAAAAAGAGATTGCCCAAATCCGAAAAGATCAGGTGAACAGAAAACTTCGCCTCCTTGAAAAAAAAAACATGGATATTCTTTCCCAAAACTTTGCACAACATAAAAAATATTCAAAACTGCTGGAGTCGGAAATCCAAAGACAAACAAAAGACCTGGTGACGGCCAGAAAAAATGCTGAAGCAGCCAACCAAGCCAAATCAGAATTTCTGGCCAATATGTCCCATGAGATCAGAACACCGATGAATGGTGTTATCGGGATGCTGCAACTCCTTTCAGAAACCCGGCTGTCACAAGAGCAGCAAAATTTTGTGGAATCCACCAGACACAGCGCAAACGCTTTGTTAGTCCTCATTAATGATATTCTGGATTTCTCAAAAATTGAGGCAGGCAAGCTGGAAATTGAAACCATTGACTTCAATATAAAAAACGTTATGGATGCTATCGTTGAGATACTTGCTCCAAAAGCATTTGAAAAAGGACTTGAATTGTATTATCTCATTGAAAAAAATGTTCCACATTATCTGTCAGGAGATTCCGCCCGCATCCGCCAGATCCTGATAAATCTTATCGGCAATGCTATCAAGTTCACAGACCAGGGAGAAATTTTTGTAAAAATCAAATTAGAGAAAAAAATTAAAGATGATTTTATGCTGCTGTTTGAAATAAAGGATACCGGGATTGGTATTCCACAAGGCAAAATAGACAAATTATTTCATCTATTCACCCAGGTAGATGCATCCATCACAAGAAAATTTGGTGGCACAGGCCTTGGTCTTAGCATATCAAAACAGCTGACGGAATTGATGAATGGCAAAATTGGTGTTACCAGTGAATTAAACAAAGGATCTGTTTTCTGGTTTACGATAAAACTTAAAAAACAAAAGCCCGGACATGCTTATGATGTTGCAGATAAAACAGCTTCAGCCAAAGAGCCGTATTCGGCAAAATCATCTAACCTGAAGGTCACACGTAACCTGCAGGTCACACGTAAATTTAAAATTCTTCTAGCCGAAGATAATATTATTAATCAAAAAGTTGTGTCCATTTTGCTTGAAAAGAGAGGCCATTCTATTACCATTGCTAATAATGGTCAAGAAGCCCTTCAATTGTATGAAAAGGAATTGTTTGATCTGATTTTAATGGATATTCAAATGCCGGTGATGGATGGAGAAAAAGCCACTCTAAAAATCAGGTCTCTTGAAGAGAAAAGCAAAACGCATATTCCGATTATTGCCCTGACAGCCAATGCCATGAAAGGGGATAAAGAACGATATTTAAACTTAGGAATGGACAGTTACGTGGCAAAGCCCATAAAAAAGGATCTGCTTTTAGAAGCCATTTATTCTGTAGTGTCTTAATTTAAATATTCATCCACGGGGATTAACTAGTAATTATTCATGAATCGTTGATAAAAATCTCACCACTCCTTGCCACCTATGGACGATTTTGCCCAATGACAGGTTTTTTGGAATTTTGTGAGTTTTTATAAAGTCTGTTTTAAAGAGTCAAA
>NZ_JAIOSW010000254.1 GCF_021107415.1 Desulfobacula sp.
AGACCGTCAATAATGATGGCGTCGTAAAAAGTCGAATTTCCTCATTTGTCTGGATTCCCGCCTCCGCGGGAATGACAATAAAGCATAATAAATCAGAATGTTATACTATCCGTCATACCCGCTAAGGCGAGTATCCAAGCGTTAGAATAACTTTATTCGAGTTCATCAATAATATATAATCCATTTTTGATGAATTCCTATAGCTTTTTGATAAATTCATCAAACGTGAGTAATTTAAGAGCAAGGAATGTGCCATGTAATAAAAAAATATATCGAGGAAGCATATTATGGCTATAAACGGAGGAAATACTTGATGTTTGGCAGTATTCGATTGTTTTAGAACAGTCTTGCCGGAATTTAATAAAAAGAAAAATGCGTGCGGATACAGCACAAAGCGTGCGGGTACGGCACGCTGAATGGAAATAAGAGGTTAATCTTTTTTATCTTTACCGTAAATCCGTTTTATTTTCCGTAGCAGGGAATAGCGGCTGATACCGAGAATTTTTGCAGCTTCTGCTTTTATTCCTCCTGCATTTGCCAGTGCATTACTAATAAGTTCTTCTTCGAAAATTTCCAGGATATCATTCATGCAAAGGCTTTTATTCTTATATCGGTTCTTTATTGACTTGAGCTCGGCCAGCCGTTCTTTCATCTCTAAAGGAAGCTGCGAGTAGCCGATTACATCGTTGCTTGAAAGAATTACAAGGCGTTCGATAAAATTTTTCAATTCGCGCACGTTTCCCGGCCAATCATAGGCAAGAAAAGCGGTTTTAGCTTTTATTCCCAATGACATCTGACGCTTTCCAAACTTTTTGGACATGCTTTCAAGATAATGCTTTGTAATTTTAATAACATCTGCTCCTCGATCCCGAAGAGGCGGGATGGTGATAGGCAGTACATTAAGCCTGTAATAAAGGTCCTGTCGAAAAGAACCGTTTTTAATAGAATTTTCAAGGTTACGATTTGTTGCGGATATAATACGCACATCAACTCGGATTTCCGATGTGCCTCCTATTCTTCTAAAGGATTTAATGTCGATAAACTTTAAAAGTTTTGACTGCAAGGGCAGGGGCAATTCGCCGATCTCATCGAGAAAAAGGGTTCCGCCGTCGGCTATTTCAACAAGGCCTGTTTTTCGCTGTTTAGCGTCGGTAAAAGCCCCTTTTTCATGTCCGAACAATTCGCTTTCGAGCAGATTTTCAGGAAAAGATGCACAGTTTATTTCAATAAACTGCTTTGAGCTCCTGGCACTTAAGTTGTGAATAACTTTTGCAAGTAGATCTTTCCCTGTACCGCTTTCTCCTCGGAGTAATATCGTAGTATTATCAATTTTGGCTAATTTCTCAATAGTTTCAAGCAATTCACGAATCGGAGGGCTTGAGCCTATTATATTTTTAAGGCGTGCGTTTTTATATGCACGCTGCCTGTGATGTTCAACTTCTTTGACAAGTTTTGTTTCATCAAGCGCCTTTTTTATAAGAATGCTGATTTCATCAAGCTCGAAGGGTTTGTTAATGTAGTCAAAAGCTCCTGCCTTCATCGCCTGTATTGCGGACTCGATGTTACCATGGGCAGTAATAATGATAGTTGGAATATACCTGCCTGCCTGCATTATAGTCTGCAAAACCTCAAGCCCGTTTATGTCGGGAAGCTGAAGATCAAGGAGCACCACATCCGGCTCGTTTGACTGAATATAAGTTATAAATGAGCCTGCATCGTAAAATTCGCTGACGCTGTAGCCTTCGTGAGACAGCTCTATTTTAAGTGAATTTACCAGCAGTTTTTCATCATCGACAATTGCAACTTCCGCCATATTTAACCTCTCAACCAGGAATCAAATAAATATTTTCAACCACCACAAAAAAAATATTTACTTCTTCATTGGTGGCCGAACTTTTACGGGAAAAGATATCTAATCATATTTTTTCAAACGTTAAAATAAAAGTGGTTCCTTCTCCCTCAATACTCGACACATCAACATTGACATTATTCTGCGTAAGCAATGTATATACTATCGACAACCCCAGGCCGGTCCCTTTTTTAAACATGGAAAAGAAGGGGTCGAAAATTCTTGGGATCATCTCATCGGGAATACCGTGACCATTATCGACTAACTTGATCTTAAATACACCTTTTTGTTTTTTTTCAGAAGTAAGTGTAATAGTTCCGCTACCAGGCTCCACAGCCGAAAGTGCATTTAAAATAAGGTTAATAAAAATATGCGTCATCTGGTCAAAATCGACCAGCACCTCAAAGCCTTTAATGTTGTTTTGTAGATATACTCTTTTTTTTCTAATTTCACTCTGGATGAGATTAATCGATCGATCAACAATCTCAGACAGATTGCAAACTGTCTTTTTCGACGGCCCGGGCTTGGCGAAATCGAGAAGGTCCGTTACTGTTTTGTTCAGACCGTCAACTTCCTTTGCTATTCCGCCGGATAGACTTTTTATGTCTATATAATCGTCTCTTTTTATCATAACGCCGGTGCTAATCAAGGTGTTTGAGACATGTTGACCTGTTTCCTGCACAATTTCTTCAGGTAAAAGTCTATTTAAAACCTGGGCGCTTGTCTTGATGCCTGCAAGAGGATTTTTAATCTCGTGAGCAATTCCGGCAGATAAAAGTCCTAAAGAAGCCAGCTTGTTCGCCTGAATCAGTTCTGTCTGGCGTTCTTTCAACTTCTTTGCCATCAGGTTGAATTCATCGGCAAGTCGTTTTGTCTCATTTCCGTATTTAAGGTCGATACG
>NZ_JAIOSW010000436.1 GCF_021107415.1 Desulfobacula sp.
ATTTTGAAGGATTTGCTGATATCTTTAATAATCATTACCTGTAGAGTAGATAAGTTTAAATCACACGCCTTTAGCAATCGTTCAAATTTTTTTGAAGTAATGATAGCCTTGGCCTCAAGTTCTTTTAGAAGGTGATTGATACTATCAGGCTTAAGGTCATTGCTGAACGGTACTATTGTCGCACCGGTTTTCAGGACAGCATAATAGCTGATAATATATTCAATGCTATTGTCCATGATCAGTACGACAATATCTTGATCTGTGATATTGTGATTCAGCAGAAGCCGGGCAAGTTTGTTTGCATCTGAATTGATTTGGGAATAGGTATAATGTTCTTTTTCCGATAGGACTGCTGTTTTGTTGGGATAAACAGCAGCACTGTTTTCAAGAAAATGGTGTATCATGAAGCCTTTAATAATTTTTTAAGAAATTGTTCCAGGTTATTTAAAGAATCCAGGTTTTCCGGGATCATATCCTCGTCATCTATTTCAATATCAAATTCTTCTTCAAGATATTCAACTAATTCCAGGACTCCTGTAGAATCAATAATTCCTTCTTCTAAAAAGGATGTATCATCTTTTAAATCATTGTCTTCTCCAAATAAAAAATTTTCTATAATAAAGGCTTTAATCTTATTTTTTTTCCCCATCAGGTCAATTTCTCCTCTGCATAAGCTACCATTTTAGTATTCTGTTCAGTATAAATTTTTATTAATCCTTCATCCCGGGTCATGATACCCTGTCTGACCATATTGGCAATTTCCCAGACATAGGGATGGAATCCATGACGGGAAATATGGCATTTGTTTGCAAAGGCATTAATCAGGCAATTGGATGAATTGGTATCTGTATCTTCCGGCGCCTGCCATCCAATACTTCTGAGTTCCTGTTTGATTTTTTCTTCATCATAGTCAAAAAAGGCTAAAGGATGAATATTATGGGGAAAGCTGTCTTTAAATTTTTCAAAGTATGTTTGAGGAACAAAATAGGAATTTAATGTGGCTAATAAATCCTGGGGATATGCTTTTTTAAGAGCCTCCTGATTGGGTTTGATCAGGGAAGGATTGGTTTTTAAAATGGCGGATTGAATGGGTGCCTGACCGGGTGACCAGCCAAATCCAACAAGGGGAATGGACATTTCAAGGGCGGTTTTTAAAACAATACTTTTTACCATGCCGATACAGGCGGTACAGATACTGGATGCCCTTAATAAGGTTGGTTTTGAAAAAATATCCTTTTTGGAAGTCAAAGAAAATATCTCATTTAATACAGACCATGGCGGTCTGATAATTAATGAATCCACTTTCAGCTTGTCAGTGACATTTTTGATGTTGTCAAATGCAACCGGTGATACAAAATGATTGTCAAAGGTCAGGGCAATAATTCTAAGATCATAATAGTCTTTGAGAAGTTTTAAGGTATAGGATGAATCCTTTCCTCCGCTGAATGCCACAATAATATCATATGCGGGTGCGGTTCCCTGGATATCTTTGATGAGCGAGTCCAGGCGATCTCGGTAGTCAGATTTTTTTTTAATCACTTTTGTCTGTTTGGAGAGGGACTCTTTCTGGCAATATTTGCATATGCCGCTGTTATTGAATTTAATACCGGGGAATGTTCCCGGAAGGATGCATTGTTGACAGATTTTTTCTGGAATATTCAGATCATTCAAAGTCAAGATTCCTCCTTATTGGTAACGATGTTTAGATAATGTAATAATGTATGGATCAAAGTATGTCAATTTAATAAATTTTGAGCTTTTGGTTTTAAGTTTTTAATTTGATAGATTTTTAATAAAGTGAAAGTCCAGAAGTTGAGTTGATAATATGCCGACAAGTGCCATATTTTCCCGTTCGCTTAAAAGCGTTCCTTTTTGCTGTTGGCATTTTTGCAACAAGCGAGTTGTTTTTTGGGGATCAAAATAGCCATATTCCCGGATGGTTTTTTCCGACAATAATTCATGTACATATTCATGGTAGGTTTCACCCAGAAATGCCTGGCTGATGGGGGCACGGTATGGTTGCTTGGGTCTGTTGATCAACTCGGACGGGATTTTGCCCTTTGCAGCTTTTTTAAGAATATATTTTTCCGTCATGCCGTTCATCCGGATATGGGGCGGCAGCTTGGCTGCAAATTCAATTACCCTGTGATCCAGAAACGGGTATCGTCCTTCAATGGAATTGGCCATGGCCATCCTATCTCCCTGGGAAGATAACAGATAGTTTGACATAAAAACTTTGTTTTCAATAAACTGGGCTCTTGATAAAGAGTCCCAGGACATAAAATCATCCGGCAGGGTTTTAATATACCGGTTGGTGAAATCATCCAGATCAGATGTCTGATTTTTCAGATCTTTGGAGAAAAATTGTTTCAAATGGGAAGTATTATCCCATCTGAGCATATGTGAATACACGGGAGAGTCTAAATCCATCATTCCTTTTTTAAAGAAAAGTTCTAAAAACTTGACAGCCCTTGAATTGTTTTGAGAAAAAATATAGGGGTAGAGTTTTTCAAGCAGTCTGGGACGTATTTTGGAATTTGGATTTTTGGCCCAGAATCGGCGGACCTTGTCCTCTTTAAAAATATTGTATCCGGCAAATATTTCATCTGCACCTTCTCCGGTTAAAACCACTTTAAAATTGCTTTCGCGTACAAGTTGCGACAAGAGCATGAGCGGGGCAGGGGCTGTTCTGATGATGGGGGTTTCCGTATGCCAGATAACCCTGGGAAAGATCTTGCCAATATCATTGTAAGAGCAGGATATGGTTTTATGATCTGTGCCCAGATAGTCAACTGCGGTTTTCTGAAAATGGGATTCATCAAATTGCTTGTCGGAAAATCCCACGGAAAAGGTGCACAATTTGTTATTAAAATTATTTTTCACCAAAGAACTGGTATAGGTGCTGTCAATGCCGCCGCTGAGATATGCTCCCACGGGGACATCCGCCCGGAGTCTGATACGGGTGGCATCCAGAAGAATTTGATTAAGGTCGCCTGCCCAGTCTGAAACAGGACGTTCCTGATAAGATCTTTTTCCAAAGGGTAATTCCCAGTATTGTTTTATTTCAAGGCCCTTTGTTGAAAAGCGTGCATAATGTCCGGGCGGGATCTGGAAAATATCTTTAAAACAGGTTTGATCGCCAAAGGTTGACCAGCAGGTAAAGATATCAGATAGATTTTGGGGATCAATCTGTCTTGGAATGGTATTATCTGCAAATAGGGCTTTGATTTCCGAGGCAAAGACAAGGCGGTGATGATTGTGATGGTAAAACAGGGGGCTTATGCCCATACTATCACGGCCAAGCAAAAGTTCTTCTTTGTTCAGATCCCATATTGCAAAGGCAAATTGACCATTTAGATGTTCAAATAGACTAGTGCCGAATTCTTCATACAAATGGATAATCACCTCTGTATCGGATTTTGTATAAAATTTATGGCCTTTTGATTGTAGTTGTTTTCTAAGCTCAGGATAATTGAAAATCTCTCCATTAAAGATAATCCATATGGATTTATTTTCATTGTGAATGGGTTGATCACCGCTGTTAAGATCAATGATGCTTAGACGGGTGTGAGCAAGTCCGGCAGGTCCATGGATATAAGTTCCAAAAGCATCAGGGCCTCTGTGGCGCTGAAATTCTGACATTTTTAAAAGAAGAGTTTTTTTGTTTTCAGATGATCGATAATTTATTATTCCTGCAATTCCGCACATAATGATCTCTTATTATTTCTTTAAGGTAATATGTAAGGGGTGCCTTTCTTTATAAAGGATATCAGTTTTTAGTCAAGATTTTTCCTTTACCTGCTAAACAGAAATTGTGAAATAAATTACCCTAAACTATGTAAAGTTTTACATAATTTTATGTAAAACTTTACATAGTTTCTTCAGGATCATTGACAAAATGTTAAACTTTTCATTGGGCATCATTAATAATTTAAAATTTAAAATTAAAAATTCAACAGGTGTGTTGGGCTTATCCATGTTTATTTTTGCTTTGATAAGAAAAAATAAACAACTATTTTAAATTGTGGCACCATGGTTGCAGTAACAAATATTGAAACAAATAATTATTAACCATGAAAAGCCAAACCTGATGTGAATCAGGGACGGAAAACCAACGGATCTCGATGGGAGATGGCCGGGTCGCCTTTGGAAAAAGGAGAATTTTTATGAACAAATTTTTAAAGAGCTTGTTATTGGGAATGGTGGCTAGCTTTATTGTTGTTGGTAGTGCCTTTGCGTTGGCTGTTGATGTGACTTATACTGGTGATAACATTGCAGGTTTGTGGTATATTGACAACATGTACACTGGTCAACAGGAATTGGGG
>NZ_JAIOSW010000335.1 GCF_021107415.1 Desulfobacula sp.
GGTGCATTTTATTTGCTTAAAGGTCAATAAAAATCTTGACTAAAAAACGTGTTAATTGTTATTGAAAAAGCGCTTTTAATCAAAGCAAAAAAGGAGGAATATGAACACATTTGATATTGTTGTGATTGTCATTATATCGTTTTGTCTAATAAGGGGACTCTTTAAAGGAGTCATAGGGGAAATGTCGGGAATCATCGGTGTTGTTGCAGGGTTTTACGGGGCCTGTACCTACTATCCTTTGATTACGCCCTATGCAGAAAAATGGATTGAAAATCCTGGAATCAGAAATATCATCGCTTTTTTCCTTTTATTTTGCGCTATTTTAGTTATTATCAGTCTTATTTCCGTGCTGATTCGTAAATTTTTAAAACTTGTTTTTTTGGGGTGGGTTGACAGAACCTTCGGTCTTGTCTTTGGTGCCGCCAAAGGCTTATTGGTTGTTTCGGTTCTTTTTATTATGATCACAACATTTCTTCCAAAGAGTTCAAATACTTTAGCTGCTTCAAAATTTTCTCCCTATGTTGCAAAAGTATCCAAAGCCATGACCGTGTTTGTTTCCCAAAATACTAAAAAAGATTTTCTAAAACACCTGGAAGGAATTTTTTAAAATTTGGAAACAATAGACAGACTGTTTGATATTATTCGAACATTAAGAAGCGAAGGCGGGTGTGCATGGGACCGGAAACAAACACCTGAAACCATGTGGGAATGCCTTGCAGAAGAAACATATGAACTTCAAGAGGCCATTGCAAAACACGATTTGCAAAATATCTGCGAAGAATTGGGAGATGTCCTGTTTCAGCTTATTTTTATTATAGAGATTTTTCAGGAAAGACAGGACTTTACGCTTTCAGATGTTATTGGTCAGGTCGCAAAGAAAATGATTCACCGGCATCCCCATGTATACGGAAATGCCAGAATATCAACGGAACAAGAGTTGAACCGGCAGTGGGAAACGATCAAAGCCCTGGAAAAGAAGGAAAATGGACAAAAAAGGGTATCGGTACTTGATGCTGTGCCCAAAGGGATGCCATCATTGATTCGGGCATTAAAAGTCTCCAAATGTGTCGTAAAAGAGGGATTTGACTGGGATAATATCTATGAAGTGCTGGATACGGCCAAAGATGAAATAAATGAATTTGAAGCGGCCTTAAAATCCGGGAATCGAAACGAGGTAAGCATGGAATTCGGAGATATTTTGTTCACCCTTGTCAATGTGGCAAGAGTTGCAAAATTCCATCCGGAAACTGCCCTTGCCGGTTCGACTGCCAAGTTTGAAGGCAGATTCAGATTGATGGAAGCCCAATTGAACAAGAGAAAGATCAAGCTTAAAGACCTTTCAAAGGATCAAAAAGATCTGCTTTGGGAGCAGGCAAAAAAATCCTATGAAAGATAGTCACCCCTTTGAAATTTAACATATTCTGTCTGTGCCGTGACAATCGTCTGGGTTGCAATATTTTTCAAATTTGCATCCGCATCTGTCAGACGTTCCGTTTCTTTTAGCAGGCTGCCTGCATTATCCTTTATTCCTTCTAAAACCTCTGCAATACTTTTTAATGAAATGTTCGGATCTTTAAGCTTTAATGAGTAAGAATCAAGCATTTCCAGGAGCGTATCAATTTTTCCTGAAACAATATCGGATAAATTAATGATATTCAGATCAATAGAAGCAATTTCCCTTAAGGCATTTGTTGGCATAGCTTCCATTTCAGGTGCCTCCGTTTTATCAAGGGCGTTGCTAAGGGCGTTCTCAAAGGCATTCGTGCCTTTGCTTTTCGAAACCTTGGTATTTGAAGCAGCAAAAGATTGAGCAGATTCATTTATTTGGTTTATGTCGGTCATAAGTGTCTCCTTTCTATTTACAATAATAAGCAAAAGGTATGCCAGGAGAGACGTACTCTTTAATGTATGGAAGAAATGCTATAAAATCAAATGGTTTGCTTTTTTGTCCGTGAAATAATAATTTAAGAAAAGAAAAAAATGCCGGGAAAATATTTCTATTACCCGAATTTGTTCATGTAGGAACCCACTATTTTATCAGCAATGGTTTGGGCATTGATATCGTATTGATTGGTTTCAACTTTTTGTTTGATATCTGCCACGTATTTTTGTCTGTCCACAGGGTCAGTTTCCATGGCTTTTGATATTTTTTGGAGGTCTTTGGTTCGACCGGAAAAATTAATGCTGTCTAATTTGTCATTAGCAGTTTCATCAGCAGTTTTCTGTGATTTCAGGTTCTGATTGACTGCATTGCTTGCCGGGTTGGCATATGTCTGATTGATGTAATTGGGAGTAGTTATTTTCATGATTTATGCCTCCATATTACTGTCTGCAACTTTTCTGGCTAATTCTGTCATTCGTTTAACAATAAATTTTGAATCTTCAACAGATAAAGTGTGGGTTATTTTTTGATTATTTTCATCAATCGCGGTATAGGTAAACTGATTTTTATTTTTTGTAAAATTTATTTTTTTCCCAAGTTCTTTTTGGATTTGGTCCGTGATTTTTGCTTCGTTTTTTTCTTTAGGCCCTTCAGTAATAATTTTGTCAACAATATTTGTGGCAACTTTATCAATAATGGCCTGGCGTTTACCTTCAGAGGAGATGGTTACACTGTCGGCAGAAGTTTTATCGGGAGAGCTAAATTTATTCCTGTTCAGCCTTTTGCCCTGACTCAGCTGCCGCGAGTAGACTTTCAGTACATTCTGTATTTGATATGAAGGTATCTGCATTTAATTTTCTCCTTAACTTAGGTTATCGGCCTGAGAAAATTAAAACTTTAATTTTTTTTTTAATCGTCAAAATCTCCCTCCGGACCCTTGTCAGCAGTGATTTCCGAAGCTTTTTCAATTATTTCTTCTTTTGTCCACTCACTTTCTTTTTCAATTTTTTCAGCCTTGAAACCCAGGTCATGGGATTTATTTTTTAAGATTTCATCAATCACTATCTGGGCTGTATCCGAGGTATTAAATACCGTGGTTAGCAGACCAAATACAAATTCTTCAACATCTTTTGCCATCCTGTCTTGGATTTTTTTAGGCTGGGCCAGTAATTTATTTTCAAAGGGAAGGTTCAGTTTTTTAAAGTCGCCGCCTTTTAAATCATTTATTTTTGCATAGGCAAGCATGTCTGTCCACATATCTTCCGACACGCCCCTGTCTTTTTGTTTAATAAAATTGCCATTGTCAAGAAGTGCGTTTCCATAATCATTGACTTTAAGACCCCAGGAGATCATTTGCAGGGCCGTGGCCACATTGGCTTTGGTTGTCCGGGTTTTTGAGGCTATCTCACGAAGCCTTTCTGAGTTGTTACCCGAGGTGCCGTGCTGGGCACCGGAGACTTTATATTTGGAGAGGGCTTCATGGATTAAAGCCGTCAGCTCGACATTGATGCCTGTATCACTGGCTTCAATGCCATGGGTAGTCCCATTATTTAATGCAATCCAGTTGGGGAAAATATTGTGGGCATTAAGCCCCTGGATGAGGAAGAGCGCTTCTTCATCTGTTGAAAGCCCTAATTTACCTTTTATTTCACCCACTTCTGTTTCAAGGCCTGCCCAGTCAGGAATAAATGGAAATAATTCAAGATTTGCCAGAAGATTCTGGTCATCGGGCATATGGGAGGCATCAATGGCAATGGAAGTAATCCCCGCATCAAACAATGACACAATTTCTGTTTTAGCCGGTTCAATATCTTCAGGCTTTTTAATGCCGAAATGATCTGCATGGATAGCAACGGGAATAGTGATGCCAAGTTCATTCATAAAAGCATCTGTCTGCCGGGCAATATTCCATAAACTCACTGCACAATATGCACCTGTTCCTCCTTCAGATCTGGCAATTTCAATCATAATCGCGGCATTCGCCCGTTGTGCAGCCGCAAGAGCGCCTTTAATGACAAAAGAATTTCGTCCGTTGGCGGCAATGGTCATACTGTTTCCTTTAAGCAACATGGCCTGATCAATATATTTTCCACTGACAAGAAGCGCTTTGGAGCTAGGAAAAAGTTTTTTTACATTTGGGGGTCTGCCAAGGTCAAGAGCGGTCTCAAAGTCTGAAGAATACTTTATTGGTATTGTCATATCACCCTCCCTGATTGTTTGTATTATTTTAAAAATTCTAATTATATTTTTTTACACGAAACAGTTTTAAAATCAAGAGATATCGAATAATGAATTTTGATTCATGGATAATTCCTTGGGTTAGAATTGGAAGTTAGTTTAAAGCAAAGTGTCTTTTTTTATTTATAACTATCTGTAAAATATGATAAAAATAAATTTAAATTATATTTTATAATAATGATTATCCGCTTGACATTTATAAAAATCTTTTGTTAAATAATGAATCTTTATTCATTTATCTTAAAGAAGGGTGATACAAGTTTGCAGAAGAATAAATTAGATAAGTATAATAAAATACTGAACAGTGCAGGCGCTGTGTTTGCAGAGTATGGATTTTACAAAGCAACCATATCACAAATAGCAACACAGGCTAGTGTGGCTGACGGTACATTATACCTGTATTTTAAAAATAAAGATGACATTCTTTACCAGTTCATCAGTTTTAAAACCAATGTGGTGTTTAAAAAAATGCGTGCGGCTGTTGAAAAGGGTCAAACTGCCGAAGAAAAATTGCGATATTTGATCCGGTGCCATCTTGCGGAATTTCAAAATGATAAAAATATGGCAATTATTTTTCAGTCGGAAGTAAGATACTTAAGGGATATTGAATCTCAAATCAAAGATATATCAAAAATGTATCTGGATCTGTTGTCGGATATTATTGAACAGGGGCAGATTGAAGGTTCCATTCGCCAGGATCTTTTTGTCGGTCTTGTTAAACGGTTTATTCTTGGCGCAGTGGAAGGTGTCATCAGTACCTGGGTGTCTGCCGGCGGCAGATATGACCTGGTTTCAATGGCAGATCCTTTGGTCGATCTTTATCTGAGAGGTGTCAAAGGATGATAAATGTCAATTAGTATTTGAATAATATAAATTGATTGAATATGGCTTTTTGCTTGACGTGTTCTTTTAGGTTTATTAAAGCTTTTTTGAGTTTGTATTCATTAAGTTAAAAATATTTGGGAGGTAGGCAAGTATGACTTCAATAATCGGTCCGGCAAGTTTTAATTTTTTCGGGATATTTCCCGCGGTGATATTATCATTTATTTTGCCTGTCATCGGTATAGGACTGTTTGCATACATTATGGCCAGGCGGTTTGCACCTCTTGTGAGGGCAAACCCGGACAGCCGGTTTGATCAGATCGGTAAGCGTGTTAAAAATCTCATCCTTGTCTGGCTGGGACAGATCAGGCATCCAAGATATATGCTGGCAGGTGTGCTCCATATTTCCATATTTGCCGGCTTCTTGATTTTATCCATCCGCTCTACATCACTTGTTGTTGTCGGTTTTTCAGATGGATTTGTATTGCCCGGGTTTGGAGGGCCTTTAGGGGATATCTATAATTTTATTAAAGATTATGCCGCAACCATTGTGCTCATTGCCTGTATCATTGCCGCTGTCAGAAGGGGGATCTATAAACCCAAGCGATATGCAGTGCCGGAAAACTATGGCAAGGATCATACTGCAGAAGCTGTTTTTGTACTGGGTATTATTGCAACACTCATGATTTCAGAAAGTCTTTTTGAAGCATCCCAGGTGGCCTATGAATTTCAGCATACCGGCCATGAACATTTTTTGGCTCCCCTTTCTCTGGTTTGGATTTTTAAAGGCATTCTTACCTCAGCACCTCAAAATGTTCTCCAGGGACTTCACATTTTCACCTATTTTGTTCATGATCTGACCTTTTTCTTTTTCTTGTGTTTTTTACCCATGGGAAAACATTTCCACGTGATTACATCCATTTTTAACGTGTTTTTCATGCGGGTTCAAAAAGGCAACATCAAACCGGTTATGTATGGAGTGTCAGACGAAGGCCTGGATGACCTTGAATCCTTTGGTGTAAAAAAACTTGAAGATTTTACCTGGAAACATATGCTGGATTTTTACTCGTGTGCTGATTGCGGCAGGTGTTCTGATCAGTGCCCGGCAAACGCAGTGGGCCGTCCATTATCTCCCAGGTTTATTACCATTAAGGCAAGGGATTTGATATTTAAAAATTATCCCATGTCAGGAGAAATTTATAAAAGCAATTTGTTGGTAGAAGATATCTATACTGAAGATGAAATCTGGTCTTGCACCACCTGTGGTGCCTGTGAAGAAGAGTGCCCCCTGGGGATTGAATATATTGATAAGATCGTTGATTTGCGCCGGGGTATGGTGGATGAAGGCATGGTGCCCCAGTCCCTGCAAAAACCTTTGAAGGCCCTTGAAAAACGGGGGAATCCTTATGGGAAAATGGAGAAAAAACGGGCGGATTGGACAAAGGATAAAGAGTTTAAAGCAAACTGGCAGATTAAAGATCTTGCCAAGGAAAAAGCAGACACCCTTTATTTTGTGGATAGTATTACATCCTATGATGATGAAATTCAGGAGATCGCAAGGCGCACATCTATTATTCTCAAAAAAGCAGGCGTTGATTTTGGAATCCTGGGTAAACTGGAAAAGGACAGCGGGAATGAAGTCATCCGGTTTGGAGAAGAAATGCTGTATCAGGATTTAAAAGAGCAAAATACTGAAGCTATTATGGAAAGTGGTGTGAAACAAATTGTGACAGCAGACCCCCATGCTTATAATGCATTGAAAAATGATTATGACAACCTTGTTCCTGTTAAACATATCAGTCAGGTGGTTGCTCAAAAAATTATTTCCGGAGAGCTTGATCTTAAACCTTGCCAGGATCCTGAAAAAGTGTATGTATATCATGATCCGTGTTACCTGGGACGGCACAATGGTATTTATGAAGAACCAAGGCAGGCACTTGATGCCATTGACGGGTTAACCAGAGTAGAGCTTGAAAAGAGTCGGGACAGATCCTTTTGCTGCGGCGGTGGCGGGTTAATGCTTTTCTATGAACCGGAAGAAGAGATAAGAATGGGCGTTTTAAGGGTTAATATGGCTGCAGATGCCGGAGCAAATATCATTGTAACTGCCTGTCCTTTCTGCCTGGTAAATATCCAGGATGCGATCAAGGTCGCAGGAAAAGAAGGAGAGATGGAAGTTTTGGATTTTACAGAACTTATAGAGCAACATTTATATTAAATAAATGAGTGACGGATTTTAGGACGAATAAATCTGTGACGGATAATTGATTTAAAGGAGGCAATAATGGAGATTTTGGTATGTGTCAAGAGAGTACCGGATACTGCTGAGAATGAATTTGAACTCAACAGTGCGGGAAATGATCTTGATCGTGATGATCTGGTTTATTCAGTGAATGAATGGGATAATTATGCGATTGAAGAAGCGATCCAGATTGTTGATAAAGTCGGTGGAAGTGTGACGGTTATCACTGTTGGTGATGATGAATCAGAAGAAGTGTTAAGACGTGAGATGGCAATGGGTGCCAATAACGGTATTCTCCTCTCTGACGATGCATTTGAAGGATCTGATGGGTTGGGAATTGCGGCCATTCTTAAGGCTGAAACCCAAAAAGGTAATTACGACCTGATACTGTCAGGTGCCCAGGCAGATGAAGGAGCCGGCCAGGTAGGTGGAATGCTCGCTGCAATGCTGGACATGCCCTATGCATCCCTGGTAAATAAAATTGAGGTCGGTGACGGCAAAATAATAGTGGGAAGAGAGATTGAGGGGGGTAACCAGGAAATGAATGAAATTGACCTTCCTTGCGTTCTCTCTATCCAGACCGGTATTAATGAGCCCCGTTATGTGGGTATCCGTGGTATCAGAAAAGTTGCCAAAGTTGATATTCCTGTCAAAGGAACGTCTGATCTTGGTATTGATGCAGATAGTGTTGGAGAAGCCGGCGCAAAAACAAAGCGCGTAGATTATTTTGTACCGGATATGGGTGATGGTGCTGAGATGCTTGAAGGCTCCACCGATGAGATCATTGAAAAGCTGATTGAGAAGCTTAAAGCAAACGGAGGGTTTTAAATCATGACACAAATTTTTGCATATATCCCATTTATAAACGGTGTTGCTGCAGACGTGGCATTGGAGTACCCTTCAGCCGCCAAAAAAATTGATGAAGGCGCCTGTTTAACTGCTGTTGTAACCGGGTCAGGAGCAGATTTGGATAAAATAGCTGATGAAATGACTTCCATCTATTCGGAAGTGATTAAAATTGATCATGCCGACCTTGCCTATCCAAACGGAGAAGTCGTCAGAAAAGCTCTGGTCAGTATTCTTCCGGCCGATGCTATTTTTCTAACGGCTCACGATACTTTTGGAATGGATCTGGCTCCGGGTCTTTGTGTAAAAATGGATTCAGCTTATGCAGCGGATGTGGTTGATTTTGAAGGGATCGACGGAACAACCCTGAAAGCCGTTCGCCAGGAACTTGGCGGGGCTGTGAGCACCCATATGACCATTGACATATCTTCCGGGGCAGTGATGACTGTCAGACCCGGTGCTTTTACACCTGTTGAAGGCGGATCAGCCAATGGATCAGTGGTTGATAAATCCGGTGATGCAGGTGATCTTTCTGCAAAAAGAAAATTTCTTGAAATTGTTGTGGCAGAAGTGGGTGATGTTGATATTACTAAATCTGATGTACTCGTGTCTATTGGTCGCGGTATTGAGGATGAAGACAATATTGAAATTGCCCAGGAACTTGCTGAAGCAATGAAAGCGGTTGTCTCCTGCTCAAGACCGATTGTTGATGCTAAATGGCTTGAAAAATCACGACAGGTTGGAACCTCCGGCCAGACCGTTAAGCCAAAAGTATACATGGCCATGGGGATTTCAGGATCATTCCAGCATATGGGTGGCGTAAAGGGCAATCCGTTTATTGTTGCTGTAAACAAGAACCCCAAAGCACCCATCTTCCAGGTAGCTGATGTCGGTATTGTTGAAGATATCCTCGATTTTATCCCTGAACTTACCGAAACAATAAATGATCTTTAAGATTATTTAAAGATATTTTTTGAAAAGGGGCCTGAAATTTTGATTAAGGCCCCTTTTTTAGAGAAATCCATTCAGCTATTGTCGGTGTTTAGGCATAATAAGAATCCCAGGGCAATACAGCTGATGACCAATATTAACCGGAAAGCGAAGATATAGCTGTGAGTCATGTCAAATAAATAACCGGTTAATATGGGACCTAAAGCGCCGCCAGTGGTACCAAAAAAGACGACCACCCCGAACAGAGAACCATGAGCCCGGATGCCGAATAATTCCACAATAATGGGGGAAATGGCGGTAAAAAAACCGCCGTGGGCAATCCCATAGATGCAGGCAAATCCATAGAGCTTCCATAGGGCATCGGCTTTTGTCAGCCAAAGCAGGCTGATGATCAGAAATCCGAAACAGATACACATGATCTGTTTGCTGCCTTTACGATCAATGGCCAGACCTGAAAGAAATCGACCCACCATACTTACTGCGCCTATGGCGGAAAGCACACCGGCTGACTTGTGGGGAGAAATCCCGATGTCGCGGGCATGGGGAACAATGTGGATAAGGATACTCATCAGGCAGAACACCAGAAGCAGGTTTGTCAGGCAGATCAACCACAATTCAGGGGTTCTCAGGGCTTTGGAAAAGGGAAATCCCTGGTCTTGGGATTTTGACAATTCCCTTGGGGTGCCAACAGATGAGTGATAAACCGTCTCCGGATCCCGTCGAAGCAATTGGGCGATGGCAAAAAGAAGGATAAAGGCAAAAGATCCCATGAATATAAATGCGTTCTTCCAGCCAAATCCTGAGATTAAAAAACTCGCCAGGATGGGGAATGTGAACTGTCCGGCTCCGGTACCCACCTTGACCAGCCCGGTCATTTTACCCCTTTTTTTAGCAAACCACCGGGCAATGGTGCTCAAGGCAATAACATCCACGGAACTGAGCCCTATACCGAAGATAAGGCCGAAAATTATATAGAGCTGCCACAGGGCACTGATCTGCGACATGAGGCAGAACCCTAGGCCGAAAAAAATGGCGGCAATACTCATCAAAATCCTGGGACCGAATTTATCATTGAGTTGACCAATGAGGATGCCAAACAGGCCCATGACAAAAAAAGCAGCAGAAGAGGCCCCGGATATGGCCGCTCTGGACCAGCCAAATTCATCCATTAAAGGGTTGAAGAAAACCCCATAAGAGATATAAATACCCACCCCAATCGCCTGGATACTGAAACAGGCGGTCGTAATGACATGGCCGTAAGCAATCGATGCTCGGTCTGTAGGGTCGCTGAATCTTTTTTTTGAAATCGTGCTAATGGCTTTCCTTAATTTAAAAATATTATTTTATCCTAAGATACGCTTATTGGGACAGGTGTCAATAAACAGAAGATTTTTTCTCTGTATGAAGTACAAAAAATTGATAAAATTATATCATAAATTAAAAGCTCTAAAAATTTATTTGCCTTGCACCACAATATATATTAGTGTGGTTTTTATTGAAATTGACTGGAATATCAAAAGCGTTTTTGGGCTTTTATTGTTTATATTCTTGACCATTATTAGGTGGTGCTACAGTGAAAGAAGATTTAATTGATGAGATGACGCAGACCCTAACAGATATGGAAGCCCAAAGCCGGTTTAACTAAAACAAGGTACAAATAAATACAGAATGAAATTTCAAATTACATGTTGGTTAAGGGTTTAGAGATTGTATGCTTTATTAAAACGGGTATTGAGCAATCAGCGAATTTTTGTTATTAGACCATCAGCATTTATGCTTGATTTCATATGTGTTTTTATACTTAATTATATTTCAAAACGTACACCGAACGAAAGTTTTTAAAAGGAGAATAAATAAAAATGAGTCTCAGAAAATTTTTTTTCTTAACTGCCTTGGTTGTCGGATTATGCATTCATTCATCAACAGCGTTCGCTGAGTCACCTGAAAAGGTGGCTGTTAAGTTTGCTAAAGCTTACTATATGCTTGATGCGTCAATGGAAGAATACCTTTGTGAAGCGTGCAAAACAAATGAAGATGAAGAGAAAATAGTTGGCCTGTATCTTGAAAAAGCAGGAATTAAAGCGCGGAATCGTGGCTATGCAAAAAGTTTTTTACAGATGAGTATAGGTGACATTGACACCGAAATTTTAAATATGAATGATTCTTCTGCAAAAGTTAAAATTACGGCCGTAAAGACGCGTAATATTAATCCTTTATATAAAGTTGTCGGTGCAGTTTTTAATTTGATCAATGAATATGAAGTTGATGAAATTATCAATTTAGTGAATAAAGATGGGGAATGGGAAATTGGTCCGGGAGCGTTTGATCTTCCGATGTAAATTTTTTTAAAGTAAAAACTTCTGTTTGTTTTTATATTTTTAGGCAAACAGGAGTTTGTTGTTCAACAAGTTTTTTTACTTTTATATATAATATCTAAGTAATTTTTCTTACAAACTATAATATCTGGTATTCAAGAATTACATTTCCTCAGATCAAAAATTATTTAAAAATAAAGATTCTCTTGCTTGCCAAACCGGTGAGAGAAAGTTTATACTTCTCCGGATTTTAGTTAAGTAAGTCCATTCAAAAAAGGATGTAATATGACATATTCAGTGAAATTTCTGCCTCATAACGTAAGTGTTGAGGTTGATGATAATGAAAGCCTGATTCGGGCAGCCATGGAGGCCGGTGTTCACATCAATGCATCCTGCGGTGGTGGTGGTGTCTGTGGCAAATGCAGGGTGTTAATCGAAGAAGGAAGTGTTGAAGGGGGGATTTCAGAACATCTTTCCCCGGAAGACCAGGAAAAAGGGTATCGCCTGGCATGTATGTCCGAAGTGAGTTGTGATCTTGTGGTAAGAATTCCAATTGAGTCCGAGATTGATACCAGCCGTTTAAATATACATGCCGGCAGTCGGCATACGGCAAAAGTCATGTACTCAAATATTGATGAACTCAGGCAGGACGGGTTGTTTATTCCTCCCGTAGAAAAGATTTATCTTGAACTGGATTCAGCAACTGCTGAGGATAATCAGGCAGATGTGGCAAGAATTATCAATCATCTTCGCCTGAAACATGGTGAGCACCGCCTGACCATGGGCCTGGGTTTGATCAGAAAAATATCTGATATTATCAGGGAAGGTGATTTCAAGGTCACGGCAACCATTGTGAGACCGGTAAGAAAAGATGGCAAAAATGAGATCGTAAATATTGAGCCCTTTGATACCAGCGACAGAAATTTTGCTATTGCAGTGGATATCGGAACGACCACAGTATATGGACAAGTCCTTGATCTGCATACCGGACAGGTTCTTTCCGAACAGGGTGAATTCAACAGTCAGATCAGCTATGGTGAAGATGTGATTTCAAGGATTATTTTTGCTGAAAAGGATGACGGACTTGAAATTCTTCATCAAAAAGTGATCGAAGTTATCAATAAAATTATTGAGAAGATTCTTAAAAGGGCAAAGATTGGCAGACATGAGGTGACCACCATTACCCTTGCCGGTAACTCCACCATGACCCAGCTGCTGCTAAAAATAAATCCAAGCTATATCCGTCGAGACCCCTATGTGCCGGCATCCATCATGTATCCGCCATTCCATGCATCCGAGATCAACATAGATCTGGCAGATCATACTATTGCGCTGATCTATCCGGGGGTTTCAAGTTATGTCGGCGGTGATATCATCGCAGGCATCATGGCCTCGGGTATGTATAGAACCAGTGAACTGACACTGTATATGGATATCGGGACCAATGCGGAAATAGCCATTGGCCATAAAGAGTGGATGGTCTGCACGGCGGCCTCTGCCGGCCCTGCCTTTGAGGGTGGCGGCGTGAAATTCGGCATGAGAGCAACCAAAGGGGCTATTGAGGATTTTTCCATAAACCCTGAAACCTATGAGCCCATGATCATCACCGTTGAGAATAAAAAGGCAAAAGGGATATGCGGTTCCGGCATGATTACCATAGCCGCTAAGCTTCTGGAAACAGGTGTCATTGATTCCAGGGGCAAATTCAACCAGGCTCTTGATACACCGAGGATCCGGCAGACAGACGATATCTGGGAATATGTTCTTATATATAAAGAAAATACCCAGATAGACAGAGATATTACCATCACAGAACCGGATCTCGATAACCTGATCCGGGCAAAAGGCGCCATGTACGCCGCTGCCATAACCCTGCTTGAAGAAATCGGATTAAAGGTTACTGATATTGAAAGGATTATCCTTGCCGGTGGGTTTGGCAGTTATGTTGAGCTGGAAAGCGCCATTACCATAGGCTTACTTCCTGAAATTGAGACGGAAAAAGTTACTTATCTGGGCAATGGCTCTCTTCTGGGTTGCAAAATAAATTCTTTAACCAATGCACTTCGCCGGGATGTGGCAAATGTAGTCAATATGATGACAAACTTTGAAATGGCTGCAACGCCTTCTTATATGGATCATTATATGGGGGCACTGTTTATGCCACATACGGAACTCAACAATTTCCCAAAAGTAAAAGAGCGTCTGGAAAGGCTGCACAAAAGATGAAAAAATTTGGGTTTGTTCGCACTGTTTTAGTTGAAAATCCAAGTTTGGCCGATAATACGGCAGATGCTCAAAGGCTGGAGAAATGTCTTATTGATGCGTTGAGTACGGATCAAATCAGGATTCCCTTGCAAGTGCTTAAAAAACTGCCTTCAAATTTAAGGGCATGGGATTTTAAGGCAAGGGCCGTCCTGTTTAAAGATCGGTATTCCTGGATAGTGGTGGATCTTTTGGATCCAATATCAAATAAACCGATTCTTGGAATGGCCATTGATATCGGCACCACAAGGATTGTGCTGTCACTTGTTGATCTTGAATCCAGACAGGAAATAGGTGAGAAGGGATTTGATAATCCCCAGGCTGTTATCGGGCCGGATGTTCTTGCAAGGATTCATTATTCCCGGCAGAATCATGGGCTTACTGAACTGAACCACCTTGTCATCAAGGCTGTCAATAAGAACCTGTCGGTATTGTGTAAAGAACACGGATACCAGAAAGAGGATATTTATCTGGTTACCGGTGCGGGCAATACCGCCATGACCCACCTGTTTTTAGGGATTGAATCTTTTGAGATTATCAAGGAGCCTTATATTCCCTGTGTGAATATCCCGGATACACAGCTTGCCAGTGATTTAAACCTTGATATCAATAAAAATGCAATGGTATTTCTTTTTCCCAATATCGGGTCCTATTTTGGCGGAGATCTGATTGCAGGCATTCTTTTTTCAGATCTTGACAGAAAAAAAGACCCCTGCATCATGGTGGATGTCGGCACTAATGCGGAAATTGTTGTGGGAAACCAGGACTGGCTTATTGCCTGTGCCGGTGCTGCAGGCCCTGCTCTGGAGGGCGGAGTCAGTAAAATGGGAATGACAGCAAAGCCGGGTGTGATCGATCAAGTATGGATTGATCCTGATTCCGGTGAATTGAAAATCCATACCATAGAGGATAAAAGGCCTGTCGGCATCTGCGGTTCCGGCATGATTGATCTGGCAGCCTGTCTGTTTTTATCAAAACGCATCGATATCCGTGGAAAATTTTCAAACCAGACCTGTGGGAAACGGTTGCTTGAAAAAGACGGAATCAATTATTTTATCCTGGTGGATGAAAAATATTCCGCTACAGGGGAATCAATTTGTTTAAGCCAGGTGGACTTGAATTCCTTAACCAGTTCAAAGGCTGCCATGTATACCATACTGGAAGTGATTGTAAGGAATACAGCCGGTCTTGAATTTGAAGATTTGCAAAAGTTTTATGTGGCAGGAACCTTTGGATCATTTATTAACCCTGTATCGGCCATATCCATTGGAATGCTCCCGGATATCCCGATAAAAACATTTGAGGTACTGGGGAACAGTTCCCTTGGCGGGGCAAAGGTTTTGTTAAAAGATCCGGATGCCTTTGAAAGGATCTTGAAGATTCGGCAATCCATTACCTATATTGAACTCAACGTCAACCAGGAATTTATGAATATGTTTTCTGGAGCAAAGTTTTATCCCCACACGGATCAGTCCCTGTTCCCTTCGCTGAAAAATATGATTTAAAAAACTATACCTGTATATACAAGTTGTTTGCTTTATGGTAAAACGGAACAAATTAATGACCTGAAGGTCACACGGAAAAAGTCATTCATCATAAAGGAAATAAACCGGTATGAAAAAAATAGTCGAGTGTGTGCCGAATTTCAGTGAGGGCCGAAACAAGGAAACCATAGAAGCCATAGCTGATGCCATTCAACAGACCAAGGGCTGCAGCCTTCTGGATGTCGATCCGGGAGAATCCACCAACAGAACTGTCTATACCTTTGTGGGTTCCCCCAAGGCAGTGCTGGAGGGCGCCTTGAACGCAGCCGGGGTGGCAAGACAAAAAATTGATATGAGGACCCATGAAGGGGGACATCACCGCATGGGTGCCATGGATGTATGTCCCTTTATTCCCGTTGCCAATGTAACCATGGAAGAGTGTGTCGAAATCTCCAAAGAATTTGGCAGCCGTGCAGCAAAAGAGCTTGGCATCCCCATTTATCTTTATGAAGAATCTTCCACCCGTAAATACCGCAAAAAACTTCCCCAGATCAGGGAAGGGCAGTATGAAGGCATAAAAGACAGGATTATTACCAAAGAGTGGAAGCCGGATTTCGGACCTGCCGAATTTATCCCCGAGTGGGGTGCAACCGTAACAGGAGCAAGATTTTTTCTGATTGCCTATAATGTCAACCTCTTATCCACACCCAACCAGGCCCATAGAATTGCCCTGAATCTTCGGGAAGCCGGCCGCAGCCCGGATGAACCCGGAAGACTCAAAGAGGTAAAGGGCATGGGATGGTATGTGAATGAATATAATCTGGCCCAGGTCACGGTAAATTTGAACAATTATCTTGTTACCCCTCCCCATGTGCTGTTTGAAGAAGTTAAAAAGGAGGCAGAAAATTTGAATATTGCCGTTACCGGGTCTGAAATTGTGGGCGTGGTACCTTTGGAAGCTATACTCATGGCGGCTGACTATTATATTGAAAAAGAAAATCTCTTTGTACTGGATGAAGATCAGAAAGTCAGACTTGCCGTTGAACGTCTGGGCTTGAACTCTGTTGCCCCATTTAATCCAAAAGAGAAAATTATCGAGTATATCATTGCCCAAGAAAGAAACGAGCCATTGGCAGGCCTGACGGTCAGACAATTTATTGAAGAAGTGACTTCAAGAAGTTCAGCCCCGGGCGGCGGGTCAGCCTCTGCCGCCATTGCTGCCATTGGTGCTGGTTTAGGTTCCATGGCGGCAAAATTGACCCTGGGGGTTCGTAAATTTGAAGATATTGATGCAATAATGCGAAAGCTTATTCCCCCGCTTCACCATGCTGCCAACTCCCTGATCCCCATGATTGATGCGGATACCGATGCGTTTAACGATTATGTGGAAGCCCTGCGTCTTCCTTGTGATACCAAAGAAGAAAAGGAGTTCAGACATGAAAAATTGCAGCTGGGCTTGAAAAAAGCCATTGATATCCCCTTGACCACAATGAAGCTTGCCGACGCTGCCTGGGAAGCCATGAAAGAGGTTGCTGAATATGGTAATATCGCATCAAAGTCCGATGTTGAAGTCGGGGCAAAGGCCTTGGAAACAGGCATATGGGGCGCTTATAAGAATGTAATGATAAACATGACAGATATTACAGATGATAATTTCAAAACTAAGACCATTAAACTGGCAGAAGAATTGAAAACAAGGGCGGAAAATCAGTTCAAAAAAGTCCTGGAAATTCTGGAAAACCGGGAGAAATAATTGACAACATCATGAAAATGATAGAAAAAAGATAGAGTATTTTGCCTTGATATTTGACCTATATGGCAATATCAAGGCAAATAGACCTGATAATAAATGGTTCGTGCCGCTCCGCGGCACGAATGCGTGAGTTGACTACGTCGAACAATTGGCCCGCACCGCTGCGCGGTACGAACCAACCGTTCGACCGGCAAGTTTGCCATAATAATCAGAC
>NZ_JAIOSW010000043.1 GCF_021107415.1 Desulfobacula sp.
CAGACTCATGCCAATTTTTCTTTGATAGGTGAAGAACTGGCTGATTATACAGATCAAAAGAGAATTGAAAAAGCCCGGAAAAACGGGACAATTGATTATACTGCATATGGCATGACCTTGCGTCATTTGTCCAGATTGATTTGTGATACCATTGTGAGAAGAGCTGCTGCTGGTAAGAATTTCGGTGTAATGATTCTTCCGGAAGGTATTCTTGAGTCTCTAAACGAAATCCAGGTACTTATTATTAAACTTAATAGAATTATCGCTGAATATAATCGTATCCATGACAATGATTTCCATCACTCTTTCCCAACTTTGAATAACAAGCTTGAATATTTAAGACGGCTGGTTCGGGGCATGGGGGATAGAGACAATTTTCCCATCTGGAATTTAAGGGATGATGATTTGTTTAACCAGCTGCCGTTATTTTTTCAGGAAGGTCTGCTGACAGAAAGAGATACCCATGGCAATTTTCAATTTTCCCAGATCAAAACTGAAAAAATTATCATGGATATGGTAAAGGAATACCTAAGCATATTAAAGGAACAGGGTAAGTACAAAATCGGTATTGAAAGGTCCTATTACAAGTCAATTATGGAAAATGCTAAATTTATTCCGGATAAATTTATAAAGGCCATATTTAAAAATCCTGACGATAAATATTTGTTAATCAAAGAATCTATCATTTCCCTTAAAACATTGAAACAGGCTTTGATCAATCAAGAGTTGATGGGCCCGGATGATGCGTTGCCTGAGCCTGTTATCAGAATATTTAAAAAATCCGATCCCGAATTTAAAACACAGACTCATTTTTATGGATACGATGGCCGGGGGTCTGATCCCACACATTTTGATTGTAACTATACCTACAACCTTGGCATGATAGCATTCCATCTAATCACAAATGGGGCGACCGGACAAATGGCAGCCATCAAGAATCTTGAGAAAAAATTTGATAAGTGGGAACCCATTGGTATTCCCATTGCAAAATTGATGCATCTTGAGGAAAGAAAAGGAAAGCTTGAGCTTGTGATTGAAAAAGCCCTGGTAGATTTAGATTCAAATACCTTCAGGATCTTTAAAGCACTAAGGGATGAATGGCTGGCGGCTGAATCAAATCAGGATCGGTACAGACGTCCAGGCCCGGTCCGGTTTACAGGAACTGCGGAAGAAGACAGACCCATTACCTTAATGCTCAATTCCATTTGATATGATATGTAAAATTGCTTTGGTACGCCCTTTGCATTTATCTATATTTAAAACAAGAAAGCTTAAAACTTCTATGTAAAAAAAAGGCGGGGCCAGTTAAGGTGGTCCCGCCTTTAATATTCGATTGTTGACAGTGGACTATGCCTTTTTAAACTTCCTTCTGACTCCCGCAATACCAATAAGGCCGGACCCGAGGAGCCATGCAGCGCCAGGAATAGGGACTGGATTGAATTTGGCAAAGTAACGCCCACCACTATGTGATGCCGGGGTATGAATGCCTAAGACATAATTCCAGGAGGGGGGTAAATACTGACTAACAACAGATTTGAAATCATCAGGAGCAGCAGAACCATATTTTTCATAAGGAATATAGAAAACGTTATCTTTTATGAAACCTGTTTGTGCGATTGATAGTATCCCTTCATCATTAAATAAGTCCAATATTGCTGTTGCTGCCAGCTCGGCGTCCCCTTCTGTCTTGAAGTCAAAATCCGGTTCCGAACCATAAAGATCAGAGATATTAATAATCTCTAAGAATTGTACGTTGTAAGTTCCCAAATTAGAAACATCTAACTGTTGTATAGAAAGTGCACTTGTTGTATCATCATCTAAAGTAACAACAGTCGCTGCTCCTGCTGTATTGATAATAAACAGCACAGATATAATTAGACCTATTCTCAATATGATGCGGTTTTTCATAAGATGTCCCCTCCTTTACTATGATTTTTTTATCTGGTTTGGATTCTATCTTTTAAACTTCCTCCTAAATCCCAGTTTCCTTATCTCTTGTTATTATATATCTAACTTTAATCATTATTTAAAAGCAATTTTTATACCAAGCTCAAGGATTTGTCTTTCCCCCTGTCCCTTGGGCATAAGGATTTGAAGAGGAATTTTCTTTTAGGAAAAAAATGTAATAAATTGTTACATTTTTTTCCTAAATTATGTAAAGTTTTTCACATATTACATCCCGGGCAGTTTGAATTTCATTGTGATTTCACCCGTGTTTCTATCTATTGTGAGCATTTTTTCCCGGGTATCGCTTTTTTCTATCTTCTGCCCTGTGGCCATTTCTAAAAGCCCTCCAATAAACTCCAGGCCTGAATTCAGCACGGTTTCAATTTTTTCCGGGGACTGGTTTGCAAAGACGTTTTCAGATGCCGCCTCGTTTTCCTCGGGAGGCTCTACAGGCAGGGGTTCAGGCTCTTCTGCTGCATAATCGAGTGGTCGATCATTTCTTAACCCCTCTTCTCTGGATTCCACAGCATCCATATTCAATACTTCGGGATTCAGGTAATAGGGAGTATCGTCAGGGATTTCAACAGGATCATTTGGTTCAGGCTTTGCCAATTCATCCGGTGTTTCACCCATCATTTCCCGCAGCCTGTTAATTAAGCCTGCTTTTTTCTCACTGGAAAAATCCACAAAATCACTGCCATCTTCAAAAACGCTTTTAAACAGGTCGGTTTTCATTTGGATTCCGGACAGAATTTTTTCTTCAATGCTTCGTTTGGCAATAAGATTGATGACGTTAATACACTTGCTTGTCTGTCCGATTCTGTTTACTCTCCCGGTACGCTGGTTCAGTTTTGCCGGGTTCCAGGGCAATTCAAAATTGATGACACAGTCTGCTGCCTGCAGGTTAAGGCCGGTGCCGCCGGCATCGGTTGAAAGAAAAATTTTGCACTCAGGGTTGTTTGAGAATTCATCAATCAGTTTCTGGCGTTTTTTTACCGGGACTTTACCAGACAGTTCAACAAAGGGAATTTTAGCATCCGAGAGATGTTTGGCCACAAGAAATGTCATGGTTGTCCATTCACTGAAAACAACAACCTTTCGATTGTTTTCCTTTACAAGTTCCGAGATAATGGATTTGAATTCATCCAGTTTAGGAGAAATATTTGTTTTTTTATCAATCAGATAGGTGGAGTTGCACACCATTCTCATCTTTAAAAGAAACATCTGTATCCGTTGAATATCAATGGGGGTTAAAAATTTTTTGGCAAGGATGGGAATAAGCGCGGACATGTATCCTGAATGGATTTTGTCCTGCTTGTTGCTTAACTGGATATAATAGTTATTGGTCACCGTCTCAGGCAGATCTTTCAGAACCTCGTCTTTTTTTCTTCTAATTACGATGCTGGAAAGTTTTTCTCTCAATTCGTCCAGTTTTTGATACCCGAGGATGTTTCCTTTGGTTTTTCTTGAAATCATAAAGTGTCTGCCGGCAAAATCCCACAAAGGGCTGAGCAGATAGGGGTCGAGAAATTGAATGATGGAGTAAACATCTTCAAGTTTGTTCTCAAGGGGGGTGCCGGTTAAAATAATGGCATGATCCCGCGGCAGTTGTTTTACTGCATCTGCGGTTTTGGTGTTAAAGTTTTTTATGCGCTGGGCTTCGTCCAGAATTATCAGATCCGGTTTCATTTTGGCAATGATGGTAACATCCCTTAATACGGCTTCATGGTGGGTAATTTTAAAATAATTTGAACCGTTTTTAAAGATGAATCTTTTTTCTTGGGCAGTCCCTTCCACTACCCTGGGGTTAGATCGAAAGAGGGTGGTGTAGGGAAGGAGTGTGAATGATGGCGGCGCAGCGAGCATAAGAAAAAAA
>NZ_JAIOSW010000048.1 GCF_021107415.1 Desulfobacula sp.
ACCAGCATCTAAAATAAAGTCAATTTCATTGCCGATATTATCTCGGAAATAATAAATATTGTCAGGTTTAGCTTGGTTAAAATTTGTTTTCAAGAGTTCTGAAAAAACAAAAGTTTCAAAAAGTGCGCCTTTAAGCGGATGTGCCTGTAAATGGTTAAAAGAACTTATTCCTAAGAGAAAACAAGCTAATCCGGTGTCAATAAAAAAAAGTTTAGGTGCTTTTACAAGCCTCTTATTAAAATTTTTATAAAAAGGTTTCACTCTCTTAATGATATAACTGGCTTCAAGGATTGTTAACCAACCATTTACTGTATTATGAGAAATCCCACATTCATTTCCAATAGAAGACATATTTAAAATTTGACCTGTACGTCCTGCACAAAGCTTTAGAAAAGTTTGAAACCGGGAAAGATCTTTAATATTAATTAATTGTCTCAGATCCCGCTCTATATACGTACTTATATAAAATTCCATAGCACTGTAGGGATCAAGTCCTTTGTCAAATATTCTCGGATAAAATCCTGTTGTTAAAACCTTATCAATATCCTGATTTTTTTTTATTCCATAGACTTCTGAAAAGGAAAAAGGAAGCAACCTTATTAAGGCAGTTCGTCCCGCAAGGGACTGACTTAAACGATTGATAAGTTCAAACTGCTGACTTCCGGTTAAAATATACATTCCCGGAAGATCTTTTTCATCCACAATAGTCTGAATATATGAAGTGAGATCAGGAACTCTCTGGATTTCATCAATAATAACTCCCTTAGGATACATTTCAAGAAAGCCGATAGGATCATTTTCTGCAAATTCTCTATTATCAATATTCTCTAAAGATACATATGGCTTATTTGGAAACAACATTTTACAAAGAGTGGTTTTCCCGGATTGTCTTGGTCCTGTGATTGTGACTACCGGATACTGTTTGCTGAATTCCATTACTTTTTTTGAAACATCTCTTGGTATCATTTTAATAAAATACCATATTTCTTACAAATTGTAAATGCAAATTACAATTTAGCAAAAACTTTCGACTAAGTAATAGATTAAAATGAAAATACGGATTGGATGGACTTTCAGGTCAAGGTTGGTTTCAGCACCTCACCTCCACCAACCCTATACCAAGGTTACGTGTAGTGTTGTATTGCAGGATATGGTAAAAAGGAAATTCACACGGTTATTCCGATTTTTTCATAACTTAATGATAAGGCAGACAAAATGGATATCATTATTGAAACAAAGGCGTTAAAGATTTTTCTGTACGGGATTTTAAGCTGTAAATGCCCGGTCACTGAAGCGACTGAGAAAAAGCTGTTTAAATTGTTTTTTAAGGCGAAACGTAGGGAAAGTATGGATTATCTTTCGATCCTTGCCGTTGCAGACAAAAATCCTGAGAGAACACCCATGCATAATCTGTTTGATTTTTGTGCCTGGGCAAAAGATGACCCTTTCTCGTTTGCCATAACAATCAATGACGTATTAAGATATCTTGGGTCTTCATTCCATTACAACATGGTGGTTTCAAACCATCCCGGAATTGAAATAACAAATCCGGGGCTTTTGCTGAGCCATGTTCTTGTTCCCGTGTCTGTCCGGAAAAATGAAAGCAATATTTATGCGATCTATGAAAATAAACATGCAACAACTTGCTACAAATCCATTATCATCCCTAAAGACCTGGAAATGGAGCATGAATTATATGGCCTCCACATGGGAGTGGTGTTATGTGGCCTGTCTGGAAAACAGGCCGATATGCTTATTTCCCACCAGACCTTGATTAAGAATTTTTCTGAAATTGCCGGGCGTGTCAAAACGGTTGAGTTTAAAAAACTACCACCTTATGGAGATCATTTTTCACAGGTGAATGACCGCTTTAAAAGGTACATATTAAGATAAAAAAACACCCGAGCCATAGGTCATTTCAAAATGACAGTATTATTATTGAATGCAAACCGTAAGCTCCACGGCAGAAAAAACGATATGTCAAACGATTGACGGTGATGGCAGATTTTTCCCTGTTTAGAGGAGGTGTTGCAAATGTATAATATTTATAACTTATTGTAATTTAATTAACTTTTTGTTTATTTCTGTTTTTGGCATAAGTATTGCTTTATTTGTTTTCAGCAATTGATATGTACTGAAATGAGGGAAGAATATGAAGCAAGCTTTGAGCAGAATATCCGGCAGAATGACAACATTATTTTCAATGATTTTCAAAATGGCCCAAAGACAGGCAGATCATAAAAAGTTGACCCGTCATATCGTCGAATTAAACAAAAAACAATCCTCCATCCAAATTATTAATGAAGTGGCTCTTTGTTTGAAAGATATTCTCAATTACAGATTGTTTGCCTTTGTGATCAAAAAAAAGAAAAGTGTTGATATCTGGTTAGACCCCAAGATGTATAAAAAATCTCTTGAGGATATTATTTTAAAAGATTTCCGTATTAAAGATAGAGAAAGCTTGAATTACCTGAATCATACTTTCCATCCGGATGAGCGGGAAGAAAAATTCAATATGAATGATCTTGTTTTTTACGAATTAAATGAGAAAAATTGTCATTCAAGAATCTACATGCTTCCCCACAACAATATGTATAGTCATCATGACGAGGTGGTAAATCTTATCCTTCAGGGATGCTCGGCGGCACTCTCCCGCCAGGCTAAAATTGAAAATTTAACCAATGCAGCTGCTATTGATCCCTTAACCGGATGTTACAATAGAAGAGAGTTTGAGAATCAGCTGAAAAGAAATATTGCAGGAGCCATCCGCCATAAAAATGATCTGTCCATGTTTATGTTTGATCTGGATCATTTTAAGAGAATAAATGATACCTATGGGCATCTTGCCGGTGATAAGGTGTTGCAGGAAGTCGTAGCTCTTATGCAAAAAAATATGAGAACAGGCGACATCCTTGCCAGATACGGCGGGGAAGAATTTATTGCTATTTTGCCTGAAACCGATAAGGTAAAAGCCATGGAACTTGCGGATCGTCTGAGAATTAAAATTTCAAAAAAAATCATTATGCATAATGACGATACTATCAAAGTCACTGCCAGCTTTGGTGTGTCCGAACTGAATCGGTGTGCAGACATGACCCGAATTATTCAGGATGCGGATACCATGTTATATAAGGCCAAACTCAACGGGCGAAATACTGTCATGCCCGGATTATTTAAGATCATTTCCAATAAAGAATCAGAAAAGAGAGTGAAACATACGGTCTGAGTATGTTAAATTAATTTTTTTGATTAATTTATCTGGTTTCTTGACTTTCTCTGTTCTTGCCGCGTATTATAGCCTAAATTCTTATTCAAAATACTCAATCTTTTGGATTACTAAAGTATTATGAGTGTCATTCAAGAACTTGTTAAAGAAATTAAAAATTTAAAGCCCGTACCGGCTGTGATCAATCGAATTCTTGAGGTGGTTGATGAACCGGACTATTCCATGGCCCAAATAGCAACCATTATCCAATATGATCCGGCTATCACTGCCAGTGTTTTAAGAATATGTAATTCTGCTTTTTTCGGCTTGAAAAATCCTGCTGAGTCTATCAAGGACGCTGTCACTCTTCTGGGAATAGACCAGATTATTGAAATCGTATTGATAAAATCAGGTGCAAAGGTATTGTCCGGAAAACAGGAAGGGTATGGGTTTCATGAAGGGGCCATGTGGAAATACTCTGTATCTTCTGCATTGATTGCAAAACAGATCGCCCAAAAGCTTTTATTCAAAAATAAAAGTACAATTTTCACAGCCGCCCTGCTTAAGGATATTGGTAAAATAGTTCTGGACAGGTTTGTCATGGATTCTTTTGAAAAGATATCAGCATTGGTTGTGAATGAAAACTTAAGTTTCAGGGAGGCTGAAAAAAAAATTATCGGTGTAGATCATGCCGAGCTCGGGGGAATGATAGCAAAAATGTGGAAATTTTCTCCAAAAATGGTCAAAATTATTCGCCATCATCATCTCACGGATGTTTCAATGGTCAAAGATAAAGAAATTGCTGTCGTCTATTTGGCCGATTGCATATGTATGATGATTGGAATTGGTGTGGGCTCAGACGGGTTGACGTATCGGTTTAATGATCAGACCATGAAAGAATTGGGAATGAACTCTGAGGATATCTCAAAAATAATCGCTGAATATGCATTTAACATGCAGAAAGTTGAAAATCTGTTAAACGTGGTCTGATAAAAAAAGAAATTACACCGAGAAATAGTATTAAAATTATGGCATCCGTTAGAGGATAGCTTATATCTTAAATTTTTCTGTCATCGCCTGCAATTGAAGCATGACATTATTCAGGATTTTTGCCTTTTCTTTAACAGAGAAAGAAAAGCTGTTGATTTCCCGGGAAGCTGTGAGAACATCTGTAATCTCTTCTGCCACCTGACCCGATACTTCTGAACTCTGGTTAACATTTACATTGGCTTCCTGGATACCGGATGATACCTGACTGATATTCTCGGCAATCTCATTGGTTGTGGTAGACTGAAGCTCAATGGCAGAGGCGGCTTCATTAACAAAATCATTGATTTGGTTGATGATTTGTGAAATTTCCTGGATTTCAGTGACAGCACCTTTTATTTGATTCTGGATTTCCAGAATATTTTTAGCAATATCTTTTGTTGCACCGGCTGTTTGGCCTGCCAATTCTTTGATTTCATTTGCAACAACAACAAAACCTTTTCCGGCCTCTCCGGCTCGTGCTGCTTCAATAGTTGCATTTAAGGCCAGAAGGTTGGTCTGGGAGGAAATCCTGTTGATGGTCTCCGTGACTTTGTTGATTTCTTCCGCAGCCCGGCCAAGCCCGCTGACTCTTTTCGATGTCTGCTGAGCCTTTTCAACTGCTTTGTTGGTGATCTCTCTGGTATGATTTGAGTTCTGGGAGACCTTTTCTATGCTTGTACTCATGCCACTGGTTCCGGTAGCGACAATCTCCACATTCGTACTGGTCTGTTCCATGGCAGCTGCCACAGAATCCATGTTAACACTCATTTCTTCCGCAGCTGAAGCAACTGTATTGAGTTTTGAAACCGTTGTTTCAGATCCTTCACTCATTTTATCGGAAATCTGGTTTAATTCCCCGGAAGCTGAGCTTAACGTGTCTACACCCGAATTGAGATCTTTAATCATTTGGGCCAGGCCTTTGACCATTTCATTCATGGAATCAACCGTATCTTTGATGGCATCGTTTGCATTATAAGCAAAAGTGTATTTAAAATTACCTTTTGCAACTTCTTTTGCCAGTTTTGCCATACCATTCATATTTTTTATCAATTGCCTGTTCATAACCCCGATGATCAGCGCTCCGATAATTAAAGCTAAAACACCACTGATACCGGCGCTGGTCATAATCTGCTTGTTTATACCGGTCATCAGTTCGCCTTCAGATACAGCCACGGTAAAATAAAGATCCCACGCTTTAAAATAGTTTACATAGGAGTGATAGGTCTTTTTATTATATCCGTAATTGGTTGCTCCGGATTTGCTTTTTAATATGTCCTTGCCATTTTCAAATTCCTGAACTTTTAATGAAAGGTATTTTTTATCGGGGTGGATAAGAATTTTTCCTTTTGAATTATTGATAAACGAGTAACCATGACCACCGACATTGACTTTGTTTATAAGTCCTAAAAGGTCTTTAGTCAAAATTTTGCTGGTGACAGAGTATGCGCCGCTTATCTTTTTTTCAAGGGTCTCTTTAAATGGCTGGAGATACTGCATGGAAATTTCTGTTCCGGTTTTTGATATAAACCAATAGGGTTTGCCTGCCATCACAGCATTGAAAACATCAGTCCCCAAAGTATAGTATTCTCCGATGGGCCTGGAACCATCTTTATTTTTAATGCTTGAAGACACTTTGATGAGCTTATTATCATGGATTTGATAAACAGCGATATCAGATGTGCTGAATTTACCGATCTTATCAACGATCACATTGTCAGTAACAAACTCAAGTCCGAAAACCATTTTTGGAAGGGTAATTTTCTCTTTTTTCTCTGAATTGACATCATAAATATCCATATCAACGGTTCTGGCATTGACAATCATAATACTCTCATCGCTTTGACTTTCTGCCATCAGTGCACCCATATCAGCGTCTATTTTTTCTTTCTGCAGGTTGTGTTTCAGCTGAATTGTTTTTAGCAGAACATCTGACACGTTTTGGATACTGGTCTGTCCTTTGGAGAGAAAAGAACTTTTGCTTTGGTAAAAGTTAACAACAGCAATGATCAGGATGGTAAGGATAATGATTCCAAAGGAACCGATATAAAGTTTTTTATCAAATCCAAGATTTGTCATTTTTCACCCCTTATCGAAAATATAATCCATAGATCCTTGCAATAAAATGGCAAGGCAAGCTTAAAACAATTTATATCAACATACCACCATCACAGACAAGACTGGTACCGGTGGTAAACGAGGCAGCATCAGACACCAGATACAGCACAGCTCCAGCCATTTCTTCGGGCTTTGCATACCGGCCCATGGGAATCTGAGCCACAGCATACTTGCAGATTTCGTCAGAAGATATGATGGCACTGGCAAATTTGGTGTCTGTAAGCCCGGGCAGCAGAGCATTGACCCGGATTCCTTTTGGGGCCAATTCCCTGGCCAGGGTCTGGGTCATGTTGATGAGGGCAGCCTTGGTGACAGAATAAACTCCCTGGAATAATCCGGGTTTTATCGCATTCACCGACGACACGTTCACAATGGCCCCCTTGTCTTTCATCAAGGGAACCGCATATTTGATCATGAAAAAAGGGCCTTTCAGGTTTACATCCAGAATTTTGTCCCAGATGCCTTCATCTGCTGTTAGCATCTCACCGAAATGGGGATTGGTGGCAGCATTGTTTACCAGGATATCCAGAACTCCATATTTTTCCAGTATTTTTTCATACAGGGCCTTGATCTGATCCGGATACCCGGTATGGCAGGCCATGGCCTCAGCTTTAAAGCCTTTTTCCCTGATTCCGGCAGCAGCAGCTTCCAGGCTGTCAACCTTCCGGCTCACCAGGATACATTGTGCTCCATATTGGGCAAGTTTCTGTACAATTGCCAGACCAATTCCCCTGCTGGCGCCCGTGATAACAGCGATTCTTCCTTCCAGATTAAATTCTTTCATATCTATTCTCCTCGGGTTTCATATTATATCATACCTCTTACTTCAATATTCCTGTCGGCAAGATAGTCTTTTACACTTTGAATCGGAACTTGCTTTCTGTGAAATATTCCGGCAGCCAGGGCTGCTTCTGCACTGGTTTTTTCAAAAACCTGGGCAAAATGATCTTCACACCCGGCACCGCTTGAAGCAATCACCGGGATGGAAACAGCGCTTCGTACCGCATTGATCAATTCAAGGTCAAATCCTGATTTTGTTCCATCTTTATCAATACAATTGAGAAGAATTTCTCCGGCACCCAGATCCTGGCAGGCTTTGGCCAATGCAAGTGCATCCAGGTCTCTCGTTACTCTGCCGCCCTGGACCGTACACTGATACCAGCAGTGATTTTCATTGTCGGGCCCTGGAAATTGAGTTTTGATTACATGGTGTTTTTTTGCATCTTCCGGGGAGTTTACATAGACTCTTTGAGGATCAACGGAAATCACAACGGCCTGGTTTCCATATACTTTGGAAATTTGTTCTATGGAACTTTTTCCAGATTTTTTTCCTGTCTTTAGATATTCTTCGGCAATATACACGGCATCGCTGCCAATGGATATTTTATCAGCCCCTGATCTGAAATACTGGGAGGCCACATCAAGTGCCGTATATGTTTTACCGTTGCTGTCCGTATAGTCCCTGATCCCGCCGCCAATGGTCAGTGGTACAAAAACATTTTTACTGGTTTTTTCAAGGACATCTATCATGGGCATATCTTTTAGAGGAAAATCCCTGAATCCTGTAATATTTAAAAAAGTGATTTCATCGGCACCTTCCTCATAATATCGTCTGGCAAGCTCAACAGGTTTGCCCAGATTTCTGACATCCCCTTTTTCCCTTACATCATACTGGTCCCCCTTGGTGACCACAAGGTCGCCCTGATCATTGGTCCTGACATCCAGACAGGCTATAATTCTTTTTGAAAGGCCTTTTCCTTTTATATCGATGGCTTTTTGGGCTCTCAGATCCTTTTGATAAATAAAATTTTCAAGTAGCTTGATACCGGCAGTGCCGCTTTTTTCAGGATGAAACTGGGTACCGATAATATTGCCTTTCTGAACGCTGCTCACAAACTCATAATCATAATTTGTGGTGGTTAAAACTACCGATTCATCCCCTGAGCTATCATCGGGTACAATATGATAGGAGTGGACAAAGTAAAATTTTGCATCTGCTTTAACATTTTTAAAAACAGGGGAGTCTTTTTTAAGGTTCACCCCGTTCCAGCCAATATGCGGAACAGCCAGTTTAGTTTTGAATCGTTTGACCATGCCTTTGAAAATGCATAGACTTTCATTGCCGGAAAAATCTTCTTCGCTTCCCTCAAAAAGAGCTTGCATACCCAGGCAGATACCAAAGAAAGGCTGATCAGCTTCAAGATATTCCCGTAAAGGGTGGATATATTTTTTTTCGTTGAGAATTCTGATCATACTTTCGTAATTACCCACACCGGGAAATAAAAGTTTGTCAGCATCCAGGATATCGGAAGGCTTGGTGACAGGTTTGATTGTCCCGCCCAGTTTTTCTATGGCATTGACCACACTTCGAACATTGCCGGCCCCATAATCAAGTAAGGTAATCATCATATTGCTTTATCCTTTAAATATGGGGATTTTTTGAAATTTTTCTTTGAGCTCACCCGTAACTCTAAGTGGTTTTCCATTAAGATCTGCAATCACAAAGGTGATGTCGGCATCCGCACAAACAACATTGGACACTTTGTTGATAAGCTGCTGTTTGAAGACCACACTCTTATTTCCTATTTTCCCAAGGCCTGATTTGATAACAATAACATCATTGACTATGACCGGACTTTTATAAGATATATTAATATTTACAACAAAAAAACGAAAACCTTTATTCATGAACTCTTCAAGGTTTATATAGTCTTCAAGAAGCTGCCATCTTCCTTCTTCTAAAAATTCAAGATAGCGGGCATTGTTCACATGCTGGTAAAGGTCTGTATGATATCCTCTAATTTTGATTTCAGGTTCCATTTAAGCTCCCGTGGATTTATCTAATCAATAAACTTGCATTTTCAATACATGCCATATCATGTTGAAATTCTTTTATCAGTGTCAGTATTCTGTTATCTTCTATTTTTTGCACCCCGATTTTCCGGCAGATTTTATCATCCAGAAAGGTTTTAAGAAAGATATTTATTCTGCTGGTTTTGGCCATCATGGATAATGCCGTGCCGCCGTTGCCTTTATAGTCCTTCTCAAGGACATTAAATGCCTGGACAAAATTGTGATAATTAAAATATTCAATAAAGGTGTCAGACCCGATGCCATCAATACATTCTGCCAAAACGATCAGACTGCCCCCGTCTTTTACAAACGTGGCCGCATTATTAATGGCCTTATGGGCCTGGATAAAATTGATATCTTTTGGAAACCCGCCACATGATGCAATGACAAGTTCATATTGCTTGTCAGTCCTGGTTTTATAAAAGGAGTCAAGGGTTTTACATGCTGTTAAAAAGTCGGTATAGGTTTGTCCGACAATAAGCTGGCACACCTTCCCTTTTGAGTCAAGTATTCCATGGATGCACACCCTTTGTGTCTTGATAAACGCATCAATTTGTTTTAAATCCAGGGCCAGCGGATTGTTTTCAAGATTTCCTGGCCGGCACCCGGGAGTCAGGTCCTTTAAGTTTTTATCAAGAAAAAGTCCGTGGTTTTGATAAATATCCCGTTTATATCCCAATCCGGGGAACAAAAGTTTCCTGCCGCCCCCGTATCCTGCAAAATAGTGATGGGACAAGGCACCAAAAGTAATGATCAAATCTTTATCAAGAAGGTCTTTTCGAATGTGAACCCTTGTGCCTTTTTGGGTGTTGCCAAGATGTGTGAAAAGGCTTTTATCATTACTGTCATGGTGAATAAACCTGTAGTTTTGATATATATTCCCATAGGCATTCAGGCATTCTTCATCATTTTGCCGTGCATGGGTGCCATAGGCAATAAAAAATTGAATCTGCTGTTTTTCCATGCCTTTTTCAAGGAGGATATCCAAAATCCAGGGCAGATAGATTTTATAATCACAAAGCCTTGTCTTGTCCGCCACCACGATTGCAATTGCATTGCAGTTTAATAAATTGCTGGGCAAGCTTAAAGAAAAATCATTTACAATTTTTTTTCTGTTAATAAGAGATACAGGTTCCCGAATGCTTAAAGCGTCTGCTTTATCCGGTAATTCAATGTCACAGAGAGTTTTTCCATATTTAAATTCAGTTTTTTTGTGCATAAATCCCCTGTAGATTATCATGGAAGCAAAGGGTTTTAAACCCGGATTGTTCAAGCCGCTTCATGGTATTCTTGATAAATTTATCTTTGGTTTTTATTTTTTTCGGGCTGCCGGTATAGTGAAATAATTTTGAATCCAAAGCCATGACCCTGAAGAGGGCATCATAAAATTTTCTTCCATAAAGATTCCCGGTAGCTGAAGTAAACCTTGGCGGATCATGAATCACACTGTTAAACATGCCGTCTTCAAACTTATTAATCTCACGGGTGATATCTGTATGGATCAGTTCCAGTCTTTTATCAGCATATTTTTTCAACCAGGGGTTTAAATTGCGTATCTTTATTACTGCATGGCTTTTTTCCGTTGAAATTACTTTTTTTGCCCCAGCCTTTAGCGCAAAAATAGCTGAATATCCTAGGCCACCGCAGGTATCCAGAACCTGATCATTTGCCGCAACCACCAGTTGCGTCTTTAGTTTTGCATCGGTTAAGGGATCAATGTCTTTGGAACGGTGCATCTTGATTCCATTAATCTCAAGGGTCGGTGCGCTGCCAGTGGGGACCAGTTTGTAATATCCGTCTTCTCGAATTTCAACAGGGATCAATTCATTATTTTGAAAGGTAAAAATTTTATTTTTAAAAGAGGTTATGGACTCAAGAGTCTCCACATCAATAAAAGTATCATTATCCAGTATCAGCCTGTCTGCCTCAATTTGCCATATTTTTTCAGACAAGTTCAGGTCCAGGGACAGACTGACACTTTTTTCACTACTCCTCATCGCCGCAAGGATTCGTGTAATAATATCAAAACAAAAATAATACGTGTAATTCATATTAAAGTTTAAAAACAAATAGCTTATCTAAAAATCAATACTGCCCGGAGTCCTTGGAAATGGTATGACATCCCTGATATTACTGATGCCGGTAATCAGCATTAAAAATCTCTCAAATCCCATGCCAAACCCTGAATGGGGTGCTGAGCCGAATTTCCTGGACTCCAGATACCACCAATAATCTTTCTTTGACAGGCTCATCTCATCCATCCTTTTTTCCAGGACATCCAATCTCTCTTCCCTCTGACTGCCGCCAATAAGTTCCCCGATCCCTGGAACAAGCAAGTCTACGGCTGCAACAGTTTTGCCGTCATCATTCATCCGCATGTAAAAGGGTTTGATTTCCTTTGGATAATCTGTAAGAAAAACAGGTTTTTTAAAATATTCTTCTGCCAGAAACCGTTCATGCTCAGACTGCAGGTCAGTTCCATATTCAACCTTAAACTCAAATTTCTTTTTTGATTTGAGTAAAATTTCAATGGCCTCCGTGTAGGAAATCCTTCCGAATTTTGTGTTCAAAATGGTGTCAATGCGCTTTGACAGTGATTTATCCACAAATTTAATGAAAAGCTCCATGTCTTCCTGGCATTCATCCATGGCATATCGGGTGAGATATTTAACAAGTTCTTCACCATGATCCATGTTTTCCTTTAAGTCACAAAAAGCCATTTCCGGTTCCAGCATCCAGAACTCTGCCACATGCCGGCTGGTATTGGAATTTTCCGCCCTGAAAGTTGGACCAAAGGTATAAACATCCCCAAGGGCAAGGGCGAACATCTCTGCAGACAACTGGCCTGAAACCGTGAGGTTGGATTCCCGGCCAAAGAAATTTTCTTTCCCAGGCTCAGGGCTGGTTACCCTGAACATTTCACCGGCACCTTCGCAGTCAGCCCCTGTGATCAAAGGAGTAGTCAGATATCTGAACCCTTTTTCCCTGTAAAATTTATGACTGGCAAACATCATCTCGGATCTGAGCCGGAAGACAGCCCCATACTTATTTGTCCGGGGTCTCAGGTGAGCAATGGTTCTTAAAAATTCATCCGAGTGTCTCTTTTTTTGAAGGGGATAGGATTCCAAAGCGATATTTATAATCTCAATATCCGAGGCCTGGATTTCCCATTTTTGTCCTTTTCCCGGTGATTCCACAAGCTGTCCCGTCACAGCTACAGAGGTGCCTGTTGTAATTTTTTCTATATCCGAATAATTTTTAAGATCATTATTTGCAATGACCTGGATATTTTTTAAGGCTGACCCATCATTGATATCCATGAAGGAAAATTCTTTTGAACCCCTTTTGGTTCTGACCCAGCCTTTGATAAGGACTTCTCCCGGTATTTTTTCAAGCGTGAGCAGCCCATTGATTTTTGTTCTTTTCATTGCTTTATCCTGCAAAAAATAATATATTAAAAAATTTGATTATACCTACTAATATTTAAAGATTAATTTTTAATTTTCACTATCATGCATAAACAAAATTATCAAGATATCCTTGCACTGGTCCAGACACCGACACGATACGTGGGTAATGAAATCAATGCCGTAAAAAAAGATTTAAAACAAGTAAAATTAACATTTGCCCTGGTATTTCCGGACCTTTATGAGATCGGAACCTCCCACTTTGGACTGCAGATTCTCTATTCCATTTTAAACGCCCGGAAAAATATTGCAGCGGAACGGTTTTTTTCACCGGCCCCGGATATGGAAGCATATCTGCTGGAAAGAAATATTCCCTGTCTTTCCATGGAGTCTAAAAAACAATTAAAAAATTTTGATATCATTGGAATCAGTCTTCTTTACGAGTTGAATTTCACCAATATCCTCACCCTGTTGAGCCTGTCGCAAATTCCCTTTTATTCAGAACAAAGGGATGATTGTTTCCCCCTTATTATTGGCGGCGGACCCTGCGCTTTTAATCCTGAACCCCTGGCTGACTTTTTTGATGCTTTTGTTATCGGGGATGGTGAAGATGTTGTGGTTCAACTTTCAAACCAGGTCATTGAATTTAAACAACAGGGGGATGGCAAAAAGAAGACGCTTCTCAAACTCTTATCCAGGATAGACGGGGTCTATGTGCCTTCATTTTTTGACCCGGCATATGATGAAAATGGTATCCAGACCGTAGCTCCTGTTTTTGAAGATTATCAAACAGTGAAGAGAGCCTTTCTGCCAAGCCTTACAAAGGACAATTTTCCCAAATCTCCGATTATTCCCTTTGCCAAACCCGTCCATGACAGATTAAGGCTTGAGATTGCCAGGGGGTGTTCAAGGGGATGCCGGTTTTGCCAGGCAGGTATGATATACCGTCCGGTCAGGGAAAGGTCGTTGGAGGATCTGGTAGAAATTACCCAAGCATCTTTAAAAACAACCGGGTATTCCGATATCTCTCTTTTGTCGTTGAGTACAGGGGATTATTCAAATCTGCCCCAATTAATGGAGCGGCTTCTTGATTTGGGCCAGGGGTATTGCAATGCCATTTCTCTTCCATCCATAAGGGCGGAAAAACTCACTCCGGAATTGATGAATATTATCAAAAAGGTCAGGAAAACCGGATTTACCATTGCACCGGAAGCAGGTTCCCAACGCTTAAGAGATATCATCAATAAAAACCTTACCCAGGAAAGCATTATGGCAACGGTTGAGAATGCATTTAATCTCGGCTGGAAAAATATCAAGCTTTATTTTATGATGGGACTTCCCTTTGAAACAGATGAAGACATTGAAGCCATCTGTCGTCTTTCAAAACAACTGGCATCTGCCTATGCTAAAGGCAAAAAAAACATCAATGTCAGTACAAACAGTTTTATTCCCAAGGCCCACACGCCTTTTCAACGGTGTGCGCAGATCTCTTTAAATGAAACAAAAGAAAAATTGCAATATTTAAAGGATAATTTAAGGCATAAAAAAGTAAAACTCAAATGGCAAAGCCCTGAAATGAGTATGGTTGAAGGGGTTTGGGCAAGGGGGGATAGAAAATTATCAAAGCTTTTGGTAACGGCTTTTGAAAAAGGATGCCGGCTGGATGGCTGGACCGATAAGTTTGATTTTTCTTTATGGCAAAATGCCTTTGAAGAAACCGGGATTGATCCCTTGTTCTATACGACACGGCAGCGCAATGAAGAAGAAGCCCTTCCCTGGGACCACATTGATTCAGGAGTATTGCCCCAGTTTTTAAAAGAAGAATTTCAAAAAGCCAAAGAGAGATCTCTCACTCCGGACTGCAGGGAAAACGACTGCACGGGTTGCGGTGTGTGTGATTTTAAAAAGATAAAGCCGGTACTGCACGATAGCCTTACAGACACCCCAAAAACTGATCCGGTAAAAGAGAACACCCTGAAAAGATTGCCTGATGAAGCCTTTAAAAAATTTGAGATTACGTTTTCAAAACTTGAATCAGCAAGATTTTTCGGACATCTTGAACTTGCCACCATTGTCCGGAGGGCTGTGAAAAGAGCCGGATTAAATGTTAAATATTCACAAGGGTTTAATCCTTCCATGCGGCTTTCTTTTGACAATGCCCTGCCCGTTGGAATGGAGAGTGAAGAAGAAACTCTTTTTATTTTTCTTGAAAAGGATTTGCTACCCAAAACAATTGTTGATCAATTAAACAAAACCCTTCCTAAAGGCCTTTTCATCACGGGATGCAAACCTTTTAACAAGCTTGTCAAACGAAAAGATCAGGCTTCCTGCTATATTATCGGGTTTGCGGATGTTTGTATTGGACAGGAAGATGTAGATCGGTTTTTAAATTTGCCAGAATTTATTGTTGAAGATTTGAGCAAAAAAGGGAAAGTAAGGAAAATCGATCTGCGGAAATCTGTTGAAAAAATATCTTTTATTGATTTACAAACCATTAAAATGGTTTTAAAAAAATATAGTGAAAGAACAATAAGGCCCACAGAAATATTGATAAAACATTTTAAACTGGATGAAGAGATTATAAAAAATACAAGAATAAAGAAGATAACCTATAGGTCACACGTAACCTGAAGGTCACACGTAAAACAAGGATAACCCTATGTTAAAAGAGCTTGTTGTAAATGCCGCCCCCCATGAAACACGGGTGGCGCTTCTTGAAAACGGCACCATTGTAGAAGTTTTTATTGAAAGAGAAGATGAAACATCCATTGCCGGAAATATTTATAAAGGACGGGTACAACGGGTTCTTCCGGGAATGCAGGCTGCTTTCGTTGATATCGGGTTTGATCAGGCCGCCTTCATATATGTGGACGATGTCCTGGACACAGCCAGCCATACAATGTATCAGAAATTTGAGCAGGACAATGATGTGGAAACTGATACTGAATCTGATAATGAAGATATTGAAACAACGGATATGGGCGATAATCATACCTCCTGGAAAGCCTGTTTAAACCAGGAATGCCATATTGATGAATTGCTCACAGAGGGTCAGGAGATCCTGGTCCAGGTAGCTAAATCATCTATTGGCACCAAGGGGCCGAGAATCACTACCCACATTTCCCTTGCAGGCCGATACCTGGTATTAATGCCCACGGTTGATCATATCGGTATATCAAGAAGAATTGAGAATGATGCTGAAAGGACGCGCTTAAAAGATCTCTTATTATCTATCCGGACAAACAAATTCGGATATATATTCAGAACACAGGCAGAGGGGATTGATGAAAATACCATTAAAAAAGAGCTCGATTTTTTAAGTAAAACCTGGGAAGACATTATGGCCAGGAGCAAGACAGCCTCTGCCACATCTCTTGTATATAAAGATCTTACAGCAACATTCAGGGCGGTGAGAGATCTTCTGGCCAATGAAGCCGATAAGCTGGTTATTGATTCAAAAGAAGAATATGAAAATGTTCAGAATTTTTTAAAAAAATTGATGCCGGATGTAAACTTATCTGTGGAGTTATACCAGGGAAGAGAGTCTATTTTCGATGCCTATAACATTGAAGGGGATGTGGCAAGAGCATTAAAGAAAAAAGTGTGGCTCAAATCCGGTGGATATATTGTGATTGAGCAGACAGAAGCCCTGGTAGCCATAGATGTAAATACCGGCCGGTATGTGGGAAAACATAATTTTGACGAGACCATCCTTAAAACCAACCTTGAAGCTGTCAAGGAGATTGCTTACCAGGTACGGCTTCGAAATATCGGCGGTATTATTATTATTGATTTTATTGATATGAAAAAAAAGCAGCACAAGGAAAAGGTCATGTCACATATGAATGAAGCCATGAAAATGGATAAGAGCCAGACCAATGTCCTGCCATTAACCGAGCTTGGCCTTGTGCAGATGACCAGAAAAAGAATCAGGCGGAACCTGACACGAACCCTTTGTAAACCCTGTTTTTATTGCAATGGTGACGGGCATCTCTTATCGGGAAAATCCATCTGTCATAAAATTTACAGGGATCTTGTCAGCGAAGCAGGTGATATCTTGGGTAACAGGTTTACGGTTAAAGTACATCCGGAAATCGCCCAATTGCTTCATGGCAGGGAAAAGCACCTGATTTCATCCCTTGAAAAACAGTTTTCAAAACCCATTGCCATATATCCAGAGCCCCATTACCACATAGAAGAATACCATATCTTTGAATCATTAGTGAAAGAGGACAGTGTTTATAAGGAGGAATAAATGTCAAAAATTCAAATGAAAACTCCCCTTGTTGAACTTGACGGAGATGAAATGACAAGGGTTTTATGGCCCATTATCAAGGAAAAGCTCATTGAGCCCTTTGTTGATTTAAAAACCGAATATTATGATTTGGGTATTAAAAAAAGAGATGAGACAGATGATCAGATCACCATTGATGCAGCAAATGCCATCAAAAAACATGGTGTGGGCGTAAAAAATGCCACCATCACACCAAATCAAGGGAGGGTTGATGAGTATGGCTTAAAGAAACAATGGAAAAGCCCTAATGGAACCATCCGTGCCATGCTGGACGGTACGGTATTTAGAAAGCCCATTCTGGTAAAAAATATAAAACCATCTGTTAAATCCTGGAAAAAGCCGATTGTTGTGGGCAGGCATGCATATGGGGATGTTTATAAAAATGCTGAAATCAAAACCAAAACAGGCGGGACGGCAGAAATAGTCTTTACCGATGCCCAGGGCAATGAGACACGGGAAACAATCATGGAACTGCCGGGTCCCGGTATTATTCAGGGGATGCATAATACCGAAGATTCAATCTCAAGCTTTGCCAGATCCTGTTTTGAGTATTCTCTTGGAGAAAAGATAGACTGCTGGTTTGCCACGAAAGATACTATTTCTAAAACGTATGATCAGACGTTTAAGATTATCTTTGAAGAAATTTTTGCGAAAGAATATAAAAATAAATTTAAAAATGCCGGGATTTCCTTTTTTTATACTCTTATAGACGATGTTGTTGCCAGAATGATGAAAACAGAGGGAGGAATGCTCTGGGCCTGCAAGAATTATGACGGGGATGTCATGAGCGATATGGTGGCCTCAGCCTTTGGTTCCCTTGCCATGATGTCATCCGTACTGGTATCTCCAAATGGATACTTTGAATATGAAGCCGCCCATGGAACCGTTCAGAGGCATTATTATAAACATCTTAAAGGAGAAAAGACCTCAACCAATGCAGTGGCCCTTATTTTTGCCTGGACCGGTGCCTTGAGAAAACGCGGGGAGTTAGATGCCTTACCGGAACTTTGCAATTTTTCAGACAGGCTGGAAAAGATTGTTATCGAGACGATTGAGGATGGATATATGACAGGAGATCTTGCCGGCATCTGCAACCCTCCGGCAAAAAAAGTCCTTGATTCCACACAATTTCTTGATGCGCTTGCACAAAGACTTAAAACAGCATTGTAACTCTGCAATCAGCATGGAGCCCTAAGCTTTAAAAGGATTAGGGCTCCATTGGTTATGCCAAAACTTTCTTTACACCCATCACAAATATTGGTATTGAATTATTGTTCAAAATTTTCAGGTCGGATATTTTTATTCACATATGTGAGATATGCGGACAACCGTATGATTACTTGTTGATTAATATGATAAAAAAACAAAAAAGATGCATAACTTTTTACTAGGATTACCGGTAAGAACAAACTGCAGAAACAAATTGATATTTGCAATAAACTTCTGGTCATGGCTTCTAAAACCATTGAACAAAGGCAAGAGAGCCATTTAAAGATTGATCAGAGTGCACACCGCCTTATACAAGTGCAAAATACCAATTTTGCAAAACATTCCAGACCGGAAACCCCGCTTTCTGTTGGCTCACTCCTCACCGCCACATCTGGAGATCCTTCATTGGTATCCCAACTTAAACAGGAAATTCTCCATGCTGACAGAATTGATATCCTGGTCTCTTTCATTAAATGGAGCGGTATTAGAATTATCCAAGATGAATTAGAAGAATTCACACAACATGGAAAATTACGGGTAATCACTACATCCTATCTTGGGGCAACAGATCTTAAAGCCATTCTATATATCCTAAACCTTCCCAATACAGAGGTCAAAGTATCATTTGACACCAAACGGACTCGACTTCATGCAAAAGCCTATATTTTCCACCGCGAAAGTGGGTTTGGCAGCAGTTATATTGGCTCTTCAAATATCTCTAATCCTGCTATGACTGATGGTTTGGAATGGAACGTCAAAATATGTCAATATGATACATTACATCTGTGGGAAAAAATAAATGCGACTTTTGAGACTTATCAATTAGCCAAAGAATTTGAGCAGATATGCTTTGATGATTTACCAAGGTTGGATCAAGCCTTAAATCAGGAACGTGCTTCGGACATATCGCCCCAGGACAGTCATATTGCTTTTTTTGACATTACACCCTATCCATATCAACAAGAAATTTTGGACAAATTACTGGCAGAAAGGGAACTGCATAACAGAAAGAAGAATCTTGTTGTTGCTGCCACCGGGACAGGGAAAACCGTGATTTCAGCATTTGACTTTAAAAGGTTTATTGTAGATAAAAAACAGACACGTTTGCTTTTTGTGGTCCATCGTGAAGAGATTCTTATTCAGTCAAGGGCAGTATTTCGCAATATTCTGCGGGATCAAAATTTTGGTGAATTGTGGGTGGGCAATCATACACCACAGCATTTCAAGCAGCTTTTTATTTCGGTGCAAACTTTTCAATCAAGGAAACTTTGGGAGAAGGTTGATCCTGATTTTTATGATTATATCATTATTGATGAGTTCCATCATGCTGCGGCATTAAGTTATCACAAGCTTAATGATTATTTTACACCACAAATTCTGCTGGGTTTGACAGCGACACCAGAACGTGCTGATGGACAGGATATCCTTAAATACTTTGATGGTCATATCAGTGCAGAAATAAGATTGCCCGATGCTGTTAATCGTAAACTTCTTTCTCCTTTCCAATATTTTTGTATCACGGATCAAGTGGATTATTCAAACGTGGTTTGGAAACGAGGTGGATATGACCGAAAGCAATTAGAGAAATTACTTGTAACAGGTGATGATATCCGGGCAAAATTAATTATTGAAAAGGCCACCAAGATATTACTCGATATTAATCAGACACGGGGTATATGCTTTTGTGTTTCCCAAGAGCATGCCAGATACATGGCTAAACAGTTTGGGCAATATAATATTTCAGCTTTGGCTCTCACCGCTAAAACTCCCAATACAATACGGAAAAGTGCTATTTCACAGCTTAAAAATTGTGAAATAAATTTTCTTTGCGTGGTGGATTTGTTTAATGAGGGGATAGACATTCCAGAAATTGATACCATTATGTTTCTACGACCCACAGAAAGTTTGACTATTTTTCTACAGCAGTTAGGGCGTGGTTTACGACTATATGAACGAAAGGATTTTTTAACAGTTCTTGATTTTATTGGTCAGGCACATCAAAAATTTAACTTTGAAATTAAATTTCGTGCCTTACTTGGGGGCATAGTGCGAAAAGAATAGAAGACGAAATCAAATCATCTTTTCCTTCCCTTCCTTCGGGTTGTGTTATTGAAATGGAAAAGCAAGCTCAGAATTATGTACTGAATAACATAAGACAGGCACTTACTCATGCCAATAAAAATCAATTGATCGGCCGAATTGCTTCATTTGAAAATGAAACAGGGCTTCAATTAACACTTGAAAATTTTATAATATATCACTGCCTGGACCTTGATGATATTTATAGAAAGGCTTCATGGTCAAGACTTTGTGTCTTGGCTGGAGTTAGACATGATTTTCACGACTCGGATGAAATCATTTTAAGTAAGGGACTACGTCGATTTTGTCATAACAACAGCAAACCACAGCTTGGCAAACTCCTGTCTGCCTTGCAAGACCATAATGATGCTTTTTTAAGAGCCTTGCCTGTTGAGACCAAAATGTTGCTGACAATGTTTTGTTTTTCCATCTGGAACAATAAACCACCTGAGAAAAGTCTTGAGAAAAATGTATCCAGGTTAAAAAGTAATAGTGTTTTTTTTGTGAGACTATTGAACTTATTTCTCTTCTTGCCAGAAAATCAGAACTTGTTGTCCATAAAATGGATTTACCTTTTGTGTGTCCTCTTTCAGTTCATGCCAGCTATACCCGTGATGAAATTTTATCCGGGTTAGGTTTTCTTACCTTTGAAAATCAGGTCAATATAAGAGAAGGTGTAAACACCTTTCAGACCTGAAAACAGATCTACTTTTTATTACCTTGAATAAAACAGAAAAAGACTATTCGCCAACAACAATGTATAAAGATTATGCTTTGGATGAAAATATGTTTCATTGGCAGTCTCAGAGTACAATCAGCGATACTTCTCCTACAGGTCAACGTTATATTCAACACCAAGAAAAGAATAATAATATTTTTTTATTTGTCAGGGAACAAAAAAAGAAAAACAATTTTGCCTGCCCATACAATTTTATAGGTCCAGCAAGGTATGTCAGCCATTCGGGAAGCAGACCCATGTCAATTGTCTGGAATCTTGAATATTCCATGCCCGGCAAACTGGTCAGGACAACAATGAGATTGGCAACTGCATAAAATGGATATAAAAAAGGCTCCACTGGTGCTGGAACCGAATATGCTTTTTGAATGGGCTCATAATGGGCTCAGGATTGCATCACATTTTCTTATGGGTGATTCAAAGTTGTCCATAATAATTTGCTGAAGCCACGGATGGATTGCTTAAACCATACAGGGTTGGAATGGAATATTTTGGAAATAAAGGATTAAAGATGGAAAATCCAAACGATAAAAATCAAGTTATTATTGTTTTTGATAACCAGAAAATTCGCAGAATTTGGCATCAGAATGAATGGTGGTTTAGTGTTGTTGATATTTGCAGCATTCTATCTGAAAGTGCTGATGCGGGCGCGTATTGGCGCAAACTTAAACAGAGACTCAAACAGGAAGGATCTCAAACCGTGACAAATTGTCACGGTTTGAAATTGCAGGCTGTTGATGGAAAAATGCGGAAAACAGATTGTGCCAATACAGAAACAATGTTTCGTGTTATCCAATCCATCCCATCACCAAAAGCCGAACCTTTCAAACGCTGGCTGGCAAAAGTGGGGTATGAGCGAGTACAGGAAATAGAAAATCCAGAGCTTGCACAAAAACGCATGAAAGCACTGTACGAACAAAAAGGTTATCCCAGGGATTGGATTGATAAACGATTGCGCGGCATGGCGATTCGGCAGAATCTGACTGATGAATGGAAAGAACGTGGCATAGAAAATCAACAAGATTATGCCATCTTAACCGCCGAAATTTCCAAGGCCACTTTTGGAATGACCCCCAGTGAATACAAAAAGCACAAAAATATCTCTACAAAAGCCAATCTACGAGATAACATGACAGATCTGGAATTGATTTTCACCATGTTGGGTGAAAAAGTAACCACTGATGGAATGCTACGAGAAATACCAGTAAATGTGAAGACTAAAAAGATGAACGGGATCTTGCTGGAACTCATTGACGATAAGGGTAAGGAGCCAAGCCGGGATATCTGAAACTTTTAGAATCTACTTGCAATTATCCTGAATCCATTTTTTTAAATCAAAATATTTTTGATTGACAATATATACCAAATAGGTATAGTATCTATACCATGAAATTTGAATATGATCCCTCAAAATCGAGAAGTAACAAAAAGAAGCATGGGATTAATTTTATTGAAGCCCAAGCGCTTTGGGAGGATCCCGACTTATTGGAGATCCCGGCAAGAACAACGGATGAACAGAGGTTTTTAGTTATTGGAAAGATAGCAGTAAAACACTGGTCAGGAGTTATCACATATCGTGATGAGAACATAAGGATTATCTCTGTGCGCCGGGCGAGAGATGAGGAGATTGAGATATATGAAGGCTAAAGACTTTGACAAGAAATTTGATGAGGGAAAGAGCGTTGTAAAGTACCTGGATCTTTCAAAAGCCAGACGGCCTGAACAGGAGCAAAAAAGAGTCAATGTTGATTTCCCGCTCTGGATGATTCGTTCTCTGGATAAAGAGGCTAAGCGACTCGGTGTTCCCCGACAGTCAATTATCAAGATCTGGCTTGCAGAGAGATTGCAGCAAGTCTCAGTCTGATATCATTCGAACAACTGCATTCACCCAGATGTGAATTCCACGGTTCACTCATACTGGTGATGCACATCGTTTTTTTGTTAAAAAAATTCCTTGCAGTGACACCAGTATCAATACAAAGGCTTGCTTATGTCAGTTTCAAGCCTGCTTTTTTGTTTTGTTTTTTCCAATAAAGGTTAAATATTGGATTAAATGATATCTTTGTTGGATGGGATTCAATTAGCTTTATCCAATTTTCAGTTGCTATTCGAGATTCAATAGAAGCTTGTCTGGTTATTTCAATTGTATTCTTTTTTTCAGGATTATATGCTTTGTCCATAAAGGATGTTTCCATTTAATTCCTGTTTTCCTGATAGAGTGACACTTTTGAATAATCCTTTAAAATACTGCGATGCAGTTTTTCGTGCTGCCACCAAAGTGTTTCAGGATTATAAATTCCTTTTGGAATCGACCCTAACTCCGGCAATATTTCCTGCGCAAGCCAGATAGGTTTAAAGATTCCAGTACAGGTCCCTGCAGTACCGGTAGCCCAGAAAGTGTTGCTATCTGCTGCCAGATGGGCAACAAGAGATCCGGTTGTGCTTGAATTCCTAGTCAATCCATTACCGGCATGAGCACAAACTGAGTCCAATAAAAAATGCGACGCAGGATCATAGTTTTTTTGCTTATGGTTTCTTAATATTTTAAAGGCATAGGAAACATCCATTTCTTTAATTTGACTTTTCAGCAGATTATACGAACTATAGTCAATTATGTTATATCTACCTTTTTTAATTTGTCTTCAGGTTACTTCATATATTTGAATTTCAAATAAGAAACTGTAGAATCTCTCCATACTACATCTTGTATTATAGCAAATTGCAAAAAATCATATTGATATATGAAATGGTCATTCAGTGGCATCAAGATTTGAATTTGTATCGTTGATAATTCAAAGGTATTTCAGCAGCCATGCATAGGATAATAATACTTGACTGCTGATTATCAGTTTTTCAGACACGATATTAATGCTTATATATAATGAGTTGATTCTGAAAATTTGGCCTATTTTTTGGTTGTTAATGTATTAAATTCATTTTTTCTTTCGTGTATCTCTAACTAAATAGGAATTTCCAGATCCACGCTTTAATTCAAACAAATCAATTGCCTTA
>NZ_JAIOSW010000223.1 GCF_021107415.1 Desulfobacula sp.
CCTGACCGACCAGTATAATAATAATCAAAATCTGGCAAAGGGGTCTTCTTATGATATGTATCCCTAAGAGACTCATTTTCCTGCAGGTGTCCATATTTCCCCATAGATCCATGTTTCCCCGCGCATGAAAAAAGGGGTAACAACAGAATTAGAATAATACACACTACAGTAAAAGTCTTTTTGGTAATCATTCTAAACATCCCTATACTTATTGGTTTACTTTTCTCTAATGCTTGTGCTCAGGATAATAGCTTAACAGAGCATCAATCCTTGCCTTTAGGGCCTTTGCATCTTTCACATCAGCATTTTGTTTGGCTTTCATTGCTGCAATAATCACCGTATGGTGCTTTCTTAAACGCTCAGTATAGTCTTTTTGGCTCGGTTTAACCCGTTGTGTTAAAAAATAATCACTGATTGTAGAAATGATTCTTTGGGCATATCTTTCCTTATTCATCACCCAACGAACCAATTGATTCTGAGATTGCGCATCCAACTTACCGGCCAACTCATTAATCAACCTGACCGACTTTTCTATTGTAGCAACATCTTCAAGCATTGATTGGACTCGTGCATAGTCATCATAAATCCCACATGGAATCTGGCAGTGGGCATATGCTGGTTGAGATAAAACCAGGCCATATCCAGCTACAGTAAAAATGATTAATAATATTACATTTATATACTTTTTCATCATCGGTTCCCCCTTTGTTTGTTTTGCCATATGATTATCTTCCAACTTCAGTCTCACCTTTTCGAAGATAAGCCTCACGCTCAATAGAGTAAAATTGAAGCAGACCTTCCCCTTTTGCTACAGAATCATAAAGGTCGACATCTTTTTCATGTTTCATTCCAATTTTTTCCATGACACTGCGGGATGATAGGTTCTCCTTATCAGTCACAGCATGTACACAGAAAATTTCCAATCTGATAAAAATCCAATCCAGGCATGCAATTGAAACTTCAGTGGCCAACCCTTTACCCCACATGGATTTCCCCATAGCATAAACAAGTTCCGGTCCTGCCCCCTCAATTTGTTCGGGAATAAACCCACAGTACCCTATAAAATTTCCCAATGTTCCCAGTTCAGTATCTCTAATACAAACAGCCCAAACACCAAATCCAAACTCATCCCAAGGCTTGATAAAGTCTGTAATATATCCTAAAGCAATTTCTCGTTGCCCCTCTGGAGTTGAAACCTCATCAGAATATGGCAACCAGTACATAACATCCATATCTGACATTATCGTATCGACCATTGCATCTTGATCGAAACGTGACAAGGGCCTTAATATTAATCGTTTTGTCTTTAAAGTTGGAATCATAAAAACCTGTAAATATTTACACATTTAACGGCGGATATCACCAGAAATAAGCGGAATTATCAACCATGTAATTAGCAGCGATGTGGTAGGGTAATCAATGGTGGTCTTTGAAAAACTGCACTGCTTGTTTGCCGGTGAATATCTTTGTTATCTTTTTTTATACGATGATTCTGCTTGTTATAATCTAATCTCGTTAAAGTCTGAAATTGTCTGAACAGCTAAACTTAAATCATTATTAATGTTGAATTCATGTTGAAATGCAATGACATCACAACCAGCCCGGTTGGCAGCTACTATACCTGCGTTAGAGTCTTCAAAAATCAATACTTCTGAGTTAGATAAAGAAAAATGCTTCAATGCTAAAATAAATGCTTCAGGATCTGGTTTGTGTTTCTTTACGTGTTCTCTGGTGATTACAAGATTAAAAAAATTGGATAGTTCAAGTTGGGAGAGAATTTGATTTACCATCCAAGTCGCTCCTGAACTTACAACAGCGGTTTTTTTATTTCTGGCTTTTAATTTGATTAGCAAATTTTTTGCACTGAGATTTAAACTGAGATTATCACTTAATAATTTTTGATAAATCTTCTGAAACTCAGAATTAAATTCATTTAAGCCTGGTGCAATTTGGGCAGCTTTAAAAAAATGATTAGTAACAATGGTCCAGCTTTCTCCCATTACAGCTTTATAAGTGTTAATATCAGCATCAGCTTGCCCACCAAATTTCATACAAGTTTTTGACAAGGCCATAGCTTTAAATTTTTCAGAATTAACTAATGTTCCATCCATATCAAAAAGGTAAGCAGAATAAGTTTTCATGTCAGCATCTTGATTAGAACGCAAAAATCACTGGTTGCAGTGGTTTCCCAGCAACCTTGTTTATGTTTATAATTATGTTAAACCAAAACTTTTTAAAGCGGCTCATTCCCCTGCAATCTAATGAATCGCCATGTTCGGTTACGCTGTCACTGAATCATACACTTGTATGGTTGGGTATTTCAGTTTGAGGAAAATAGACTTTAACTTCTTTTTCAATCTTTTTTCCTATCTTGTTTCGAGCAATTTTCATATTGTATCGTACTTGCAGGTTAAGCCAAAATTCTGGCTCTATTCCAAAATATTTACCAAGCCTCAATGCAGTATCAGCAGTAATTTCTCTTTTACCATGCACAACTTGGCTAACACGATTTGCAGGTACGCAGATATCTTTTGATAATTGATTTTGAGTGATATTCATTGGCTTAAGAAATTCTTCTAAAAGAATATCACCCGGTGTGATTGGAGATAATATTTTTGTCATAATTTCACCCCTTATGGTAATCAACAATTTCTACCGCATTAACACTTTCTTCTTTCCAGATAAAACAAATGCGCCACTGATTATTGATTCTGATGCTATGTTGACCTTTTCTATTTCCTTTTAATTGTTCAAGCCTGTTTCCTGGCGGAACTCGTAAACTGTTTAATGATACAGCAGCATTTAACATCTCAAGTTTTATTCGTGCTGTCCTAGAAATACTTCTAAATTTTTTTACATCTAAATCATTAAAAAGCTTTTCTGTATCTTTGCATTTAAAAGCCTGTATCATATTTCTATAATATGACAAGTTACGTCAATCGTCAAGTTCTTCTGGTTAAATTAATTGTTTTAAGAAATAATCTCACTAAAAGTGATGCCTATAAACTGGAATACTGAATTAAAAGATTACCTGTAGGTAAGAAAATAACAGCTTCGAAAAATAAGGATGCTAAACAATGACAGCTTTTAAAATTCCATAGGATCCATTATCACCAGAAGGTCTCAGTGGAGTAACTGAAGATTTTGTAACCAGAGGTGACATTGCTAATAATCATGTTAAAACTGGCACTTTCCCACCTTGGTCAAAGTCTTGTAAAGGATTTGCTTACTGCGCTGCTGGTTGTACATCAGGTGTGATAACTTCGACATCAGTCCATCCTTTATGATCTTTATCTCCGGCTTCACCTTTGTTTGTCATAGGATTCAAGACAGTAGTTGAGGTAACTTCACCCTGACTAGGACTTTGCATAATTTGAGGTTCAGCTGCCTGAGTTTGCTGCACTGCTGGCTGCTTCTGGATAGTTTGTTTGTTCTGCAAGTTCATATAACTTTCATCCTGTGCCATAGCTGAATATGATGGTAAAATAAACAGCAAGGAAGCTAAAAATAATACTATATAGGTAAAAAAACCTATCTTATTATTCTCTGCTTTATGGTTATGACTTTTTTTCATAATATCCCCCTTCATTCTTTTGATCACACATTCATTCTTACAATTTAATTATCTTGTTGTCAAACAACGCTTGAGCTAAGGGGCCGGACAGATAAACAATCCCTACCTCGAAGCTATATATTTTTAGTTTAAATATCCTTGTTTAAAAACGCCGCCGTTTGCCCGGTCCCGCTTAATTTGCAACTAATTGTTGACTTTTAGCCTAAAGGTAGCGAGTTGTTAGAATTCGCCCTTCAATATTAGTATATCCCTATAACTCCGTGAGTGAATTTATTTGGAGCCCATACTTTTTATTGACTTGTTTTGTAAAAGATTTAATTTCTTGCTTGTCTTCACTATTTTCAAAAACAATTTTCCTTTTATCATTATTAGTCTCGACACTAAAATAATATCTTTTCTGAAAGAAACGTATAAAAAACCAACAACCTAATAGTATTAACGGAGCGGCCATACAAAATATTTTAAAAGAATATACTGAATCATAGGATTCTCCACTTGTTACAATAGTATAAAGTGGCCATAAACCAAGACCAAAACCAATTCCCCAAAGCACAAGACACACAAACAGGTGTCCTATTGGACGTTCTATAGGATTCCCATACAGTAGTGAAATCCTTATTATTTGATTAATCGGGATTTTGATCTTTTCAATTTTTCCGTCATACTCTGAAATACATTCATCAGATATTCCAACTGTTGAGTATTTGATTTGGTTATTTGGGTCTTCTTTAGTCATGTGTCCGCTTGGCTGTTGTTGTGTTCTTACGCATTATCCCATCTTGAAATTTATTCAGGCTGAGAAAGCTTCTGTTTAACTCTCCGTGATATCCTTTGTCAGCATAGACTTTCTTTATTCGATTTGAAGTCCTTAAAGAAAATATAGTGCAATATTGAAAATACTTGGTATCATGTACTGATGCAGGGCTTAATTCTGTTTTAAGAATAAAACCGTTTATATCAACTGAGGCATGTTCTTTTAGACCGTAGTAAGCTTTGTTATTTTTAATTGCCCAATCAGATTCCTGTATTTGACATCTTTTGGAGCTGATATTTTTAAAATTGAGTTGAGGGATTACAGGTGTTCTATACTCAAATTCAGACATATTTCAATTTTCCCAGTCTATTTTAGCAATAATTATGCTTCACACCCAACGTCTATTTTTTTCCAAATAGCTTCGTACCCGGCATCAGGAGGAACACAATATGTTACAAAACCGGACAATTCATTTGTTCCTAACAATATTATTGACAATTACTGGTATTATAGTAAAATGTTATTAATTGAACCTCATAATGATTATTCATTGATCACTTTATCATTCAAAGTTGAGATTGACTAAATTTCTATTTCCCCTGGCACTTATTCCTGTTCAACATGCACGACAGTTGCTCTGCTAGTTTTTTGTTTGGACTAACACATTAAAATGATGTGTTTTATTGAAAAATAAAAAAAATAGACCAAGGCATCAATATGGCACAGCATAAAACAAAACGATCAGCCAAAGAAATTTTCAAAAAAAAAGTGGGTCAAATCAGGACTCTGGAAAAGTTTGACTATTTGTTAGTTTCTGCTATCGCTATATCATGGGCTCTTTTTCAGCTTTCTCTTGCTGGATTTTTCATCCTGAACTCTACCTATGAGAGGGCAATCCATCTTGCGTTTGCATTCTCACTGCTCTTTCTCACCTTTCCCTGCATTAAAAGACCTATGAAAAAATTATCATATTTATCCGTCACCACCCATATCCCGATCATGGACTATATTATAGCTATTTTAGCCTCTCTTTCGGCACTCTATCTTGCCTTTGATTATGAGGGGATTGGTATACGGCTGGGGACACCTCTTTTAAGGGATTTGATTATCGGAGTTTTGCTCGTAATACTGCTCCTTGAAGCTGCCCGAAGGGTCATTGGACCTGCCCTGTCAATCATTGCCATTGTTTTTACAACTTATGCTTTTTTAGGACCATATATGCCTGACTTTATGGCATTTAAAGGGGTTTCGCTGACAAGGTACCTTTGCAATATAACCCTTTCCACTGAAGGGATTTACGGAATACCCCTGGGAGTTTCTTCATCCATTGTATATCTTTTTGTTCTTTTGGGTGCTTTGTTAGACAAGGCAGGTGCAGGACAATTTTTTACAAATTTAGCTCTCTCTTTTCTCGGCCGATACAAGGGGGGAGCTGCCAAGGCCGCTGTTGCTGCCAGCGGTGCCACCGGACTTATTTCAGGGTCAAGTATTGCCAATATTGTTACCACAGGACCATTTACCATACCTTTGATGAAAAAAATCGGCTATCCTGCGAAAAAGGCAGCTGCAATTGAGGTCGCTTCAAGCACGGATGGCCAGATCATGCCACCGATTATGGGGGCTGCGGCGTTTATAATAGCAGAATATGTTAATGTGCCGTATCTGGAGGTTGTTAAGGCTGCAGCAATACCTGCGTTTGTTTCATATTTCGGATTATTCTGTATTACCCATCTTGAAGCTTCCAAGCTTGGGATAAAGGGTCTTGCTCCCAGGGATATTCCCAATTTCCTGAAAACCTTAAAAAATGGACTGCATTATCTTATCCCTATTGGAGTCCTTCTCTACGAGCTGATTTACAAAAGACACACGCCAATGCTTGCAGCTTATAAAGCTATTAATTTAATTTTTCTTGTCATTTTTTACCAGGAAATCATACGGTCTTTCAAAGAAAAGACAAGTATCATTGGGGCCATAAAAAGCAGTTTTGAAATAATATTCAAAGGCCTGGCCCAGGGTTCAAAAAATATGATATCAGTAGCGCTTGCCTGCGCAGCCGCCGGAATAATCGTGGGTGTTGTAAACATGGGAATCGGTGGGATGATTGCAGATGTCGTTGAGTATCTTTCCCGGGGAAATCTTTTTCTATTGCTTTTAATAACAGCCATGGCAAGTCTGTTAATCGGAATGGGGCTGCCGACGACGGCTACCTATATTGTAATGGCGTCTTTAACCGCACCCATTATAGTAAACGTCGGGGGGAGCTACGGTTATGCCATACCCATAATGGCGGCACACCTTTTCTGTTTTTATTTTGGTATTCTTGCTGATGATACACCCCCTGTCGGACTGGCCGCATATGCTGCATCCGCCATCGCAGGATCAGAACCTATCCCCACAGGTATTCAAGGATTTTTATATGATATCAGAACTTCGGTAATTGCATTCATGTTTGTTGTAAATCCGGACCTGATACTCCATAATATCAATTCATGGCCCCATGCCCTGTTAATATTTTCCATGGCCCTGGTTGGGATGTCCTGTTTTGAATGCTTTGCCCAAAACTTTTTTCTTATCAGGATAAAATGGTATGAAATGCCGTTTTTCCTCTTGGCTGCGTTTATTTTGTTTCATCCAGGTGCCATCGCCTCACTATTAAATATTGATCAATCCTATAAATATTATCTTTTCCCCTTGGGATTTATTTTTTACGGCACGGCTTTTGTTTCTCAAAAATTGAGGATGAGAGCAAACAACAATTGCCCGTAGAAAGGCTTTTCAACTCCGTAATTTGATTAAAAACGATTAATCTGTTTAACGGGTTAATGAATGTTTGTTTTTAAATGTTTAAATCCATTTTACTCTATTATTCAAGGTCACGAACTGCCAGAACTCTGTATGCTTTATATTTTGAAATTCTGTCAGTGTATGAGTATCCCCGGTGAAAATTAAAAAGCCGGGCTGAAATGAATTTCATTTCAGATGCCCAGACCCATCCACAGGTCAGTTCAATCACAGAGACAATTTTCACTTTCTGACCACAGTCTGTCTCATACCCTTGTGTATTCCGATCAGAAAGTGTCTTGAGCTCATCAATGGAGGGTAAACGCCAGTTGTCATAGCTGATTGAAAGTGTGTAGGGAAACGTGTATTTAACCCATTTCTGAGCCTGTCTCCAGTTGATATCACCCTGATTGTCCGTTTTGGCCCACATGACATTTAAAAGCGTATCAGTCACTGTGCCATCAGCATTATCAACAAACCGTTCCTGAGCATGGACCAGACCGGATGCCGTAAAAATGAATAATAAAAAAACTAGAAAAAAAATGGATACTGCTGCAAATTTATTCATAAATTTATCCTATTACAATGATATGAATGAAAATAAAATCAACAATATACCTTAAAATAAACTTAAGCGATTATAAGGTTTGCGTCAATAAAAAAAACGATTTACCCCTATAATTATTTAGCATTATCAGCATTAAAACATATTTTAATCCAATTTGGTATTTATTTCAGATTGATTTTACCCCTTTTTTGATGATAGTTTCCCTTTCATGAACACAACAACACAGCTCATCTCACTTCACGGGGGTCACAGCGGCCAGTATTGCAACCATGCCAAGGATTTACTTGAAGATATTATCCTGAGATATATAGCGCTTGGGTTTAAAAAAGTCGGGATCACCGAACATATCCCGCCGCTCAACGACCAGTTTCTATATCCTGATGAAAAAAAGCTTAATCTTACGGCTGATGATCTTAATAAAAGGTTTAAAGATTACTTTAGACAGCTCAATGCATTGAAAAAAAAATATGACTCTAAAATAAAAATATTCACCGGGATGGAAACAGAAACCTATGCGGGCTGTGTTGATCATATTAAAAAACTGATTTCAAGGTTTCACCCGGATTACATTGTGGGCTCTGTCCACCATATTGATGATATCTGTTTTGATTATTCCAAAGAAGAATATGACAGAATTGCTTATGTCTGCGGTTCGTATGACATCATGTATGAAAAATATTTTGATCTCCAATATGAAATGATAAAAGCGCTTAAACCATTTGTTGTGGGACATTTTGACCTGATCAGGATCTATGATGAGAATTATAAAAAAAGGCTTTTGGTCCCTGAAATCGATCAAAAAGTCAAAAGGAATCTTGCGCTTATCAAATCCTTGAACCTTGTTATGGATTTTAATCTGCGGCCCCTTGCAAGGGGTGAAAAAGAGCCCTATATCACAACCTCAATTCTTAAAACCGCAAAAGGAATGGGGATACGTGTAGTTCCCGGAGATGATTCCCACGGCGTCAATGAAGCCGGCTGCCATGTTGACAAGGCAATTGAAATATTAAAAGCACTTGGATTTGAGACTCAATGGCCTGATCCAATGCTTTTAACTTAAGGTCTAAAAAAAACAATAGAAAGACGATAGAGATGAAACCTGAAAACCTTGTAATCATTCTTGTTAAACCCCAGGGACCGATTAATATCGGTTCTGTCTGCAGGACCATGATGAATTTCGGATTCAGACAGCTTCGACTGGTAAATCCCACAAAACATTATAAATCTCTTTTGGCAAAAAAAATGGCCTTAAGCGCATTCACACTTCTTGAAAATGCATTGATCTTTGATGATCTTCAATCAGCCCTTTCAGATATACAGATCGCCTTTGGCACCACCCGGAGGTTTGGCAAATACCGGAACAATTTTTTCACGCCGTCAAGTGCAGCCGAAAAATTCCGGGAAACATATCAGGAAGTAAGTTGTGCTCTGGTATTGGGCCCTGAGGACACAGGGCTTGAAACAAAGGATCTTGATCTTTGCCAGCATTTTATTACGATCCCAACCCATGATGCATACCCCTCCATGAACCTTAGCCATGCCCTGGCTGTGCTGTTATATGAAGTCTCTTTAAAATCTGATCCAGAGAAAGAATTTACCGCCCCCTCACCTAAAAAGCTTGCCGTGGGGGATGAGATTGAACACATGTTTGCCCATATGAAAAAAAGTCTTTTAAATATTGATTTTCTTGACAAACAAAACCCGGACCACCTGTTAAGAGCGTTCAGGCGGATCTTTGGCGCGGCAGGGCTCACATCCAGAGATGTCCTCATCATCCGGGGGATGATGAGCAGGATCGACTGGACAGAAAACCAAAGGAGGAAATATACAGATGTTCACCATGGATGATCTTCTTGAAATAGCCATAAAAATGGAAGAAAAAACATATTGAAACACTCGGCACAATGATGACGTCTTTTACAGATGACTCCATTTAAATCAGAAGCGATTAACAAAAATAGTTTTTAATCTCTAATTGCCCGGAATGGGAAAACCTAGCTTTTTAACAAAAACGTCCTGAAAATCCTGGTTACAGGCAAGATCCACAACAATAACCTTATTTGCCATCTGTATCGCTTTATCAAGAAAGGCAGTATCACACAGGGTCATAATGGCTCCGGCTCCGGCTGAGTTCCCTGCAACTTCTACCTGGCTCAGATCCATGGCCGGGATCATTCCCAGGGCCATCATATCCTTTTTATCAAGAAATGATCCAAAGGCTCCGGCAATGATAATTTTTTCAGGTTTTTCAAGTCCTGCTTCCTTTAGAAGGAATTCAATCCCGGTAATCAATGCCCCTTTACCCAGCTGGACAGAACGGATATCCTTCTGGCTGATAAAAATCGCAGAGCCATCCTGAGAAAAATTCTCCGGAACGATAATATATTGCTTACTCTTATTTTGAAAGGCACCGCCAGGGTCTATGATCTTGTGTTGACAAAACTGGGTCACAGCACTGATAACACCGGTTCCACAAATTCCCGACGGCTTTAATCCAAAAGAATTTGACGGGTTGATAATGGTATATTCGGATAAATCTTCCACGCTTTTTATTTGGACCTTATTGATGGCGCCAGGAATGGCCTGCATCCCGCAGGACAAGGTTGCACCTTCAAATGCCGGGCCGGTAGCACAGGAAGTAGCAAAAAATTGGTCTTTCCCTTTCAGCATCAGTTCCCCGTTGGTACCCAGATCCACAAGCAGGGTTCCTACAGGTTGATTTTCAAGGTCAACCGCCAGGGTTGCACTAAGGATATCTCCTCCAATAAAACCGGATACCTGGGGCAGCAGCTGAATTGAAAAACCTTTTATTTTAAACCCCAGATCACTGGACTGGATATTTTTTGCTTCATAAAAAGCCGGCTGGTAAGGAGAGACTCCAATGGGTTTTGGATCGACACCTGCAAATATATGGATCATGGTTGGATTACCCACTGTCACCATTTGAGAAATCATCTCCTCTTTAAATTCAAGCGATGCTAAAAGTTCTTTGATCCCCCATTCTATTGCCCTGACAACCAGTTTTTGTAAATGTCCAAGATTTTCCTCTTCCTGGCCAATGGCACTAATCCGACTCATGATATCATCCCCATACAGGGCCTGGGGATTTTTTACGGCCAATGATGAGAGCACCTTGCCTTTAGTTGTGTTGCAAAGGTATACGGCAATGGTTGTTGTACCAAGATCTACGGCAATGCCATAACCATCTTTACCGTCCACAGTCTTGAACCTGTCTTTGAATGCGACAGGAAGAGATACTGCAGCTTTAGTAATAATATGGGATGACAGCATGGAGATTTCAGGTATCTCAATTGAAATATCTTCTGAAATTATGAGTTTACAGGCTTTTTTAAATTCAATATCACCGTTTTCTGCAACAACCTTGACCTTGCATTTTTTACAGACACCTTTGCCGCCGCAGTCAGATCTTAAAAAAATGCTTTTATCCATGAGTGATTCCATCAGACTTCTTCCGGATTTTGCTTCAATCTGCCTGCCATGGGGCAAAAGGTGAATATGGCATTTCTTATTTGACATTTAGATTCCTTAATCTACTATTTAATTGTGCTTCATGGCCATGGTCATATGATGCTTATAGACTTAAACGTATTCCATTTAAATATGACAGGTTTTTTCCCCACTTGCCAATTGAAGTATCGCCTTGAGATATCATCAACAATCTTTCAAGGCCAAACCCAATCCCCACCCATGTATCTGTAATACCCCATGCTGCATCAAGGGGATGCGGTCCCATGGCTCCGGAAGCGACTTCAATGTTTGCAGGACCCGCCACAACATCCAGAGTGGTTCCATAGACAGTGGACTCTTCATTCTCAAATCTAAAATCATTCAGCCCTGCTGTCTTTGCTATAATGGCTGCCAGTTCTTTTAGCCTGTCATGCCGTTTTTCTTTGGCAAGCCCCATCTCCACAAGATTCAGCATGGTAAATTCACTGTTATGCCTGGAACCGTCAGACTCTTTACGAAAGCAGGAACCGATTTCAAAAAATCGGATTGGCCGATGATTCAGCCGATTGAAATCAACCATTAAACTGTAAAGGTTGGGTGCCAGCATGGGCCTTAGACATTGTTTTTCGTTTATCCAGTACACCTGTCTGGAAAGGGGGTGATCTTCATCAATCGTCATCTTTGCCAAAGCAGACTTTGATATAATAATAGGTGTGGCAACCCTGACAAAACCCTGCTGATTCAGCACACAGGTCAGATCATCAGCCAGAGTCTCTATTTTAGTCTTTCCTGCCTTTGTGAGTAATTCTTTTAACCTTGCTTTCTCTTTTTTAACCTGTTTTTTTTCAATCTGCTGGAATAATTTGTTCCGTTCAACAGGCGTGGAAAAATCAGCGCGAAGATTTTCCAGGTCTACTCCCAGTTCTTTAAGTCTCCTGACCTGGGTCGGGGTCCATGTTAAATCATTCAAGACAGTCTCCTATCGGGTTTTGCTCAGTCGGTATTCACGAGGGCTGACCTTGTATCGCTTTTTAAAAACCCGGCTGAAGTGAGCCCCATCATTAAACCCCCATGCCAAAGCCGTTTCGGTAATATTCTTATGGGGGCCGGTCACCACCAAATCACGGCGGCACCTTTCCAAACGGCGCTCCAGAATCCATCGGGAGATGGTTCGGTCTTCGTTTGAAAACAAAAGGTGCAGATAGCGTATGGAAATATTGAATCGCTCCGCCAGGGTCTGTGGTCCTAACTCCAAGTCATCCAGGTTGCTTTCAATATGGTTTTTGATTCTATCAATGAATTCCGCCCGGGCAGTCTCTCCAGCTTGGGCCTGCTGACTGCCAAGGCTGGTGGCGATAAGCTCCAAAGTGGTCTCAGCAGCGGGGTGGGCTTGAAGATGGTTGATATGGGAAGCCTGAGAACACAAGGCAGTGATATGGGAGGCAGCCACAGCTCCCAGCCCGTGCCGCCAGTCCATGGCTTTGCCTATAAGGCGGTGGGCCTGCGGCAGAGCGTCATGCATCCGGTTTTGCGGTACCAGAACAGTAATTTTGTGCACTGGTGAGTGCAGCTTGAAATGTATAGGTTCAGTAGAGTCCCATAACAGAATATTGCCCGGTCCCAGAAGTGCTGTCCGTGATCCTGTCGCCACCTCTTCTTTTCCTTTGTATATTAGCAAAAGACCATAATAAGCCAGCCTGCCAGCCGCGATCTCCCGGCTTTTGCGGTACCCGCTGCAGGGCTGGCACATGCAGCGTACCACTTGCAGATCGGATAATTTGCTAACCTGGAGGTTAGCCGAAAAGCCTGTCTTTTGATTCTTTTGCAAGGTCCAGCTAAGATGTGAGTCGTTCAGCGCCGCTTGCCAGGCATCGAAGCGTTCCCTGGGACGAAAGTCACTGGTGGACCAGTTTTGGCAAAAAAGATCGTTAGGGTGGGACATTAGTGGCTGGATTCTTTGGCTGTCGGATTGGGTGCCAGTCCGTCCTGTGCACTTTTTGTCAAGTTTTTCTGCACGGTCAAACAAGATTATTTCCTTTAATTATCATATCTTACTAAATACGTTGCCCCTGTACTCAATGTCAAGGGCTTTTTCGGCCAAGCAAAGGAGAGCGCCATGCAAGGCCAACATCCCCAAACGGGATTTATGGGAAATAACAAAGGAGCAAGACAATGGCAAACAAATTAAAGGAACCGACAAGCATTCTGGGCGTTGGATGCACTCGGTTTGGTAATTTATTGGAAACGCCGGAAATAAAGGGACTCAGCCTGCAGGAACTGGCCGCGGAGGCTGCCTGTGAGGCCTTGGCCGATGCCGGTCTGGGACCACAGGATGTAGACGCGGTCTTCGTAGGCAATGTGACCATGCAGACCTCACAGATGCCGGCTACCTACAGCCAGCTCACCAACTGGCTGGGCACCAAATTTAAAGCCGGCGTGCATTTCGATGCCGCCTGCTCCACAACCAACGTGGGAGTCTCCATAGCCGCCATGGGCATCGCCTCCGGAGCTTACGACAAGGTTTTGGTGGTAGGTCTGGAGTCGACCCAAAGTCAGCCCAAGAAATTGAGTCCGTTTGAAAGGGACATCATACCCACAGAGGAGATGTGGCTTTGGACCGACCATTGCGTCAACCAGGCATATAGCGTGCCCCAGGGCTATGACATCTTCCCAACCTACAATGGTTTCAATGCCCTGGCCTACTGCCGCAAACATGGCATAAGCCTTGATGAGTTGGAACGAGGACTCTTTGAGCTGTGCCGCACCCGCCGCCTGCACGGCTCCATGAATCCCAAAGCCATTCGCCAGCAGACCCTGGAAGATGAGGCCAAACAGCTGGGTTTCGATGATCCGTGGGAATTCTGGACTTCCCGGTACAACCCACACGTTGCCTGGCCTTCGCGGCTCTACAGCGTGGTGACCCCGGCCGATGGTGCCTCGGCAATCGTGATGGGCAGGCCCGAAGAATCTGTGGCCGGTGCTTCCAAACCGGTGGCGCTCAAGGGCTTCGGCATCAGCGTAATGGACCTTCCCTGGTATACCGATGACCCCACTGTAATGCCCATTGATCAGCAGTCCTTTCAGAAGGCTTACGAGATGTCCGGCATCAGTTCCAATGATATCGACTATCTGCATACCCACGACTGCTCCCACATAATGAGCATCTGCGTGGCCGAACTGGCTGGATACCTGCCCCAAGGCCAGGGCCTTAAATATGCCGAGGAGGGCCGCCTGCGTTTTGATAGCGACAAACCCATGAGTACTCACGGCGGTCGTCATGCCTTTGGCCACGCCTGGGCTGCCAGCGCCGGTTCAGACACCTACGAGGCTGTTAAGCAGATACGGGGGCAAGCCGGTCCCAGGCAAATCCAGAACCCGCCCAGGACTGCGGTAGTCCATACACACGGATACGCTATGATCAGCACCGTTCTGGTGTTGGAAGGAGGTAAATAGAAATGACTGATTCAATTATCAAACTCTATTACGATGCACTTGGCAAGGGCAAACTTTTGGGCAAAAAATGCGACCAGTGTGGAGAGGTAACTTTTCCCCCCACCACTGCATGTGATTCATGTGGCAGCTTTGAGCAGGACTGGGTTGAACTCTCCGGCAGGGGCAAGCTGCTTTATATTTCCCATGGCATGGCCCCGCCGCCCAATCCCCGTTTTAACGACCTTGCACCTTACGCATATGGTCACATCAAACTCGAAGAGGATGTGTACCTGCAGGCAATCATTACCGGGGTGTCCATCGACCCTGTGACCCTTAAGGAATTTTTCGAGGCAGACCCGGTGGATGTGGTTCCGGATATTTTAGAGGTAGATGGCTTGAACATCCTGGCCTTTAAACAGGCATAAGGAGAACACCATGGATAACACAACACGAGTGGTGCGTGAAATTATCGCTAAAATAGTCAAACAGGAACCGGCAGATATGAGTCCTGAATTAAGGCTGGCAGAGGATTTGGGCATGAAATCAGTGCGCCGTATCGAACTGGCCGCTCTGCTGGAAGACCAACTGGGCGTACAGATTGACAACTTTGAGATACGCAGACCCAAAACCATCGCCGATGTACTGGAAATGGTCTGCGCCAGGCAGTGAGTATCGGTTGCAAGAGCAAGGGAGACAAATATGAATGTAATGGAATATCTGGCCGTCAAGGCTAAAAAATCACCTGCTGCCATCGTTTTTCCAGAGGGTGAAAACCCCGTAATTCAAGAGGCCTCCCGCAAACTGGCAGGACAGGGCCTGGCCCGGCCCATCCTGCTGGGCAATCGCAAAGTCATGCAAAAGGGAACAAAGGCGCAATCCAACGGCCGACTCCCCCGGGAGATCATCGATCCTTCCTCTTCGCCCGAACTAGAGCGATATATAGAGCAATACTGCCAGGAGCGTGATATGCCACGGACCGTGGGTAAAAAGATTGTAACTCAGCCACTTTGCTTTGCGGCTATGATGGTAAAAAACGGGGATGCCGGTGGAATGGTGGCCGGCATCGCTCATCCTACCGAGGATGTAATAATGGCCAGTGAGCTGATGATCGGATTTCAGCCCGGTATAAGCCTGGCTTCCAGCTTTCTCCTCATGGAGGTGCCGGGCTTTGGGGGAGGAGAAGATGGCCGAATCATTTTTGCGGACCCTGCTGTCAATCCTGATCCTGATCCGGAACAATTAGCGGATATTGCCATAAGCACTGCCCATAGCGCCCGGGATCTCCTTGGATGGGAACCCCGTGTGGCTCTGCTCTCCTTTTCCACTCAAGGCAGCGCCAGCCATGCCATGGTGGATAAAGTGGTCAAAGCCACAAATTTAGCGCGTCAAAAGGCTCCGGATCTTCTTATCGATGGTGAGATGCAGGCTGACACCGCGCTGTTTGAATCCGTGGCCTTAAAAAAAATGGATTCTGAAAGCCTGGTGGCCGGCCGGGCCAATGTGTTGATTTTTCCTGATCTGAACTCGGGGAATATCAGCGCCAAGCTGGTTCAGCGCCTATCGGGTGCTGCCAGTTTCGGGCCTGTGCTGCAAGGGTTTGCCAGGCCGGTCAGCGATCTGTCCCGCGGAGCTACTGCAGAGGACGTGGTTGGAGCAAGCCTGATGGTAGCGGTAAAAGCTATGTCATGAAGATACTGGTCATCAACTGCGGCAGTTCCTCCATCAAGTACCGCGTATTTCTGGCCAACGGGCTTGAGGAACCGCAATCCCTGGCTGGAGAAACAATCAGCTGCCTGGGCAGCCCCGATGCCGTGCTGGAGTACCAAAGTCCGAAGCATAAATTTAGCACCGTGCTAAATCGGCCCGATCATCGACAGGGACTTAAGGCCATAATGAATATGCTCACCAACAGCAAATACGGCTTTCACGGCACGTCCTGCTGCTATGTGGCCTCTCGGGCAGCCGAGTTGGCCGGGCAAAAACTTTCCCAAACCAAATTGGTGATATGCCATATAGGCAATGGCGTGACTGTAGCCGCTGTACAGAACGGCCGTTCAGTGGATACCAGCATGGGCATGACCCCTTTGGAAGGAGCCATGATGGGTACCCGCTGCGGAAATTTGGACCCTGGTGTGATGCTGTATCTGCAAAGAAAGTGGGATCAACCTGGTGGCCTTCGCGGGAGGCATAGGGGAGAACTCGCCTTTAATCAGGAAGATGATCCTGAAGGGCATGGGGTTTCTGGGGTTAGACTTAGACTTGACTCGCAATGAGGGGACCGGGGCCCAAGACTGCCTCCTCAGCAGTAAAGCTTCCAACGTGGATGTGGTCCTGGTGCACACCAATGAAGAGTTGATGATCGCCCGGGAAGCGCTGGCCCTCTGGCAGAAAGGTATCCCGGCCGGACAAACCCGGGCAGGAGGGAATAAATGAAAGGCTGCCACCGGGTGCTGTTGAGCATTTCTTACGAGACTGACTTGGCAATGGCAATGGCTATTGCCGATGTCACTGTTGGGTTGGGGTCCATGTTAAATCATTCAATATAGTCTCTCAGTTTCTTCTCTTATAAAAGAAGAAAAATTGCCATGGCAGCAACACCCAGTTCCAGTTTATCATATATAAGACGATCTTTCAGGATTTTGCAACCATTGTTAGAAATCCCCAAAGGTACGCCCGGAGCTGCAACAAGCAGCAGTGGTTGCGTATGATCAGATATCAGTTCGTCCGGGATTGTGTCTGCAGACGGTGTGGCTTCTATAATATACCGATAACTTGAAAGAGCAATATTTACATCCTCTTCAATGACTATTTTATTACCACCCGGATACAGGCAAAGCCTCTCTTTCAACAACCTGGCGGCTGGAAGATAAATATCACATAAAGCCACCTGCGCCCCTGAAGATAAAAGAGTTCGGGCGGCTGATTCTCCAACCGGGCCGCATCCTAAAACCAGAACTTCCCGGTCTTTAATTTCTTTGGCCATAAGATCCAGTGCTGCGGCAAAAACCCTGCCGGTTGCCTCGGAATTATCTGCCACAGATCGGGTTTTTAAATTTATTCCCACGAACCTGTGGTCATCGGCCATCATGATGGCATCTGCCTTGTTTTCAAAGGCCAGTGCAACACCGGATGTGTCAGGTTTATCAGATACCAGAGCATTGAATCCTAAAAACTGAAGTATGGCCGTAACGGTTTCACTAAAATCTGTAATAATGCCCTGGCCGGCTGTAACCGGCACTACATGAATGGAAAAAGATTTAATCCTGTGCTTTATCCGGATTTCATCTTTACCATAGGCATGACAGGCAATGCCCAGAAGTGTCCGCCCTGTTTTGATCAAAAGTTCCCGGTTATATGTCTGCAGTCGAGATGAAATATTGCTGATATCACTGGTTTTTAAACGGGTCAATGGATCTGCTCCTTAATCTGTTCATAGCAGTTTTGTCTTCTGGCTGTCACATCTTCATAAGTATTACCGAAAAATATCAGGGTGGCCACCCATTGTTTTTTTCCCGGGGCATAACTTGTAATGGCTTCATTGGCACCAAAAAAATCGGGTTGCAGTGTTAACGGACCATCCTGGATCATGATGTGTTCTCCACAGACTTCTAAATCAGCCCCGCAAACGTGGAGATGCTCAACAATAATAAAACGCTCACATTTTTGTTCAAAGCCTGCACTGTTTTTATTTAAAAACAGATTACCAACCATCTCAACCATGTTGATTCTGGTTGACCAGTAAACAGCCATTGGTGTCTGGCTAGGAAGCCTGGCGTCAATTTCAAGTAATTTGAGTTCATTATTATTGAGTACTACTTCAACATCCATGATTCCCGTAAGATGAATCTTTTCTGCAATGGCAAGAGCCGTTTCCTTAAACCTGCCTGTTTGATGAGGCGGCAGTTGCGTGGGAGCTGTGACCCTTTTGCAGTCATATGCTTTGTCCATACTAAGGTCAGTGACCTGAAGGGCCTGGTATTTTCCAGGGCTTCCCACAACTTCAATGGAAAAGGATGGGCCTTCCAAATATTGCTGTATAACCATATCATCCAACTTCTGCCAATTTGAAAATTGGTTTGAAAACCTGGAAAAGAGTGCTTTTGCATCTTTAAACACTTCTACACCCTGACTGCCGCTTGCCCGATCCGGTTTGACCACAACAGGAAAGCTGCAACCCGGCCAGGACTTTGGTGCAGAAAGATTCATTCTTCTGAAAAGAGCATTGGATTTTAGCTTGGAGCTTGAGATCCCGTAGGCATCCAGATCAAAAGCCAGGGGAATATTTTTCATCGTAGCCCAGGTCTTTACCGCAGTCAACACCTCAATATCCTCGATTGCCGGAAGGATAATATCCACTTTAGGACAGTCTGCCGGCACCGGGTGCTCAAGACTGAACTCAAATGCCAGGAACCAATCACATAATCCAATTGCGGGTGCATCAGGATTCTTGTCAATGACAAGGGTTTTCCAACCCGCCTTTTGAGCCAGATAAACCGCTTCAACTCCCTGGAGTTTGCCTCCGATAACCGCAATCATCATGTTCTTTTCTTTTTCTCTGCAGAGGACCTGCTTGAGGATCTGGTCAATGCGTTCTGTCTGTTTTCTATCCATACCTGGTATTCTTTTGGCATGGCCGGTGCAAGCCCGCAGGTTTTCAGAATGGGTATAATATGGTCCAGGGTCCTTCGGGAATCTTCAATATCAAGACAATGGTTGGCAACCCCTGCAAGGCCTTTTTGGGGAGGAACAATAGATGTCACCACATTGGCACCTGCCTCCAATCTTGCTTTTAAGCCGTCAAGCCCGCCAACATCCAATGAAGCCGGAATAAGCCGATCCGGCAGGACAAGACGCATGACAGCGATGACGATTTGTTCCTTTAAATTATCCTGGGGCATGATTTTGGCCATGGGAGTACCTGCCTGGGGAACAAATGTCATTACTCTGGCCTGGTCCACAGGAAAGCCTCTCATCCATATAATGGAGTCGGCCAGATCATCTATAGTTTCTCCCACACCTGTGAGAATGCCTTCTTCAATGAGCATCCCAAGGCGTTTGGCCCGTTCTTTTTTGGCCAGTCTTTTTTTAAAATCCTGACCCTGGCGCAGGTATTTATAAAGGACTGGATTGTGTGTCTCCTGGTAACAGGCATACCAGGTGACCTGCGCCTCTGCAATCTCTACAAGGATTTTTTCCGGCAGGGTACCCGGAGAAATCATTACGGGAAGTTTTGTCTCTTCCCGGACACTCTTGATCATGCCGACGAATGATTTGAATCCTGGTTTACCTGAAGAATACAGTTCCGGGTCCTCACCCATGGTCAGATCAATGAGATGCACCCCGGCATCAGCCATTTCCCCGGCTGCAATCAGGATCTCTTTTTTTGTTTTTCGATATCGGGGAAGCATTGTATTAGATCTTCTGTACTGGCAGAACCTGCAGTCATTTCGACAGTGCGTGGAAAAATACAAAAATCCATATAGAAAAATCTTGTTTCCAAAAAATTTGAGCCTGACATTTCTGGCTGTCGTAAAAAGCAGGCTGATGTCGGAAGGATCTGAAAGCCCGAGAAGATATTTTATTTCGTTTTTCTCTACAGGATGACCCTTTTGCAAACGATTTAAAATCCGGGGTAAATTAAAATCTGACATTTTTATTTTTTTCTGGTTGTTTGCTCTACAGGCTTTTGATTTTTTATCAACATGGATCCCTGGTTCCGCTTAAATAATGTCGAAGAATACTTTTCAAGTTTCCAATCCGGAACCCGGCATTCCGGACACACCCGGACAAACCATTTATTTCTCAACCATCTTCCGGCCCGGCTGTTCAAAGAATTATTAATGATAAATTCCTTGCTGCAATGGGTTGTAAGCCTGGCCGTATCGCCCATGATTTCTATTGAACGAATCCCGTGAAGCTGTCCTGTTCGGGATGGCCACAGCTTTATCTTATCGATCAAATTGAAAATCCGTACTCTTTTTCGATAATATCGTTTTTTAACGGTCTTTTTTTGTTTTTCTTGTGATACCATTCATCATTCAATTTGAATTATTTCAAATGGCGGAGAGCCCGGGAGTCGCACCCGGCTGCATGGATTTAGAGTCCATGTGATCCCGTCCGATCCACCCTCCATTGAAAATCCTTTAATTTCCATAAGAATTTTATCCATTTTTTCCATTACCCCTTCCGGCAAAAATACAGGTACATGGTTCTTCATTATAAAACAAGCTTTTTCTGCAGCACTCTCACTGATAGATTTTCCACCTGTATCCTTCTCCCAGGCAGCCCTTGATTTTCTGTTAAACAAATCGTTTGAAGTTTTTTTCGAAGTTCTCGTACATGCTCCATGATCTGGCCGTGCATTAAAAAAGCAGCGTTATGAATACAAGTCTTTTCTATCCAATTCTTTCTTAACGGCAACTCCTATCTTTTCCATTGTATAAGGTTTTTTTATGTATTTTCCTGCACCAAGTCTTTGAGCTTCCTTGACCCGGTTTGTCTCAGAAAATCCACTTGCGATTATTGCTTTCTGGCCGGGATGTAATTCAAGTATCTTTTTATATGTCTCAAGCCCATCAATCCCAGGGTTCATTATCATATCCAATATCAAAAGATCCGCTGAATTATCCTTCATGTAATCAACCGCTTCTTCACCGCTTGAAACTGATGTAGCAGAGTAACCCAACTTCTTTAGTATCCGTGATGCAATTTCACGCTGTTCTTTTACATCATCCACTACCAAAATTGTCTCTTTCCTTCCCATGTATTCTTCCATGGGCAAGGTTTTCTCTTTTCCTGTTATTTCCTTTCTGGATACGGGAAAATAAAGGGTAAATATTGTTCCTTTTCCTTCAGTGCTTTTAACATCAATATATCCCTTATGATCTTTTACCGTTCCCCACACCACAGCCATGCCGAGTCCTGTTCCGCTTCTTCCCATCACCTTCTTCGTATAAAAAGGCTCAAATATTCTTTCTAAATCCTCTGATGAAATACCTATCCCAGAATCTGATACTGAAAGGATAATATAATCCCCTTCTTTTATATCATCATAACCTCTTATTGGTTTATCAATATATTTACTTTGCGTTGATATGAAGATATTTCCGCCTTCAGGCATTGCCTCTACTGCATTATTAACCAGATTCATTACAGTTTTCGACAGGTGTACAGATGAGCCCATAATATTTAGTAAGTTCATCTCAGAATCGCTTTCAATTTTAGCGTCAGGATGAAATTCTTTTAGCTTTTTATACTCTGGAGAATTAAGATAGCTATTCACAATTTGATTTAAGTTTATAACTTCAGTAGTAACAACCCCTCTTCTTGCAAGTGTCAGCAAGTCTTGTACGATAGCAGCAGCTTTCTGTCCCGATTCCTGGATTGTTAAAAGAGGTTTTCTAAGGGGACTCTCTTCGGGAATATCCAACAATAACAAATCTGGATAACTTACTATACCACTCAAAACGTTGTTGAGGTCATGAGCTACACCACCTGCTAAAGTGCCAATGGCCTCCATTTTCTGAGCACGCTGAAGTTGGGCTTCGAGTTTTTTCCTTTTTTCTTCTGCAAGCATTGACTTGGTGATATCTTGGGCGATTGAGAGCAGCCTTTGCTGATCATCTATTGTAATCAATGCACCGTAATACAGGCAGTGAATCGCCTGTTTGTTTCTTTTCAAAAATGTGAAATCCATCCCGCTTACGTACCCTGATGTCCCCAGTGCTTTCTTCAGTCGCTTTCTATCTTCCTGTGAAATCCAGCCTAACTCGATGGCAGTTTTTCCGATTGCCTCCTTTCTGGTGAAACCGGATACTTCAGAAAATTTGTCATTGACATCAAGGTAAGTGCCAGTTTTTATATCACTGATGGTTAGCAGCAGAGGGGAATTATGAAATGCCTTTGAGAATTTGTCCTCGCTTGAGCGTAGTGCCTGCTCCGCCGTATGGCGGTCTGAAACTTCCTGTTTGAGCTCTTGAAGGGTTTTTTTCAGATCCTCATTTTTTATTATTATTTCCTGGGTTCTATCTTTCACCTTTTCCTCAAGCGTTTGGGTATATTCCTTTTCCAACGCCTTGGCTTCTCGCAAAGTATCAACCATACTATTTAATAATTGGGCAAGAGAACCCATTTCATCTTTTGTATGTATATCGACATGAGTTGTTAGGTCTCCTTCTTTAACACGCAAAGCCCACTTAGAAAGCTTACCTAAGGGCCTGATAAAATTTATAATAGAGAGTATTACTACAACAATTATCGAGACTATCAAAAACAAGATCGTTATCAGAGTAAACTTGTGAGTCATTTTCTCAACGGTTAATTCCAGTGTGTTGCGAGTTTCTAGAACAGAAGCAAAAATAATAGACTCCGCTACTACAGTTCCTATACGCCATCCGGTTGAAGGCATGAAATGAGATGAAATTATATATGGGTTTCCATTTAGAACAACCCGGGAAACCTGGTATTTTTTCTCAATCATACTTTTGCCTACCTTTCTGATTTCCACGTTGGAAGAGTCCAGCAGACTATATTTTAGTACAACCGTGGCATCCACTAGTTTGTCCTGGTCTGTTTTGATTTCAAACATATCCAGACATTCCTGTGAGAAGGCAATGAGCCTGCCTTGCTTATCAATAAGAAATGAAAACTGACTTTGTACCTTGTAACATGATGGTATCTCCCCAAGGATGTCGTTCATAATGACATCCAGAGTAACGTCAACCCCGGCTGCACCGAGATATTGTCCTTGTTTACTGTAAACTGGGGTGCTCGCAGTTGTCAATAACCCATTGCCGACACTGTCCAGATAGATATTCGACCATACGGTCTTACGTTCAGGGTTATTTTCCGGTTTTGTAATTACATACCAGTTTGCATTTCTTATATCAAATTTTGTTGTTGGAGGAAGCTTTTCCACACCATGAATGTTGGGATAGTAACGGACAATACCGGGCTCGGTGACGACATAACAGGCCACGCTTTCGGGATTTTCCTCTTTAGCGGCTTCAAGGAGAGAATCAATGTGGGAAAGTGTATTGATTTGCTCATTGATTTCTGGTGTCATGGTAGGGGAACCCCAATATAATACCATTGTTCTTGCGGAACGATTATTTGAAAATATTTCATTATGAGAATGGATGACCAGCTTCTCGTCAGGTTTGAAAGGTTTTTTTTCAAATAAGGCCATATTTTCCAGGAAAAAAGCAGCCTGTTTCGCTATCAAAGTTGAAGAAGAAGCGAACTTTTGAAAAGTACTTTCATATCGCAGGGCCTGCTCATGTGCAATACGAGCCAGAAAAGCGTTTGCTTTATCCCTGATGTTTGCCTCATTTATAGAGAACGAGAATTCTCCAAATTCAGCGACCTGTTTTGTCGCAATAAAAATCAGAGAAATCATTGATAACATCAACACAAGTGAAAAAGTTATCAACAATTTCGCCCCTATTTTAGAAGGGATCCATTTAACCATAATAATCTCCTAAATGAGCGAGTAAAAATAACATATACAATTTAAACAAAAATACAAAAAGCTGATATTTCGGCAAATTCAATAAAATTCAGCACACCAGATAGAGATTTATAAAACAAAAAAAAATGATCGAGTGTTAAACTATATGGGAAAAGCAAAACTAAATGGATAAATTCTCCATTATTTTTTATACATCGAATTTAATGGGTATCCCTTAAATCTCGACCAGTCAGAAAGTTGAGTTGCATTAGCCATAAACCTCACCAAACTTAACAACCCAAACAGTATTCATGAAAAATAAGTTTGATCACCAGCGCAGAATACTTGCCATAGTCTGCACTCTCCCCAAACCGTAAAATTACTAGAACACTTCTGGTATTCCGGTCAATTCAATTAAAATAACATTACAGCAAATTGCAACCCATTGCAAATACAATTCAGACTCCATTTTCTTCTTTTTAAAAAAGAAAATATTCAGTGTCAAAGGAGTATTAGATTAATTTTTACAACAGATTTCTAGCGTTTAATGATGTATAATCAACCAGGAGTCAAATCCGATAATTTAGCGAGGGTTTCTTTCACCAGTCCGGGTTTTTTAAAAAACTCAGGGGTACCAGATATTGTATAGACAGATTTTTAAGTTTCAGATTAGAACCGATTAAACCTATGACCGCAAATGACGGTTGGATTTTATCAACCATCTGATTTTTTATCTATTAATTCAATTTGTTCCCATTTGCAAAGTATATGTTTTGGCTTTTGAACAAGAAAATATTTAGATTTTCAAAG